>CAVXJA010000005.1:0-77506 GCA_963762045.1 uncultured Alphaproteobacteria bacterium | reverse complement strand
AACTAAAAATATAGCTGCTGTTACTGTCACAGCAAACCTACCTGCATTTGCAAGACAAGGAACCAGAATAGATGTAAAAGTTTCAGCCATGGGAGATGCTAAGAGCCTTAGAGGTGGAACATTACTTGCAGCTCCATTAGTCGGCGCAGATGGCAATGTTTATGCCGTAGCTCAAGGTGCGGTCGCTTTAAATGATTTTACAGGAGTATCTGGAGAAGTAAAAACACAAAATAGAGCTGTGGAAACCAATGGCTATATACAAAGCGGCGCATTAGTGGAAGATGAAGTAGATTTTAATTTTAGCGGACTCGAGAAGATTAAATTTTCATTATACAGCCCAGACTTTAGCACTGCGATTGTAATGGCTGATTCAATTAATAAAAATATTCCAGGAAATACTGCCTCGGCCTTGGATGCTGGAACAGTTGAGGTTGTAGTTCCAACTTACAGACAAGACGAAATGATAGAGTTCATTGCACAAATCGAGTCGATTGACATAAAGCCTGACTATAAAGCTAAAATTGTAGTTAACGAATCTACAGGTACGGTCGTTATTGGAGAAAAGGTTGAAATACGGCCAGTAGCTATATCTCAAGGTAATTTAGTAGTAAATGTTGGGCATTTAAATGAATTAGATGCACAATATGGTCCAGATACTCCTGATGTAACAAGAGATATTATAAATAAATTCGTTGATTCAAGAAGGGGTAGATCAACTAGAATGCTAGAGGGCGCTGCGAATTTAAGCGATCTAGTGGATGGTTTAAACAAGCTGGGAGTTTATCCACGAGATATTATAAATATTCTACATAGCATGAAATCAGTTGGGGCTCTTGATGCAGTGATTGAGGTTAAATAATAAATTATAGGTTTTAAAATTATGGCTGAAGCAATAAATCCTTCTAGCGCATTTATAAATGGAAGATTAAAGCTGGATAGTAATAAAGCTCAAAATAGACAAAAAACCAAACCTGGTTCCGCAAGATTTAGTAAGGAACTTCAAAAAATTCAAAATAAATCTAAACCGAATCTTGATTCGATTAATAGCAATCCGCATAATTTAAATAAAG
Source organism: uncultured Alphaproteobacteria bacterium (assembly GCA_963762045.1). GTDB lineage: Bacteria > Pseudomonadota > Alphaproteobacteria > Rickettsiales > Rickettsiaceae > CAVXJA01. The sequence goes on along the minus strand of CAVXJA010000005.1, from coordinate 76,436 downwards.
CTAATTTAAATAATTCAAGCAATAAGTCTAAAATAAATCAAACACATGAGTCATCTGGCACAGATCTTGCTGCTAAGAAAGTAGCAATGGAATTTGAAAAGCAATTTTACGTTTTCTATTGGACCAAATTCTTAGCTAGTGATGATAAGGATTATGAGGGTGGTTTTGGAGAGTCGATGTATTCTTCAATGTTAGCTGAAAATCTTGTCAAGCAAAGCCGGGAAGGTAAAATGGGCCAGATAGCTAAAAGCGTATATAAGCAGATCAAAAAGGACAAAGATATATAGATCAGGTATAATATGAAAGAGCTGCAAAATATTTATGATTTAAATGAGCAAAATAAGTTATTCAATAACTTAATCAAATCAACGAAAAATCTCATAAAAATAGTTGAAGAAGAAAATAATCTTCTTGAATCGGGTAATGGTGAAGTTAATGGTAGCTTATTAAAAAGAAAAATAACTGCTTATGAAGCTTTTAATAGAGATAGTTATAGCTTAGCTGATTATAGGTCTAATTTTGGGTTAGTTAAAACACACGTAGCTAATAGTGCTGAACAATTAATCATTAAGCTTAAGGGCTTAAATCAGCGAAATGAGATATTACTTAAAATTAATATTGAAATTTCTGAAAATATAATCAAAGCCTATAAAGAAGCAAAGCATAGATATAAGGTTGGTAAGCTAGCATATGACCATGAAGGTAATGTTGTGGGTTTAACAACAGCTTTGGCAAATAGAACTAATGACACCTTGAACAATAAGGTATAATTATGGTTAGGAGCTCTGAAGCTATAATACTTGGTAAAGAACTTGTAAGAAATACTCATCAAAATATTGATGCTGCAGGTATTGCCAACGCCACTACTATTGATGCACATCTAACACAAGATAAAATTGGCAATAGTACTAGATTAAAAATAAATTATAGTAGCCCAGTTACTCCTTTTGCTCTTAAGCAAAAATATAGCATACTTTCAAGAGCGAGTGAAGCTGAGCAAATTCATTCTGTTTTAAAGCAATATCAACATATTTTAGGTGGCTCAGATCAAACTAAAAGTAATCTTATTGAGCAGTTTAATAAATTTGAAAATAGCGCAGCGCAGCTTATTAATAATGCCGATATGTCTTCACGGCAATCTTTTATTGATCAGGCTCAAAGGCTTGCTGAGAATTATAATCAGTCAGTGGATGAAATAAAAAATCTTAGAGAAACTACTCACTCTGATATAACTAGATTAATACATAATGCAAATAATGATATAAATACTTTATTTGAGATTAATAAAAGCCTTGAACAAATTAATAAAAACTCTCCAGGTACTTTTGAGATGCGTCGCAATCTCGATCAAGCAATCACTAGTCTTTCACAAAAATTTGCTATCAATGTTACTTATGGTGCAAATGGAACTGCTTTTGTTAAGTTAAATAATTCTGGAACGGAAATTGTTTCCCCTATTCGTAAATCACATTTTGTAATGGATGGTCATTTTAATCATGGAGATTCTGGATCAACAGATCCGAAAGACTTATCAATATATCTAGAAAATGTTACACATGGTAATGATGGAAGTAGTATTCTAGTTCATGGCGGCAACGAGGGATCTAAATTATTACATTCAGGTGTCTTTGGCGGTTTAGTTCAGCTTAGAGACAGTTACCTAAGAGAAGGCCTAGATGCAATATGCTTTATGAAAAACACTGTTTTTAATGAGGTGAATAAAATCCATAATAGTGGTACTGCCTGGCCTCCAGCTACAAAATTAACTGCTCAGAATTTATTTACAGAAGAAGATATTGTAGATTTCAAAGGTAAAATGTCAATTTTAGCTTTAAATGATAAAGGATACCATTTGCATGGCAATGCCGGGCGTATATTAGAATCCAAAATAGATTTCGATAACTTAAAGGGCCGCGGCACAAATGGCGCTTTAAGAATTAGAGATATAGTGAGTGAGATGAATTATGTCATGAATCGTAATCTTACCGAAGTTAGAGTAAGCTTAGGAGAGATGAGCTTTCATGGCTCGGAAGTTGCGGCTCCAGATGATGTAACAGTTTCTAAAAATGAGTTCCTTATTAATAATATGCGCCTCGTTGCAAGTGATGATATTCAAAATAATCAATTTAAATTTGATATTGAGGCAGATGGTAATTCTCATTTTGGAAGTTTTGTTGAAATAAAGCAAGTTAGCGTTAATGGTGTTGCTAGCGTCAATAACTTACCTAGCGAAGTTCGTTTAGATAGAGATGCAAGTGGACGTCTAGGTTTTGACCTAAGTGAAGCTATAAATGGAGCAGTAAACCAAAAAATTACTTTAGATATTAGGGTAACTGGTGATAATGGAGTAGTTCAAGATGGTCAAATTACTTTTGATGTTGATGGAACTGATACTAAAACTTTAAATAAAAGATTTTATTTTGATCAGGCAAATGCACCTACCGGCGATTTTGTAGTTTCTAATCAAATGACCTCTACAGGTACAGCTATAGCTAAGCTAGTTGATAAAAATGGTGTAGAAATTAAAGATGATGCATCTAATGCTAAAGGGCGAATAATAATTGAAAGCAATGATCCTGCTATAGGCATTGGTCTTCAAGGAAGCGATTTTGGCTATAAAATGGGTTTCAATAATCTCTTTGATACTTCGGATGAAAAAGTAAATGTTCATAAATCTATAGTCGATGACCCTAGGAAGCTAATACTTGGCAAAGTTACGGATGTTAGTGAAAAGCATGTTGTAGCTATAGGGAAGGATAAAGCAACTAATACTTTAATAACTTCACTTGGGGCAGGTAATTTTAGTAATGGTGATACAGTCACTATTGATACTACGGTTTTCACTTTCGGTGCTGGTGGCTTAAATTTAGGCATTTCAACAAGTACAAGCTTAGATAATCTTGCTAATGCTATTAACGCGCATCCTAAAATGCAAAATAAGTTTAAAGCAGAGCCAGTGAATTTAAGTTTAAAAATTGAGTCTATTAATGGGGGCGCTTATTATAATAAATTTACTGCTGCTTTTAATTTCGGTGGAGGTGGTCAGACTGGTTCTATAAATGGCACAGCCTATGCAGCTAATGGTACTAATAACTTCGTTGGTGGTACTGATCAAAAAATTGAATCAGAAATTCATAATTGCCATATCGGTGATAAATCTTCAGAAATAGCGGGATTACTTGCTAATTTAAATTCTGTAAATCATTATTATGAAGGAGCGGGTATTGTCCCGCCTATAACCACCACGCTCCATGGTTTCATATCAAATGTTATAACATCATTTTCGAATCAAGCAAATGATGCAAAAGCCAATTTTGATATTCAGGATGCAGTTCATAAGCATTTTGACAAAAAATTCAAAGATGAGTTTGGTATTAAGAAAGAAGATCAGATGAGGCTACTCGCAGAGCAGATCAACTATATGAAAGCATCAGCAAGAGCTTATGGTGCTGAGCTTAACCTTGAAAGAGAAATTTTAGATCTTTTTAAATGGTAAATAATTGAAATTAGTAGGTAAGAAAAATGACAAAAATAGTGAATCAAACATTAACAAGAAGTGCATCTGGTTTAGCAATTCAGTTCGATAGTTCAAAAGCTAATTCTGAGCTAAAAGATACTTCCAACAGATTATTAAATGGCCAAAAACAATTATCCTTGCAAGAAGCTGATGCGCAAGGTGTCAGACGCGAGCTAGATAATTTAACACGTCAAGTAACTATGGTAAAAGGCTTTCAGTCACAAATTGCACTATCTAGAGTGAAGCTCTCAACTGAAGAAAAAGCTGTTAATGAATTGCAGGATATTTTACAAACATTAATTGTGGATGATGCAAACTTATATGCTCTAAATAAAACTAAAATGGACATTTCAAATGATGCTTTTGATAGAGTTCAAAGAGTTCTTACAACTAAGGTAAATGGTGAATATATTTTTGGCGGAGCGCATAGTCAAGAAAATCCAATTTTGCATGATATTAAAAGCCGGGATACTTTTATTGAAGGCGTTGTTGAAGTGTCGAATTATACACATTCTATACCTGATAATACTGAATTAAATATTTCATCATCTCACTCTATAAGAGATAAAGTGCTTCATGCAGGTTCGCCTGAAATAGCTCAGCTAATATCTTTTATCCATGCTTTTTGTAAAGATGAGGACCCAGCACATCTTGAAAGATTAAAAGTTAAAGTCACAGAATCCTTAGAAAATGCTTCAGCAGATATTCGCAGTAATATTTTAGACTTAAGTAGCGCCGCAGATGAAAATGACGTAGAACTTGGTCAATTAATACAATCTCTTGAAGAGATCACATCAATTGATTTCATTGATGAAACCTCAAAACTTAAAGATTTAATGGAGTCGATGAAAGCATTTGCGCATATTCAAAGAGCGTTGAATGATGTTGACGAGGACTTTTTTAGAACGGCAGTACCTACTTAAAGATTTAATGGAGTCGATGAAAGCATTTGCGCATATTCAAAGAGCGTTGAATGATGTTGACGAGGACTTTTTAGAACGGCAGTACCTACTTAAAGATTTAATGGAGTCGATGAAAGCATTTGTGCATATTCAAAGAGCGTTGAATGATGTTGACGAAGACTTTTTAGAACGGCAGTACCTGTATAGTTAATAACTATTGTATTCGCTCGATTAACGCGTGCGAGGGACATCACACTAATTAACTATAGTTAATTACGAACTAGCTTTTACTTGAAATATTCTACTAAATCATGTGGGGTGAGCGCTGCTCTTTTAGCACCAGAAAAATCTTCAGCAATCGAGCCGTGATACATCATGAGAGTACGAGTCCCAAACTCTATAGCCTGATCCATGCTATGAGTAATCATTAATGCAGTAAGATTATATTTCTTGATTATTTTATCGGTCACCTGCATCACTTTTTGTGCAATCTTCGGGTCAAGAGCCGCTGTATGCTCATCAAGTAATAATATCTTAGAGCCAACTATTGTCGCCATCACCAGACTTAGCGACTGCCTTTGCCCGCCAGATAGAGAAGCTACAACATCATTAAGACGGTCTTCAAGGCCAATGCCGAGAACTGATAATGCTTCTTTAAATTTTTCTCTATTAGAAGCGTCAATGGCTGTATCAAGCCCTCTACATTTTCCCCGCTTTAAAGCAATCGCCATATTTTCTTCAATGGTAAGGTCTGCAAAAGTACCAATCATTGGATCTTGGAAAACTCTGGCAACTAGGCTAGAGCGCTGATGCATATTTAAATTAGTTACGTCCTCATTATCAATAAAAACTTGCCCGGCTTCTGGTTTAAATTTGCCAGAGAGCAAATTCATTAATGTAGATTTACCAGCCCCATTGCCGCCAATAATAGTTACAAATTCCCCATCATTGATTTTTATATTAATATCTTTTAAAGCATGGTTCTCTAAGTTAGTATTTTTATTAAAGTAAAGATTTATATTTTTAAGCTCAATCATTGCAGGTAAGACTATTTTTTATTTTTAAATTTAGTAATTATTAATGTAAACGCCACTATGAGTGCTGTGATTAAATTTAGATCTGAAGCCTCAAGCCCAATTGATTGAGCATTTAAAGCAAGGCTTATAGCTAATCGATATATAATTGATCCAAGCGCGCAAGTAACTAATCCAACTACAATTTTTTTAGGATGAATTAAAGCCTCTCCAATAATGACTGAAGCAAGGCCGGTAATTATTGTGCCAGTGCCCATTGCGATATCTGCAAAACCTTGCGACTGAGCAAATAATGCTCCCGCAAGCGCAACTACAGCATTACTAAGAGCAAGAGCAAAAATTTTAGTCAAGCCAACATTAATACCCATTGCTGAGCTAATTACTTCATTTATACCGATAGCTCTTATGCCAAGGCCATAATTAGATTTAAAAAATTTATGCAATAATAAGCAAGTGATAAAAGTTGTAATTAGCAATATTATAATTACTGATCCATTACCAAAAATAGTGCTATTGTCAATGATTGCAATATTTGGTCTACCCATTATTCTTAAATTAATTGAATATAATGCTGTCATAGTGAGTATGCTTGCAAGCAGACCAAGTATGTTCCATCTGACATTTAAATAACCAGTCACTGAGCCAGCAAGAGATCCTGCAATAATTGCAGCGAAGCTTGCTAGGAAGGGGTTGTATCCGCTAACAATCATTGCTGAAGAAACCGCAGCTCCAAGCGTGAATGTGCCATCAACAGTTAGATCTGGAAAATCAACAATTTTGAAAGTAATATACACTCCAATTGCAACGAGCGCATATATTAAACCAATTTCAACGGCACCATAAAATTGCAATATATTCATTTTAAGTACCTTGAATCTGCATATATTGAATCAGGTAGGTAAAGATTTAACGCTAGTTTAACTTTTTCATTAATCTTCAATTGCGAGCTGCTTGGCATTTGTATATGTTCATTAGGTATTTCTCCATTGCTGATCATATTCACCATTTTAGCAAGCTGCGCTCCTAAGTGATAATAATCTGCTCCAAGACCTATAAAGACGCCTCTTTCGACTAAGCTTGGATCATTAGCAATTATTGGCAAGCTATATTTATTAGCAATTTGAACTACATTTGCTATAGCGGAAACTACGACGCTATCTTGTGGTAAATATAAAACATCAACATCAGAGGCGATCTTAGGTAAGCTTGTGCTTATTTCACTTGATGAATTTACTACAACTTCGCTTAAAGTGTAACCTAAAAAGTCACAGATCGTGCGCAAATTCATTACGCTATTAACTGAATTAATCTCACCTGCATTATATAATACTCCAATTTTCTTAGCCTTAGGCATTAATTGCTTAAGTAATATGAATAAGTCTTTGATAGGCGGTGTGTCTGTAACGCCTAATATATTTTTATGGCTTACCAAATTTGCAGCTATAGGATCTGAAACTGCTGTGTAAGCAATATAAGCATTAGATTTTCTTGATTGAAGATATGTCTGGGCCGCCGGAGTGCCAATCGCTACTAAAAAATCAGCGCCTGATGCATCATGTTGCTTTGCAATTTGCACTGCAGAAGCTATGTTGCCTTGCGAATTACTAATGTTGATTTTATATTTAACTTTATTTTCATTTTCGCTAAGCCTAATTTGATCTTTAAATCCCATTAAAGCCGCATCTAAAGCAGGGTGGTTGGTGTATAGGTTAACATAAATATTTTTAACATTGCTGGCAAAAGCAGTATTATATACGCTAAAGCATACAAGTATATTTAGTAGAATAAATTTTAGGATAAATCTCGTATTTTTCATAATGTTAATTATTAATTATAATTGTTTTAAACCCATTAATTTCAGGTGGTATATTAATGCCTAGGAGATTTGCAACTTTCTCATTAAAATAATATTGAATATTTTCTGGCGCAGTTACTAGCTCCATATGAGAAAAATCACTTTTTAAAGATGATTTATCTTGTAATATTTTAACAGCTTTAGAGCCAGCTAATCTACCTATGTCTCGTTGCGAATAGCCAGCGCAGGCAAAAACTCCATCACGCACAGAATCAACATCATTTGATATTAACGGAATTTTGTAATCTGAGGATAGTTTAACTAAAGATGGCATAGCCGCAAAAATAGTATTATCAGAAGGCAGATATATTACATTAGCAAACGCAGCTAGAGATTTAAAAGCTTGCACAACCTGATTAGTATTTTGAACTGTAGCTATTTTATATTCGATATTATCTTCTTCGAGCTCGCGCCTTATTATTCGGACTGTTTCAGATGAATTATATTCGCCGCTATTAAATAAAATACCCACTTTTGCAGCTTTATTTTTCGTAGCAATTTCAATAATATGCTTAATAACATTACGGGGCGCAGCATCCATAGCGCCAGTTACATAAGCTTCTTGGGTGTTTAAATCACTCACAATGCCTGCCTCGACAGGGTTGCTTACGGAGGAAAAAACCAAAGGTATTTTGTTTTTTCTAGCAAGCGTGCTTAGGCTTTGAGCTGAATTAGTCGAAATTGCAATTATAAGATCAGGATTTAGAGATATGATATGGTTAGCTATATTTTGATTATTTGCAATATTGCCTTGCGCATTTTTGTAAATAATTTTTATATTTTCACCATCAATATAACCTGCATTTTTGAGTTCTTCAAGTATAGCTGAGCGAGCTTGATCGAGCGATTTATGCTCAATTATTTGGCTAATAGCCACGATTTGCGGATTGGCTATACTATTTTGGGACACTAAAATTAGGCTTACTAAAAAAATAAAATTAGCAATATATTTAATAATAAGTTTTTGACTCTTCAGAATCTGATTTGATAGCATACTTACAATATATTATTATTTTCCGAGGCGTATTCCCCAATTACATTTCCGAGGCGCATTTTTTATTGATGAATTAAAAAGTTTTGGCAAATATTTGTATGTCCAAAAAAATTACTTCAACTTGTTTATAATGCATTATAGTCAATAAAGTTTAAAGCCCCTCTTGCGAGCTACTACAGTCAATTACTATTGAGTCTTGAGGCGAGCAGCTAGCTTAGCGCGTTAAGGCGTTAATACCATAATATTTAGTCAATAAAATTGAGGTCCCAGGGCGAGCTGCTAGCTTGCGCTCATGCCTTTAGTATATAGACTTCGCTCTATTCACTCCTACCCAAACTTCAATTTAATTAACTATAGCGTTACGTAAATTCAAGGATTCCATCGCATGATTTTAATATTTTAAATGCAATAAGTCAAGGTCAATTACACAATCATACTTTGCTTTAATAAATAACTATTCGCGCTTTGTAGGCGCGCGTTTCTTCGCGATGGGCGCTAGTATGTATAGTAATTAGGTGTTTTATTTGCGCCTATGGGCACTGCTAACAGCGCCATAGTTTATAGTTAATTAAGCCCGAGGTCCCACGCAAGGTCGGACATGAGCCATGCTATATACCAAACGCAAGGTCGGACATGAGCCATGCTATATACCAAAAGGGGTGCGCGGAGGGGCGCTCGCCCGCCAAGGGGCCTCAATTTTATTGACTATATCATCTATCCTTCGGAATTTGCACAGTGAAGCAAGCTCCTTTTTTGCCATTACTTTCAGCAATAATATCTCCGCCATGGGCTTCAATTGCTCTTTTGCAAAGAGTTAGGCCAATTCCCCTGCCTTCTGCTTTACTGAAATTATTGCTTCCAACCATAAATGGTTCAAATATCGTGACTAGATCCTTCTTGCCTATGCCAAGCCCTTTATCCGTAACCTCAATTTGCGCTATATTACTATTGCTTCGCAAAGTCACTTTTATCTCTCCTGCTTCATCGCTATATTTTATTGCATTTATCAGTAAATTATCTATGACTTGCCTTATGTAATTAGGGTCAACCTTCACCAAAACTTCAGGCTCTAAATCCAGCTTCAAACTCACTTCTTTGCCTTCTCGGTATAAATCGTAACATCTCTTAGCTCTAGCACTAATCATCTCAGATAAATTCACTGTATGCTTATTTAAGGTTATTTTCTTTGCCTCAAGCATCGCTAAATCAAGCATATTTAATATCATGCTCGATAATCTTGTAGAGTTTTTAAGCACCTCTTCTGATACTTTTTGTAAATCTTTTTCGCTAAATTTACCAAGCCCCTCACGCATGATTTCTGCAAAATTCATCACATTTCCAACGGGTAGCCGGAGTTCATGATTCACATTATTTAATATTCTTTGCGCCGTTTGCGATAATCTCTCAATCTCTTTTTCATGCAATTGCAACTTATTATCATAATCCTCTACCTTATGAGTCAACTTCTTATTATCCTGACTTAAACTACTATTCAACTTACTCAAATTATCATTCTCATTACTGAGACGGCTACTTTTATCTATCATCACATCTATATATTCCTGCTTCGGCTTTAGGAATATGATTAAGAGGGTGGTGATGGTGACTAAAATATAAATCAGCCTGAATTGCAAGCTTGTGCTAAATTCATTTATACTAGGCGGCATGAAGTTATCGCAATAGCTATAGCTTAATATCATCCCTATTATTATTGAGCCAAGTGCCCATCTCCATGAGACAAAAGTTGATATGATGAACAGATTTGTCAGAAAAATCATCATCGTCATTTCAGCAAATCCACTGATAAGCACCATGCTAAAGTTAAAGAATATCAAACCAACAAACATAACTACATTCCAAATTAGTGGTAGCATGATGGTTTTTTTCCAAGCCGGCAGCCATAATGGATAACTCATTAGCAAGCTTGAAGATACGAGTAAGAATGGATAGATAAGATCCATCAAAATGAATGAGCTATCTAAATATTCTTTAGGCAAATTATGCGCTCCTGCAAAAGCCGATAGCATTAAAAATAAACCTAGTATGGCAATTAAACCATCACCTTCAGGGCTATTCTTGTTAAGCACTTTTGCTAAATCAAAATTTTTGATGTTATTGATCATTTTAGCGCGATTCTCAAGCCTTTTTGCTCGTAAATCCTCAAGCGGCTTAGTGTCCTTTATTCCTACCCATCCTCCACTTTGCGAGAATAGATAGTGAAAGAGGAATATAGCTAAAGTATTTGCCATAAATGCTATAAAGACAGAATTTGCCTCTTCCTCTGCAATGATATAATCATTAACTATAATAAACCCAAGTCCAGTAAGCATTCCCACTATTATAGCTTTTGAACTTGAGCGAAACCCAAATATTGCTAAGCAAAATGATGGCGAGATTATGGGTAAATAAAATGATTCGGTGATAACTAATAATTCAAGTAAGCTTCCTTCCCTTAGTGATAGTATCATTGAGGTAAAACCAATAATAACAGCAGAGATTCTCGCATATCTAAGCTGATGCTTCTGATTAATGATTTTTAATGGACTTAATAAATCATGCACAATGATGACTGAGGTTGAATTTATGAATGAGTCAACGGTTGACATTATCATAGCCATTATACCAGCGATTAATAATCCTTTCATACCTATGTTTAGATTATCAAATAATAAAATTTGGATAACATCGCTTACTTCAATATTTGGATTGCTGGCAAAAAGTAGCACTGCTAACCAATTTAATATTGCTGCAAAGCAAAGACAAGTGAAAGCTGCAATTAGGAAAGAATCACCTACTTGCTTAGTATCTTTTGCTATAGCAATGCGCTGAAATATCTCTGGCCCAATTCCAGGTATAATAAATAATAGAAAGAGCGAAAGTTGCTTAAATGAAAATGAATTAGAAAAATCAAACACTTGTTTATAATCGAATAACTCATGTGATGAAATTACATTTATTACATTCCCAAAGCCATCTGCTTTACTCAGTACATTATATGCTATCATTGGGATTGCAACTGAAAAAGTTCCAAATTGTATAACATCAGTAAAAGTCACTGATCTTATTCCGCCAAGGGCGGAGTATAGAGTTACTATAAAGGTAGTTAAAATTACACCATAAAACTCTGAGATGCCTAGAATATATTTAAACAAAAATCCAGCTAATTTTATCTGAAGAGCAATAATACCAGCGGATGCTACGAAGCTTGAAAAAGCGGTTATATATCTAATATTAGGGCCATATAAATTACCCATTGCTTCCGCTATAGATAAATTACCCAAAAACTCTCCCATTCTAGGGGCAAAAAATAAACCTACAATAAGTAAATATATAGGATCTCCCAGCGCTATCCAAATAGAATATAGACCATTCTTATATGCCTCTGAAACACTGCTATAAAAAAACTCACCACTAATCCAAGTAGCTACAATAGTTGCAACTAAAGTTGCAGTATTAAAATCACGATCTCCGATAGCATATTGCTCAATCGTGTTTGCGCCCCTACTGGTCCTAAGACCAATAATTAAGGTAGCGCTTATGAAAATTATGAATATTATTGCATCAAGATTTAATTCCATTAAACTTCAATCAATTATAAATTAGAAAACTTAACTACTAGTAAACCCTATTATCCATGAATTTAACATTTTAGCAACAGTTAATTTCGATTATTTTATAATTGAGAATGTAAAATTCCCTATACCCTAGGTTGCTGTTACCTTTGAGAAGCTTTAAAAATTTAATTAGCCTTACATAAAAATGGAAATAAGTTGGAAATATCACTAAATAAATTTTTGTTAACCATATAATGTAATTTTAGTTGAATAAGAGTTCGTTTGAGGAGTAAAATGAATTAATTAATGAATTTTATTAATTGAATAAATATAATTATATACATAGATATGCTTGAAATGTGAGAATAAGTGATTATATTAGATAGTGATTTTAAATTATTAAGCTCTTAAACTAGGGCTATAAGTATATTATATAAATTTTTTTAGTTACTTTAATTAAAAAGCATTTTGCATTCAAAATATAGAGGTTTTAAAAATGCAACAAGAAAAAGACAAAAGCAGTAAGCCAAATATTTTTCAGGTAAAAATTGATCATTGTAAACCTACGCTTCGAGTAGTGTTTGTTTTTGCATGTGTAATTAATTTGCTCATGTTGGTGACCCCTTTATATTCACTGCAAGTGCTTGACCGCGTTATTGGTAGTGGTAACGTATATACGCTCGCAATGCTTTCTGCTGTTATTGCCTTTATATATTTTATATATGCCAAACTGCAAATTGTGAGGTCATTCACCTTGATCAAAATGGGAGAATGGCTTGATAATGAATTATCGCCAGTCATCTTTAGCCATTCACTTTCGGCGGCGGCGACTAGGTCTGGGCAATCTTCGAGTCAGCTTCTAAGGGATTTTCAAAATGTTAAAGGCTTCATTACAAGCACAGGCATTAACACTATTTTTGACGCGCCATGGAGCTTAGTGTTCCTAGTTGTGCTATTTTTAATACATCCATATATTGGCGTAATTACAATCATTGGGGCTATCTTAGTTTTAGGATTCGCATTCTTTAATGCTATTGCTACAAATAAAACGCTTGGAGAATCTACTGAGCAAAATATTAAAGGCATGGCGCAAGCTGACGTGGCAAACAGAAATGCTGAAGCTGTTGAAGCGATGGGAATGATAGGCAATGTAACAAGTGTATGGGCTAAATTTAATACTGCCGCTTTAGATAAGCAATCTGTAGCAAGCTATAGAAATGGTATTTTATCAAACTTTTCAAGATTTTTTAGAAATTTAGTGACTATGGCCGTAACTGGAACGGGTGCATATGTTGTGGTTTCGAGTAATGGTCAGGATATGACAACTGGTGGAATGATCGCCAGTTCAATTATTGTGGGGCGCGCGCTTGCGCCTTTTGATAATGCAATTGTTATGTGGAAATCAATAAGCAGCTCGATGAAGTCATATAAAAATCTTATTGAAGTATTCAGTAATTTTGAGCCGCGCGATCAAGGCATGCCTATCTCTAAAGTTGATGGTAATATTGCTGTAGAAAACTTATATTATGCGACTCCAAACCGTAATCCTGGCATGAACATGATGCCAAACTATATATTAAAAGGCGTTTCATTCAGCTTAGCACCAGGCGAAATACTCGCAATTATTGGGCCTAGTGGAGCTGGTAAATCTACTCTTGCTAAAATATTAGTTGGTGTATGGAAGGCATCATCGGGCTCTGTAAGGCTTGATGGAGGGGATGTTTATACTTGGAACAGAAAAAACTTTGGTACGCATAGCGGATATTTGCCGCAAGGTATTGAGCTTTTTAGTGGTAGTATTAAACAAAATATTGCCCGTATGGATGAAAATGCAAATCCTGAAATGGTGGTTGATGCTGCAAAAATGTGTGGTGGCCATGATATGATATTACAATTTACTAATGGATATGATACAGATATTGGTAGCGGTGGATCTAATTTATCCGGTGGCCAAAAACAAAGAATAGGGCTTGCCAGATCATTTTATGGCACTCCTAAATTTATTGTATTAGATGAACCAAACGCCAACCTAGACGAAGCAGGGGAAATTGCACTTGCTAATGCGCTTAAAGAAGCTAAATCTCGCGGCATTACTGTTATAGTTATTTCGCATAGACCATCAATTTTATCTGCAGTAGATAAGGTGTTGGTTCTGCAAGATGGAGCAGTCGCAAGCTTTGGAACCAAGGATGAAGTACAGAGCCGCATTAAGATGCTCAAGAATGGTACAATACATATTAATGAATAAAAATTAAGTAATTAATAATACATTTAGTAAAAAATTATGTCAGATAACAAACCAAAACTCACTAAAGAACAGATGCAACAACTTGCCCAGTTGCAAGAAATGTTAAAAAAAGGTGCTGCTAACGGACCTTTAGGTTCTATGCCACAAGGGATGCCGCAAGGAATGCCTCAGGGGATGCCACAAGGTATGCCTCAAATGAGAGGGGGGCCAAATGGAGCGCCTATGGCACCGGGTGGAATGCCGGGAAAACCTAAAAGGCCTCCTCTTTACACACCAACGGGCATGTTAGTGGGCATATTATATGGTATGCAGTCAAGTGTAAAATTTGTAGATCAATTAATTAATTTAATTATTAATCGTAAGACAAAAAATACTAATAGTATTATATGGCAAGCACGCTCGCCTATTTTATTTGGTTTTTGGATAATATTTATTTTTGTTATCCTTGGTGGTATTTGGGCTGCAACTGCTCCTCTTGATAGTGCAACGGTTGCAATAGGCACAGTTATGAGCAATACCAAGAAGCGCGTTATAAATCACGCTGAAGGCGGCATTATTAAAAAAATATATGTTGAAGTTGGTGATACAGTTAAAACTGGTGACCCATTGATGGAATTTGATGATAGTCGCGTTAGGTCTGATTACGAAACTGTTTTAGGGCAATATAGGGCGGCGCTTGGAACTGAAAGTCGCTTGCACGCTGAGATAAATGATTTGGATCATATAGAATTCCCTGAATTTCTTACCAAAAATATGAATGATCCTGAAATTCAAAAAATTATTAAAACTCAAAATAATCTCTTTGAATCTGAAAGAGCTGAAATTAAATCAGAAACTGAGAGTATACTTGAGCATATCAAACAAAGTGAAAGCCAAATTAACGGGCTTAATGAGAAAAGAAAAGCTCTGGATAAATCTTTATCTGTGAGCCGTGAAAGAAGTGCGGCTTTAAAAGAGCTTGTTGGGAAAGGCTTTGCGCAGAAAGTGCAACTTTTAGAGCAAGAGGAAAAAGAGTCTAATATTATAAGTAACATTGCCGTTAATGATACTGAAATTGCAAGAACTATGCAGGTTATTAATGAGAATCAATTCAGGTTAACAAGCCTTAAAAGTAAGGCTCTTACTAAATCTTTAGAGCAACTTAAAGATGCTCAAACTAGGCTCCCTGAATATGCTGAAAAATACAATGAATTAAATGGAAAGCTTCAGAGAATGATTGTCACTTCGCCAGTTGATGGCATAGTGAATCATATTGAATTTACAACTGTTGGCAGATCCGTGCCTGCAATGAATACAATTTTTGAGGTGTCACCTACAGGAGATAAACTGGTTATTGAGGCTAAAATTGTGCCTAAAAATATCCAGTCAATTTACCCAGGACTTGAGTCGAAAATTAGATTCAGTGCATTTAAATCTAGAGTATCTCCAATGTTTATTGGTAAAGTTACTTCTGTTTCACCAGATATTGTTATCGACCAACCGGGTAAGCCTCAAGCAAGCCAAGAGCTAGCTGCTGGATATTATCTTGCTCAAATAGAGATCGACGCAGAGGACTTTAGAGCTAAAGCTGAGCCTCGCCATCTAGAGCTCAAACCTGGTATGAATGCTGAAGTGCAAATTATTACTGGCGAACGTACTTTACTTAGATATTTACTTGATCCAGTTATTGACGCTATGTTTAAAGGATTTATTGAAAAATAATTTTATTGAGCTATCAAACTAAAGTCAAATTTCTTAACTGATATGTGGCGTCTATTTGATAGCTTTTTTAAGCATCGCTTATATAGTTAATTAGTATTAGAGGTCCTTCTGCAAGCATGGATAGCGCGAATACAATATGTTGGCGCCCTAGCTGGCACTAAGGCAGAAAGTGTATAATTTTGATAAATTAATGGTTGTAGTTTAAGTTAAAATAATATATCTTATAATTTTAAAAATTTAGTAAAGGTTAGTAAAAAATATGGCAGGCAGTTTAAATAAAGTTACATTAATTGGAAATCTTGGAAGAGATCCTGAAATTAGATCAACGAATGATGGAAGAGAAATAGCAAGTTTTAGTATTGCTACCTCTGAAAGCTGGAGAGATAAAAGCACTGGTAAAAATAAAGAAAAAACTGAATGGCATAGAATTGTGGTTTTTAATGAGGGGCTAGTTAATGTAGTTAAAAACTATATTAAAAAAGGCACTAAGCTTTATATTGAGGGTTCGCTTCAGACTAGAAAGTGGGTTGATAGCGAAGGCGAAGAAAAATATACAACTGAAATTGTGCTTCAAGGTTTCAATTCTAAATTAATTATGCTAGATTCAAGAAATAGCCAAGATTTTAGTAATAATAGTGATACTAAAAGTCAAGGCAGCCAAAATAATGGCAAAAATTTTGAACATAGTGAATTAGATGATGAGATTCCTTTCTAAAATAATATTTTTACCAATATTTTTTGTACTTTTTTCTTGTCAGATGGTTACGCGCGATGGCAATCCAATGAGCGTAGGGCGTTTGCAAGACTTTAATCGAAAATTAGTAAAGGGTGGTGATTTTTGGATAACTACATATCAAAAAATCAGCAATCCTTATGCTTCCTATGTATTTTATATTGAGGGAGACGGAGCTGCATTTAATGGTAAATATCAAGTATCGCATAATCCAACTCCGAAGAGGCAAGACTTCTTAAAACTAGCTATATTAGATGAAAGGCCAAATGTCGTGTATGTTGCAAGGCCATGTCAATATACACCAATGAGCATGAATCCAAAATGCAACAATTCTTACTGGACGCATAAGAGAATGTCTGAAGATTCTGTTGAGGCTATAAATGATGTAATAAATACCATTAATGACAAGAAAAAACCATTTAGCTTGGTTGGTTTTTCTGGCGGTGGTGGTATGGCAGTTTTAGTTGCGGCGCGAAATCCATTAGTCAAGGATATTCTAACCATATCCGCAAATCTGGATCACGTAGCTTTCACAAAGCATCATAATGTTACTCCTATGGTAGGTTCGCTGAACCCTATTGATTACGCAATGAGCATTAAAGAAATACCACAAATTCACGTATCGGGCGGTAAGGATAAAACTATACCAGTATTTATTGCTGATAAATATGTTGAAATCAGCAACTCGCCTTGTGTTAAGCAAAAAATCATTCCTGAGCAAGCTCATAGCCGTAACTGGAATTATATTTGGCCATATTTATTAGATATTCCAATCACTTGCGATAGCATTAGTGAGTAATTTATAGATATAGTTATCTATATTTTATCAATAATTATTAGAAACATTATCCTGAGCGCTAAACTAAGCAATCTAGGAGCCACCTATTAGCGAGCTATAGCCGAAGCAATCTAGTAAAATTGAGAGTCATAGGTGAAGCAATCCAGGGTCAACTGTCTTTGCGAGGAATCGTAGATGGCTACCCTTTTTTATCATAACTGACGAAGCAATCTAGTATCAAGAAACAGTCTAAGAGAAGCCTTAACTATAGCAAAAATATTGAATTATCAATGTCGTCAATTCATCGCTTAACTATTACAAGTAAGCTTTGCGCTCTATTCTTAAATATTAAAGTTTAATCTAAATTACTATACTATAAGTTAAAACTATTGGAGCTTTATAGGTTTGCAGGCTAGCTTCGCGGCTAGTGGGCTATAGTCAAATATAAATGAAATCCCTCAAGAGTGTACTATCTAGCTTCGCTCACGCTTTTAGTACATAGGCGCCCGCGCTTACGCGCTAGTATAAGTATTCGCTCTATTAGTTCCTGCTCAAACCTTAAATACTAATTGATTATATATATTTATTCCAGCGCATGTTGCCATACTACAAAAAAAGCAATAACCCGGTTACCTAACAGTTTATTAAATCATGTTGACGCATTTTGAATAATTTAATATAAGTAGTTACATACTAATTATAAAAGGTAAGTTAAATGAATAATGCCTATGAAGCTTTTGAAATACTTTATAAAGAAGCAAATCACACTGTAATGAAATTTGGAGACATAGCTTTGCTAGATGGTTCATCAGTTTGTCCTGATTTTAATATTATTCTTAATTTATTTCAAGGCTCGAAGGCATCGGAGAAAAACTTAAAAGCGGCGCTGGATCGCGCTAATGAAACAAAGAGACCTTTTGTATTCATACAAGATGAAGAAGAACAGTCTAATATAGATTTTTTAGCAGAACATCAATTTATTAATATTGGTAGAGTAACTTGCGTCAAAATGGATAATAATGATTTTGAGTTTAAGGCTAGTAAAGATAAGTTAGATTATAAAATAGTAAGGGTACAAAATGATGAAGATTTTACCATATGGTGCGAAATTACTGATAGCTCATTTAATTTAGTCAAAGGTGAATCTCAAAGAGTTTTTCAAGCTTCAACCCCGATCATATATGCTATTAACTCAAGCCATCATTGTTACATTTTATATGATAATGAAAATAATGCTACTTCGGCATCAATGCTTTATCTGCCCAAAGATAGAAGTTTAGAAGCTGGGCATTATAACTGGTGTACTAAAGCTAATTACCGTAATCGGGGTTTAATGAGTTATCTTATTAAAGAAATGCTTACTATTGCTAAAGATAATGGTTTTCAAACATCTATTGCGCAATGTTATGATACATCATTAAAATTAGCTCAAAAAATTGGCTTTGAAGCTTATGGAGAACTTAATATATTTTCTAATATTTAAGGCTAATTTGTTTAATAAAAGGGGTATGGAAATTAGTACATAGTTAATTAGTATTTAAAGTTCCCTGTAGGAGCGAATAATGCAGTCTATATATAAATAGGTGAGCGACACCCTCAAACTTCAAATAGTTATTGACTATACTTATTTGAAAATAGAGCTATTTGATTAGCGCTTCAATTTCGCCTGTTAAAATTATGTCATTATAGTGAAGGTATGAAGC
Organism: uncultured Alphaproteobacteria bacterium; assembly: GCA_963762045.1. Classification (GTDB taxonomy): domain Bacteria; phylum Pseudomonadota; class Alphaproteobacteria; order Rickettsiales; family Rickettsiaceae; genus CAVXJA01. The sequence goes on along the minus strand of CAVXJA010000005.1, from coordinate 57,417 downwards.
TATTTCGTTTAAAATATCCTTAGGAATTAATTCTAAATAATTTGTTATTTGATCAGTTTTATTTTTATCAAGAATATTAGTTATTGTAAAAAAATTTTTTTTATCCAACTTATCTTTAAGTATGCAATGCTGCTCGGAAGAAAGCATATTAGGCTTACTAAATTCAAAATCATTATTTAATTTAAGATATTTATATTTTTCAAGATATTCATCTATTGCTTTATAGTCTAATATATCACCATTATGTAGAAAAATTTTCATAATATAGATAGTATTGTCAAAATCAGTAATTATTTCAAATAATTTTCTGTAATAAGATTTTACGGCATCGAGAACTGCTTCATTATTTTTTAGCTCTTTATAATTAAATGGCGATAAGTTTATTATTGAATTTATGATATTAATATAGTTTTTACTATTATCCTTAGGATGTGAGCAAAGGTCATCATGTGCACGACCTATAGTGCGAAGCTGTCTGTTCATTGCAGCTTGAGCTATTAAAACTAAGGGGTTGATGCTAAGCCTTAACATTAGATTATTGCCGTAAAATTTTGACATATTAAGAACTCTATAAAATTAACATAATATACATCAATATATAGAATAGCTTAATTAACAATTCAATCTTTAATTGAATCAATTTAAAATTTTGTTGTTGAACTTTTAAGTTAATAAATATCTAATAATGAAAAACTTATTAAAGATAATAAAGTAAAAAATACTAGCTCAAGTCCTCAACTTTAAGCCAAGCAGGCTAGCTTCGCGGCTAGTGGGCTATAGTCAAATATAAATGAAATCCCTCAAGAGTGTACTATCTAGCTTCGCTCACGCTTTTAGTACATAGGCTTCGCTCTGCGCGCGCTTACGCCAGGACCTTGGGTTTAATTAACCATAGTTAATTAACTTGAAGTTGGGATTTGGAAGTAGGATACTAATTGCATCATACAATTTATCAAAACCACTATACTCATCCCATATTCAATGTAAATGACTATAGTAAAGCAATCGCATTACTTGCGCAAGCGCGCGACCCAAATGCTAATTAACTACGCCTCTTTCTAAAGTTATAAGTGATATTGATCAATTATTGATGAATAAAATTATGAGGTATATTTATATAAAAACTGTCAATAACAACTAGTTTAGTGTATATTTTAAGATAATAATTTATAATAAATTAAAAATATTTTAAAAAAATGGACGAAGACCAAACTGCATCAGAATATCAAAAAGCCTTAGATTATCATCAAGAAGGTAGACCTGGCAAAGTTTCTCTTAAACCAACTAAGCAACTGATTTCACAAAGAGACCTTGCCTTGGCTTACTCGCCCGGTGTGGCGGCGCCATGTCTCGAAATTAAAAAAGATTATAATAATATATATAAATATACTGCTAAAGGTAATATCGTTGCGGTTATCACAAACGGGACTGCAGTGCTTGGGCTTGGTAATTTAGGAGCGGGTGCAGCAAAGCCCGTTATGGAAGGTAAGGCAGTATTGTTAAAGAAATTTGCCGATATTGATGGGGTTGATATAGAAGTTGATTGCACTGATCCTGATCAATTTATCAATGCAGTGAGATATTTAGGGCCATCTTGGGGAGCTATTAATCTTGAAGATATTAAAGCGCCAGAATGTTTTATTATTGAGAAAAAGCTTCAAGAAGTGATGGATATTCCAGTCTTTCACGATGATCAGCATGGCACTGCTATAATAACAGTTGCAGGCTTGATTAATGCTGCAAAAATTACTGGCCGTGAACTTAAAAATATGAAAATAGTTATCAATGGAGCTGGGGCCGCTGCTATGTCTTGCGCTTCACTTGCTTTATCGGCTGGAGTTAGTGCGAGCAACGTAATTATGTGCGATAGCGTTGGAGTTATATATAAAGGGCGCGCCAAAGGCATGAATGAGTTTAAAGAGCAATATGCAATTCAAACTGAACGCCGCACTCTTAGAGAGGCTATTGAGTCTGCTGATGTATTTTTAGGCCTATCAGTGAAAGGTGCTGTTGATAAAGATATGGTTAAATCCATGGCAGCTAACCCTATTATTTTTGCAATGGCTAATCCAGATCCTGAAATTTTACCTGAGCTTATAAAGGAAGTCAGAAGTGATGCAATAATTGCTACCGGCAGATCTGATTATAATAATCAGGTGAATAATGTTATGGGCTTTCCTTATATATTCAGAGGCGCCCTTGATGTTAGAGCTAAAACTATTAATTTAGAAATGAAGTTAGCCGCAGCCGCGGCTATTGCTGAACTTGCTAGAAAGCCAGTTCCTGAAGAAGTATATAAAGCATATGATACTAAGAAAAAATTCGGCAAAGAATATATTATTCCTGTACCTTTTGATCCTAGATTAATTACAACCATTCCACTTGCCGTTGCCAAAGCTGCAATTGAATCTGGCGCTGCTGGCGTTGCAAAAGAATCATTTGATCTGCAACAATATAAAATGCAGCTACATTCAAGACTGAATCCTGTAGCAAATTACATGACTATGATTCATGATAAACTTAAGAATAACGATCTTAAGCGCGTAGTATTTGCAGAAGGAGAAGATGAAGAAGTTATTAAAGCGGCAATGATAATTCGCGATGAAGGCTATGCAAAGCCAATTATTGTAGGACGTAAGAATAAAATTGATCCTATTGTCGAAGCGATGGGGGACGGGCATAATTTAGATGGCATCACAATAATGAATGCTGCTATATCTGAGCGTAATGAACATTATATTGATCATTTATATGATAAACTCAAGCGCAAAGGGCATTTAAGGCGCGATATTGTTAGACTCGTCAAAAATGATCGTAATATTTTCTCGGCTTGTATGCTAGCTACAGGAGATGCTGATGCTTTGATTACGGGTATGAGCCGAAGTTATTACCATAGTTTAGATGATATTACAAAAGTATTAAGTCCGAAGAAAAATAAGCGTATTATAGGCTATTCCGTATTAATTTCAAATAAGCATAATATTATAATTGCAGATAATGTTATTTGTGAAACGCCTTCAAGTGATGATCTTGCAGAAATAGCAATTCAAGCTGCAGAAATATCCAAAAATATGGGGCATTTTCCAAGGGTTGCGCTGCTTTCATATTCAAACTTTGGCAATATTATTGGCTCTAAGGCGCATAGAATAAAAGAAGCGGTAGATAAGCTTGATGAGCTAAATGTTAATTTTGAATATGACGGAGAAATATCCGCGGATGTTGCGCTAAACACTGAACTTCAAAAATTATATCCATTTTGTCGCTTAACAGGAAGCGCTAATATTATGATTATGCCGGGACTTCACTCAGCCTCAATTGCAGGTGGCTTATTAGAAGAATTTTCTGCTGGAACATTATTCGGGCCAATTTTAAATGGATTTGAGCTCCCAGTGCAAATTGTTAGCATGGGTTCAAGCGCTTCAGAAATAGCCCGTATAGCAGCTTTTGCAGCATCAGAAGCAATAAGTGTCAATAAAGTTAAGAGGAATATTCAATAACTATATAAGCACATTTTTAAAATTTAATTTTATTTAATACTTAACTTTTTATTTGCAAAGCTCATAAAAATCGTTAACATTAAGTTAATAAACTAATTGTTAACTTCTGATATGAATGATCCTGAAGATGATTCCGAAAAAATTGACGAAATCCCTGAAGTTGAAAAGGTTAAAAAGGAGTTAAGTTCTAAGGCTAAAAAATATTTGAAGGAAACAAAGGATGGACCTATGTATGATGCTCTAGGGTATTATAATGAACATGAGAGAGAAATAGTTGAAAATGAAATAAAAGTACGTGCGCTAAAAAAAGCAGGTGATGAATATCTGCAAAAATTAGAAAGAGAACAACGTGCACTAGACAAAGCAAGTGGTAAACCTCAGAAAAAAATAGAAAGCACTCCCATGCTATCACCAAAATCTGCAGCTGCTGCACATAACAATCTTTTTCTAAATAAGAATGAAAAAGATAAGAATGAACTAGATAAGCCTGTTAGTAAAATTAATCGGACTAACCTTAGCGCTGTATTTATGCAAGTTCATAAAAATGAGCAAAATCAGGAAATTAGTGAAATGGTGGAACCTAATCCCATTGAAAAAGAGGCTATTTATCTTGCAGGATCTAAGGTACCTAATCCTGTTATAAAAGATGCATCATATTTTTCAGCAATTAATGTACCTAATCCTATTATAAAAAGTGCATCATATTTTTCAGCAATTAATGTACCTAAGGATAAACCTAAAAATACGATTGCAAATTCAAGTGATACAAATGAAGGATCTATACCCGTAATTAATACAGCAAATGACAGTACAAATATCGGTGAATCATCACCTAATGTAAATAATTTAACAAGTTCAAAAGGCGAAAAAGCACATAATAATAAAAGTTTAAAATCTTCAGCTCCTGAGATTGAGATACCTGTCAAAGGAACAATTGCAACTGTAACAAAATTATCAAAATCAATTAGAGAGAATTTAGATAAGAGCTCAAATTCCAGGTCTTTTAATGCTAATTTAATCAGAACCCTTAAGAAGCATAGCTTTAAATCACCCAGTATATAATTTTGTACTAATATAATATTAATTTAATTTAAAAAGCTTTAAAGTTATGATACCATTGATAGTAATAACATAATATAAGTTAAATATGGCGAATAAAAAAAAGGCTGCAACTGAAAAGCCAGAAAGTAATATATATGTAAAACTTAAGCCTATTAATCGATCAAAAACATTAAGTCGCTCTAGTGAGGAAGAAATAATTAATCTTAATGAAAGTAAGTTTGATAAGCTTCGTAAAAAATTGGAACGAGAACAAAAAAAGCCAAGTAAATCTAAGCTCCGAGAAAGGCTTAATAGTAAATCTGAGCGCAATGATAGCCCAACTAAGATAATAGATACCCATCAAAATGCATTAACTGTGAGTCAAAATAGCAATAAAATAAATTCTAAGAAGAACTCAGCTAATGATCGACCAAATGCAAGTTTGCAGGCAGATTCTGAGTCGCTTACTTCTAAAAAAAATACTAAAAGTACTCGGCCAGATTCGGAATCATTTACTTTTCAAAAGTCTGCAGCTGAAATTTATGAAGCTAATCATAAAACAACTAAAAATACTATAACTAGAGCTGGATTAAAGAAATTCTCTGATACTATGAACCAATCAAATACAAGTTTGCAGCCAGATTCTGGATCGGTTACTTCTCAAGATACTGAAAGTTTGAAGTCAGATTCTGAGTCGCTTACTTCTCAAGATACTGAAAGTTTGCAGTCAGATTCGGGCCCAGTTATCTATGAGAACGCGGATGCTTGGCTGAAAGATTCAGAGCTGGTAACTTATTTTGATATGGAAGGAGTTGCTGAAAGTAAAATTGTTAAGCATAAAGATTTACCAAAAATAAAAGAACAATCTAAGCCAAGCAAAGATGAAAATTACAATCAGCAAAAACTAGCTTCTCATGGATCTCCTAAGGAGGAAAGTAAAAATGTTGGTACTACTAAAAACAAGGTTAATCTAGATAAAACTCAGAAAATTAAAGATAATTTACTAAATAGTGTCAAAAAAAATAATGTTTATAAAACTATTACTAGATCTATTAAAAAAATAACACATATAGGTAAAAGTTAGCTTAATGATAATTAATAATATTTACAATCTTTAATAGAATATGTTACCATTAAATATACTTAACTAAATTCATTTATATTATGGCAGGTTCAAAAAAAGATTCAAAAAAAGAGAAAGTTGTTAATGAAAAATTAGCTAAGTTAACAAATCAGGAACCAATTCACAGCACAGGAAAATCTGATCCTGTTTTTAAAAAAGCTAAGAAACCAATTCATCCCTTTAAAAATTTTGATGAAGAAATTATAAAGCATCAATCTAAATCAGCTTATAAAGCTGACAATACTGATTGGAATGAGCTTTTCAACGCAAAAGATCAGGAACCAGTTGAAAAAGCTGAAGTAAATGCCGAGGAAAAATCTGGAAAATTAGCTCACGAATTTGATAAAGTTGATTTGTATGAGGCTTTCAAGGAACCAGATGAAAAAGCTGAAGTAAATGCCGAGGAAAAATCTGGAAAATTAGCTCACGAATTTGATAAAGTTGATTTGTATGAGGCTTTCAAGGAACCAGATCCAGTTGAAAAAGTTACTGACTATAGTCCTGAAGAAATAAAGGACTTAAACAGTCCTAAATATATAAAGCAGGCCTTAAAAGATTCAGAAAAAAATTTAAAAAATACAAAAGCAAATCAAAATAAGGTTGAGCGAATGAATAAAAAAGAACATATTAACTAAATTTAAGCCCAACAATATAAGTAAGTTAACTAATAAAATGTTTACTAAAGGTAAAAATATATCACAAAGTATTTTTGGTAAATAAAATAAATAATGAATAATAATTAAAATACTTTAATTTAGTCATTATAAATGTTAACATTTTATATATAACTAATTATTTTTTAAAATGCCTAAAGATAAAGATTTTCAAGTTTCTACTTCAAGTGATAAGAAACCTACGCTTAAAAATATTTTAGACGAAGATCCTATTTATCAGTTTGCTGAAGCGCAAGATTTCCCAAATGACGAAATTAAAAGTGAAAAATCAAAGAAATCATCATCAAGCAAAATCACTGACTATCCTGTAGGAGAGCCTTTAACAAAAGAAGTCGTAATAAGTAAAGAAAAAAATCAGACACCGCTTATTGAAGGAGCTAACGTATATTTTGAGCATGAACCAATAATATGGGATAGCAAAGCAAAGCCTCAAAAAAAACCTATTAATAATAACAAAAATAGCCTAGAAAAGTTTGATTTTGATTATTTACGAAATAAGAAATATCCTAAAATACTTTTTCCTGACTTGCCTCCTACATATGTACATGAAGATTATTTTGATTTCAAAAAGGAGTTAAAAAACGCTTCTAAAGACCTACGCCTCAAGGACTCAAGTAAGCAGTATAATTCTGCTGAAGAGATGGATAAGAAATTAGAATATATGAAACAGCAGCTTATTGCATTTAAAGCTAGAGGTCCAAGTGGGCCAAAAATTGATAGGATATTTATTAACCCTGATCATGATAAACCCAGCAACATTGATGCGAGTGAACTTGCCAGCTCGCGCAAAAGTGAATCTGGCTATGCTCCCCAAAAACAAGCTAAATCTAGTGGCCCTTCCACTTCAATAGTTGCACAAGGCGAGAAGAAATCAAAAAGTTTATACTCTAAATTATTTAAAAAATCTAAAAACTCAACAAAAAACTCTAAGGATGATTCTTCGCCAACTAGATAGCTTTATAATCAATAAAATTGAGCTCCCCCTCGGGGGCGCGGTGTTTTTTCGCTCACGCCTTTAAGTATATAGACTTCGCTCCTGTTCGCGCGCGCAGTGGACCCCGGGTTTAATTAACAATAACTTAGTGTAATTTGCCATATTTATTGCCACTTAAATTATAGTTTAGCTTGCTAATCAGTGCCGATTAAATTATAAGTAAACTCAAGTTATGATTAACTAGGTTACTTAAATTTAAATGTATAGAACTTCCATCATCTTACTTAAAGTTATACTTATCGCTATGGCCATGGGTATTGCTATTGCTGGATATACCATATATTATTATAGCAGAAACCTACCTGACTATTCCCAGCTAAAAGCTTACCACCCTCCTTGCGTTACTAGGATTTATTCATCTGATGGAAAGCTGATGGAAGAATATGCTAGAGAGCATCGTATATTTGTGCCTATCTCAAGTTTACCAAAGTCTTTAATTGAGGCATTCATAGCAGTTGAAGATAAGAATTATTATGATCATTCTGGCATTGATATATTTAGTATACTCAGAGCTGCCATTAAAAATATCCCCAAATTGTTGAATAATCAAAGAGTTGAAGGTGGTTCAACTATTACTCAGCAAGTTGTGAAAAATTTTCTGCTTACCTCTGAGCGAAAAATTGAAAGAAAGATCAAAGAGGCAATCTTATCTTACATGATAACTAAAACTCTCACTAAAGATCAGATTTTAGAGCTTTATTTAAATCAAATATATCTCGGCAAGGGGGCTTATGGCGTTGCAGCAGCCGCTCTTGTATATTTCAATAAATCGGTTGAGGAGTTAACCCTTAATGAGTCAGCTGTGCTTGCAGCAATGCCAAAATCTCCTTCGCAGTTTGATCCAAGAAGGCATTATAATCGCATTTTTGAGCGCAAGAATTATGTAATCATGAGAATGTATGAAGAAGGATATATTCCGCAAAAGCTTGCTAAAGAGACAATAAAAGATCCTATTATACTTGGCACTTTTAACAAACAACTATTTGTAAATGCCGACTATTACGCTGAGCAAGTTCGTAGTGAAGTTATAAATATGTTCGGAGAAGAATATTTTTATACTGCGGGATTGACCATTATTACTTGTCTTGATTCAACCTTGCAAAAAGGTGCCGCTAAGGCCTTGGATGCTGGTATATTAAAGTTTGATAGAGATAGAGGCTATAGGGGGCCTATAAAAAACATTGATATAATTAATTGGCAAGATGATCTAAAAGAAATGCCGATACCTGCAGGTATTAAAAATGATTTTCTAGCTGTTGTTCTTGAAGTCCATGATAACTTTGCACGGATTGGCCTTAAAGATGCTACCCAAAGCAATATCTATTTAAAGGATATGAAATGGGCTAAGACTAATCTAAAATCGGTAAAAGATATACTTAAGGTTGGGGATATAATTATTGCATGTAAAAAACATGATTCTTCGATAACTTCTGATAAAAATAGTAATTTGCAATATATGCTTGGACAAATTCCCCTTATAAATGGCGGAATGATTGTTATGGAGCCCGTTACCGGTAAAGTTTTAGCGGCTGAAGGTGGATATGATTTTGGCGCTAGTAAATTTAATAGAGTGAATCAAGCTAGTAGGCAATCAGGTTCACTTATAAAGCCATTTGTGTATCTTGCAGCTCTTGAAAATGGTATTGAGCCAAATAGGATATTTGAGGATGAATATCTTGAAATCTCTCAAGGTCCAAGCTTACCTTTATGGACTCCTAAAAATCATGATAGTAAATTTATGGGGCCTATAACTATGCGTAAAGGCATGGAGAAATCTCGTAATTTAGTTACGATTAGAGTAGGACTTACAGCGGGCATTAAAAAGGTTGCTGAAACAATTAGGCGCTTTGGAATTAGTGAAGATCCAGTTGCAATGAACTCAATATTTTTAGGAGCTGTTGATACAAGCTTAGAGAAAATGACAACAGCCTATGCCATCATCGCTAGCGAAGGGCGCAAGGTTGTGCCTCATTATATTGAGCTTATTAAAGATCGTAAGGGTAATGTCTTATACCGACGTGACTATAGCGAATGTGATCAATGTAAAAACTACAAATTTGATCAAGCTAGTGGAAATGTGTTGCCGCCCGAATATGAACAAGCGGATGAGCGCATGATTACTGATGAGGCTAGTAACTATCAAATTACATCATTCTTAGAAGGAGTTATGAAAAGAGGAACTGGATCTAGGGCAAAAGGACTCAGTTTCACGGTGGCTGGCAAAACGGGTACAACAAATAATGCTAAAGATGTTTGGTTCATAGGCTTTACACCAAGATTAGTGGTAGGTAATTTTATTGGCTATGATCAACCAAAATCCCTTGGTGCTCATGCATATGGAGCCAACGTTACTTTACCCATATTCATTGATTTTATGAAAAATTCATATCAAGATATTCCAGACATACCATTCAGAGTGCCGAGCACCATAAAGTTAGTTAAGACTAGTTATGATAATGGTCAAGTTTCTACTGCCCCTGATTCCATCGATGAGGCCTTTAAGGTGAATAATTATCTACCAAACATAGAATATGATAATGACAATCAGAATTTAAATCTTGATGATACTTCAAATGAAGTATATTAATCAACGTCATTACTATATATGTCACTGTTAACAAAAGTATGAAAAGATAGATTAAAATTATAATTCTTGGGCTAATCTTTTTGTTTCATCATCTTGAATAAGAGCATCAATAAAATGATGTAATTGCCCTTCTTTAACAACCTCTTCAATCTTATACAATGTTAAATTAATACGATGGTCTGATATCCTCCCTTGAGGAAAATTATAGGTTCTTATTCTTTCAGAGCGGTCGCCAGAGCCCACCTGAGTTTTTCGGCTACTAGCTATTTCCATTTCTCTTTTTTGCCTTTCAGCTTCATAAATTCTTGATCTCAAAATTTTTAATGCTTTAGCTTTGTTTTTATGCTGAGATTTCTCATCTTGCTGTGTAACTACCACGCCGGTTGGAATATGTGTGATTCTAACTGCAGAATCAGTAGTGTTAACATGCTGCCCACCCGCGCCTGACGCTCTATATGTATCAATTCTAAGATCTTTTTCTTCAATAAGTACATCAACCTCTTCAGCTTCAGGTAACACGGCAACTGTAGCAGCAGAGGTATGAATTCTACCACTAGTTTCTGTTTGAGGTATTCTCTGAACTCTGTGGACACCAGATTCAAACTTCAGCTTTGCAAATGCATTATTACCGCTAATAAGAGCTGAAGCTTCCTTATATCCACCAATTCCCGTATCTGTAATAGATAAAACTTCAAATTTCCAATTTAAATTTTCTGCATAACGTTGATACATACTAAATAAATCAGCGGCAAATAGAGCGGCTTCATCGCCCCCAGTTCCGGCCCGCACTTCTAAAATAGCATTTTTTTGGTCAGCTTCATCTTTAGGAAGTAGTGCAATTTTTACTTCCTTCTCTAACTTAGTAACTTGTTTTTCAAGATTATTTTTTTCCTCCATGAACATTTCAAGAGTTTCTCTATCAAGTCCCCCCTTGTTAATAGTGAAATTAACATTATCCAGTTCACGTGAAACATTTTGATAGGCGGTAACTTTATCGACAAGTGGTTGCATATCAGAAAATTCTTTAGCATGTTTTATATATTCATCCCCAGTTATACCGCTAGCAAGCCTTGCTTCAATAAGTTTATGGCGATCAAGAATTTTTTCTAAATTAGCTAAGTTTGACATAATGGTGTGAATTTTTATTTAATGAATGTTTGATATGCTGCGACTTTAGCAATAGGGACTCTGTAAGGTGAACAAGATATATAATCTACGCCGATTTTTTTGAAATATCTGATTGATTCCGGATCTCCAGCATGCTCACCGCAAACGCCAATAATTAAATTAGGATTAGCAGCTTTACCTTTAGTTATTGCTATTTCAATTAATGCACCAACTGCTACTTGATCTATTTTTACAAATGGGTCATGGTTATAAATACCTTCTTCAATATAGGTCTGCATAAATGAACTGGCATCATCTCTAGATATGCCGAAAGTTGTTTGAGTTAAATCATTAGTACCAAAACTGAAATAATCAACCATTGGAGCGATTTTATCGGCTATAAAGCATGCTCTTGGCAGCTCAATCATGGTACCAATTTTTAAGTTAATATGCTCTTGTATATTATTAGGTAGTTTAACAAACTCTTGCGTAATTAACTCTCTTATGATTTTGATTTCATTTTCAGAGCTCACTAAAGGCACCATAATATCTAGCATAATGTTGGTGTTTAGCTCATTAATATGCTCTTTAGCAGCTTCAAAAATGGCCTTAATTTGCATTTCATAAATTTCAGGGTTACTAATTCCAAGCCTACATCCTCTATGTCCAAGCATGGGGTTAAGTTCGGAGAGTTTATGTAGTCGGCTTTCTAAAATTCCTACTGAGATTTGCATCATCTCAGCTATGGATTTAATGTCAGAGGCCTCTCTAGGCAAGAATTCATGTAGCGGCGGATCGAGTAGCCTGATATTGATAGGGTGATTTCCTATAAGTTTAAATAACTCTCTAAAATCCTTAATTTGCATTGGTAAAAGTTTTTCGATAGCATCTTGCTTTTGAGTATTTTTATTAGCTATTATCATTTGTCTGATCAGCGGTAGTTTATTTTTGTCAAAAAACATATGTTCAGTTCTGCATAAACCTATACCTTCAGCATTAAATTTATTGGCAACTTTCAAATCATCTACAGTTTCAGCGTTGACCCTTACATGCATCGTATTTCTAATGCGTCCCCAACTAATAATTTCATTAAGCTTGGGCGGAAAATCTGGTGGAGTTAACTCAGCGCTACCTTTAATTACAATCCCTTTTTCCCCGTCAATAGTAATTTCATCACCTTGGCTGATTTTGTGCCCATCATCAGTCAGTAAAAATTTTTCATGCTCGTTAATTTTAACTTTACTTAGTGCGCATACGCATGGCCTACCCATACCTCTAGCGACTACAGCAGCGTGTGATGTCATGCCTCCTCTGGCTGTTAAAATCCCGAGTGCAGCATGCATGCCGGCAATGTCTTCAGGGCTGGTATCATTTCTAACTAGAATAACTTTATGATGATGTGAAAGTTGCTCAGCATCATGGGCATTAAAGACTGCTATTCCTGATGCAGCACCAGGCGAGGCTGGCAAACCTTTAGCAAGTATATGCTTACCTTCGATATTTTCAAGGCTCGGATGAATCAGCTGATTAAGCGATTCAGGCTTGATATAATTAATAGCATCTTCCCTAGAAATGATTCCTTCATGGACCATGTCATAGGCAATATTGATAGCAGCTTTAGTCGTGCGCTTTGCCGCGCGGGTTTGTAAGAGATAAAGCTTGCCTTGCTCAATGGTAAATTCGATATCTTGCATATCTTTAAAATAATGTTCTAAGCGCTTGGCGTAAGTATTTAGTTCTTTAAAGCTAGAAGGCATAAGTACTTGCATTGAATGATCATCATCCTCAGTGCTAAATGTTATAGGTGATGGCGTTCTAATGCCAGCGACCACATCTTCTCCTTGGGCGTTAATCATAAACTCACCGAAGAGATGATTTTGGCCATTTGAAGGGTTCCGAGTAAATAGCACCCCGGTTGCGGAATCATTTCCCATATTGCCAAATACCATGGCTTGAATATTTATTGCGGTGCCTCCGTTACCGGGTATATTGTTTATTCTTCTGTAAGTAATAGCACGCTCGCTCATCCAGGAATTTAAAACTGCTATTATTGAATCTTTGAGTTGTTGAAATGGATCTTGATTAAATTCTTTTGAAGTGGTTTGATTCACTATTGATAAATACTCATCGATTATTTCTCTTAACTGCGTTTCGCTTAAATCATAATCATTAATCAGTGAACGCTTTTCTTTGAAGTTAGATAAATATTGATTAAATTTATAAAATGGAACTTCAAGTACTATATCGGCATAAATTTCAATGAAGCGACGGTATGTGTCGAGAGCAAATTTAATATTAGATGTGTTTTCAGCTAATTTATTGACAGTTATATTATTAATTCCTAAATTTAGAACTGTATCCATCATGCCAGGCATAGATTCTGCAGCTCCAGATCTTATAGAAACTAATAGAGGTTTATTACCACCCCCGAAAGTTTTTCCAGTATATTCTTCTAATTGCTTTATTGCGATCCTTAAATTTGCGTCAAAATCTTCAGGCAATTTTTTATTATTGTTATAATAATATGTGCAAAGCTCCGTTGTAATTGTAAAGCCAGGCGGTATAGGCATACCCATCTCGCACATGTTAAATAAATTAGCACCTTTGCCACCAAGTAAATTTTTATCAAATTTAGTTAAAGGTATAATATTGCTTTCATTATGAGCTTTAGGTGCGAAATGCTGAAAAATATTCTTCATGACTTGAGGTTTGCTTCAATATAAGGTTTAATTTTGCTTAAAAACAGTATAGTAATTTTTACAAAATTTTCAATATTGATTTATACCATAGTTACTTAAGAATTAATTAAAAATCTTCAAATGAGTCAGGATCGGGCTTTTCGGGCCCAATTTCATCAGCACCAGTTAATTTTACAATATTGGATTGGTCAGCCGGAGTTAATTCTAGTTTTGCAAATTTTGCATTATCAGTTGGTCCCCAAAAAGCTTTAAATTTATCAGTAATATTTTGTATTAATGAATTAAGAGTGTTACTATTTAAAGTTATTAACTCTGGTAACATTTCACCAGTGATATTTATTATAGCCTTATTCAATAAAGCTTCGTTAGTAATATCAGATTGGTTAGTATGAGTTATTTCTTTAAGAAGTGACTCATAAATCTTATTTTCTGGATTTAATTTATATAATTTCATCAAATCTAGCTTGCTGATTTTTGCTTTATTTGAGATAAGTACATTGATACATTTTTCCTTGTTATTAATTAAAGCAGAATATAATGGTGTTTCTAAATTTTTATTTACTTGGTTTAAATTTGCATTCTTCTCAAAAAGATAATTTAAAATACTTTCTTTTCCAGCAGTTGCGGCGTAATGTAATGCTGTATTACCTAGGGCATCTTGAAAATTAATATCAGCTGCTTCTTTAAGTAAGAATTCTATTATTTTTATGCCCCCATCGGCAATTGCTAAATGTAATAATGTAAAATGAGCATAAATTGGTTGTTTTAAATAATCGCTATTATGAAGCAGCAGTTTCATCAAAACCCGTTCATTATCTCTATAAGCAATATAGAGGGGTGAGTTGTTGAATTTATCCTGTTGTAAAAGATCGGCGCCTTTTTCAAGTAGGTTTTTTATTATTATATCCAAATTTTTTAAATATTGTTCTGTAACGTAATATGGAGATGTAATGCACCTATTTTCTATAGCATTATGCAGCGGTGCGCTACCTCCTAGTCTATAATTATTGATATTTGGATTTGCACCATTTTCAAGTAAAGCTTTTACTAAGTCTGGGTTTCCTTTATCTGTAGCAATATGAAGCGCTGTATTGCCATCTTTATTTTGCAGATTAAGATTAACATCTCTCATCAGCATCATTTGTACAACTTCTGTCATACCAGATTTGCAAACAATATGAAGCGCTGTATCGCCATCTTTATTTTGCAGATCAAGTTTAACATTGTTCGTAAGCATCATTTGTGCAATATCTTTCATACCAGATTTGCAAGCAATATGAAGCGCTGTATCGCCAGCTTTATTTTGCAGATTAAGATTAACATTGTTCGTAAGCATCATTTGTGCAATATCTTTCATACCAGATTTGCAAGCAATATGAAGCGCTGTATCGCCGTCTTTATTTTGCAGATTAAGATTAACATCTCTCATCAGCATCATTTGTGCAATATCTTTCATACCAAATTTAAGAGCAATATGAAGCGCTGTATCGCCGTCTTTATTTTGCAGATCAAGTTTAACATCTCTCATTAGCATCATTTGAGCAATTTGTAATTGTTTCGACTTAAGAGCCATATGCAGAGGTGTATCGCCAGCTTTATTTTGTAGATAAAGGTCAGCTCCACCTTTAAGTAATATTTGTACAATGGAAATATTGTTTATATTTACAATTAAAGCTTTATTTAGATTAATAGCCATATGCAGAGGCGTATTGCCATCTTTATCTTGAGTAGTTAACTCAGCTTGGTACTTAACGAGTAAATCTACTATTTTAGTATAATTTTTAGTGATTGCCACATGTAATGGTGATTTATCAAAACTCCCAAAATCTTGATTAGCATTAGCGCCACTCTTAAGTAATAATTCAGCAATGTCTGTTAGTCCATCTTTAACAGCTAAATTAAGCATTGTATTTCTCGCAGTATAACTTTCATTTAATTTAATTTCTGCGTCAATGAAAAGCTTTACTATTTTTATAGATTTATTTTGTATTGCAAGCTGGGCGGGGCCAATGCCTTCCTTATTAATACAAAATATCCTAGCTTTATGCTTTAATAATAATTCAATTATTTCTAATTGGCTCTTTGCATTGCAATTTCTAGTAGCTACAATTAAAGGCGTATCACCATTATTATCATTCAAATCTATATAAAAATATTCCTTTAATAGTAATTCCAGTATTTCAAGCTGCCCGCCTTGAGTTGCAATATGTAATGCAGATTCTCCATTTTTATTAGTATTACGAATATTAAAAGATTTTCCGGACGTCCAACTACTTAGGATTAACTTTTGAACTATGCGTTTATCTCCATTTCTGATGGCATCAAGAAATTGCTCAAATGGAGGGATAACAGGATTATTTTCTTTTGACATAATTTTTACCTTTTATTTGATATTGCTAGCTGTTAGGTATGGAATAATTAATAAATAAATTTTCCTGACAAGTTTTGCAAGTATTGGTGGAACATAATATCGTTATAGAGGATTTTTAAAGTAACAATATTGTATTCTATGTTGAAATTATCACATAAACTAATCACCAAAGGTTAAAGACCAGCAAAGTAGCAATGCTCTTATGCCTCTACTCGTGATTGCATATTTAATTTGATAAAATTTCCCTTGTTAGCTGTAGAAGTTTTTTAATAACTTGAGACTTACTTAAATATAATGTATATTTAAGGGCAATATTAACTAGGGTTTAGCTTTAGTTAATTAAATTAATAAGATTTTTTAAAATAAATATGGAAGTTTACGCATCTTTAAAAGATGTCGGCTTAAAGCTGGGTAACAAGCAATTGCTAAGGGATATTACGTTTGATATTAAAAAACAAACAATAACCACTTTAATTGGTCAAAATGGCGCGGGTAAAACTACGATTGCTAAATTGCTTTTAGGTTTATTAGTGCCAACGGAAGGAGTTTTAATTCGAAATAGGAATTTAAAAATTGGCTATGCTCCACAAAAAGTAGTGAGTAATCATTACCTCCCCTTGAAAGCTGCTGAGTTGTTAAATTTAATAAGCCCAAAGTTCGACACTAAGTTACTTCAAGATTTTAATGAATATATTGAAATCTTACCTTTAATGCATGAAGATGTATCAAGCCTTTCAGGTGGTCAAATGCAGAAATTGATCTTAATTGCATCAATGCTTTCTTTGCCTGATTTTCTTATACTTGATGAGCCAACACAATATTTAGATTTAAATACTCAAAAGAAATTTTATAAACTAATTAAAGTGCTAAAGGATAAATATTTTTTGACTATATTTATGATATCGCACGATTTATTTACGGTAATGAAAAATTCAGATCAGGTTATTTGTTTAAATGGACATATTTGCTGCCATGGCAAGCCCTCTGAGTTAAAGAATAATATACAAATGCAAAATGCATTAAGCGAAATTGGCTTATATGTTCACGACCACGACCATGATCATGATCATAATCATAGTGAAGGGTAAGTGATATGATATTAGTTATATTATCATTAATTTTGATAAGTGCAAATTTAGCGCCACTCGGATGCATAACAATATGGAAGAAATATGTTTATATAGCTGATGGCCTTGCTCATGCCAGCATTATAACGATAATTTTAAGTTTGATATTAGGAATTAATATCATATTCACAAGTTTCATAATGTCATGCTTATTTGCACTCTTTATGATAAATTTTAGAAATACTAGCGATAGTAATGCCTTAATTGGTTTTGCTTCAAGTTTATCACTCGCGCTAGCCTTATTAATTAGCTCATATTATCCTGAGCAGAACTTGCTAAGTCAAATCTTATTTGGAGATCTAATATTCATTAATTATGTTGATTTGCTAGTGCTTTTTTGTATATTTTTGCTTAATGTAAGCTTTAATTTATATAATTTTCGTTCATTGCTGTTAGTGATAATCAACCCTGATATAGCGAAATGCAAAGGCATCAATGTAAAATTTTTAGAATTTACTTATTTGTTTTTAACCGCTTTTATAATACAAATTTCTTTACAAATTGTTGGAGCGCTCTTGGTTACAGCAATAACAATAGTGCCAGCTCTGATAGCTCAAATAATATCTTCATCGCCACTGCAGATGATAAAAAGGTCGGTAGTAATTTCTATAATTATAAGTATATGCGGAATGGCCTTATCAATATTACTTGATCTAGCGCTTGCTCCGTTAATAATAACATCTGGGGCATTATGTTTTGTGCTAGTTAGAATATGCTATGATCGTCAATAGCTATTGTCATAACACCTGCATTAAAGTTATTTAATTTGATAAAATTAGGGAGCCTAAAAGCTTGCATAGCTAGTTAAAGAAATGTATTTTACTTATGTGTTGATTCAAAATGAGAATAGAACTAAAAGGCGGTCTACGATTTGGCGAAAAGAAAGTGAGAGTTGGGTAATTGTATATCACCAAGGAACTGTAATTGGAGGTAACGCATAAGTAGCCAATTAATAATATTAATAGGTCAGTGAAGCGGGGCTAAAGCGCTCTTAGGAGCTCGAATAGTTATTGACTATAAAATCAATAACTATTCAAACTTACTTGCGCATAACCTGGTCTTTATTAGATTTAGGTGGTTTAACTTTAATAGCCCAGCTCTTTTTCAGATTTGTTGTAGCATTTTCAGGTGTAACTGACTTTTGAATCTTAAGCGCTTCTTTTTCTGCAGTTTGAACAGCGGTTTTATTGGCAGGATTTTTAGATTCCTGCAAAGGATTTTTAATAATACTAATTACTTTATTCATAGCTTCTTGCGTGCCAAGCTTAAGCTTACTTGGATCAATTTCTTTCTGTGAATAATATAAGGCCCCTAATAGATTAGATTTTTCCATTTTTTGGTAAAAACCAGTAATACCCTTCTCGCTATCTTTATTTCCTATAATTTTTGCCTTATTTTCATTAATAATATTGCTTATATCAATCCCATCGAGTTGCATTTTAGATTTAATTTCTAAAAAAGCACTCTTAAGATGATTCTCAATTTGGACCTTAGAATTTTCAGAATATTCAAGCTTAGTTGTAGCTTCATCCGCTAAATCTCTAATAGCTTTAACCTCCTTTTCACTTAATGAAAGATCATTCTTTAGTTCTTTTTTAAGTTCAAGATCAAGGTGATTTTCCTTAAGTTGAATTCCTCCAGTGATTAATCCCATAGCGGTATAATTAGATTTACTGCGTATTAGATTACTATGCGAAAGGCATATATCATTAAAATCATCTCTATTTGCAAATTCTATAGGGTTAAAATTTTTATTATGCGCAACTTCATTCACTAGGATATCTTCATACATGTTTCTAAGCATCAAATTATCTTGACCGCGCCCTTGGCCAGGACCAAATAATTTATAGCTAACTTGATCAGCCATTTTAGTTGCAAGTAATTGCGCTTGCATTGATTTAAGATTAAATGCTGGATCTTGTAATTTATCTATATTAGTGTAAAGAAAAGTCATAGCATATTCAGGACTTAGCAAATCATCGCTATTCGTAATTTTATTTTTATCTATAGGGTAATTTTTTATATTTTGTATAGCAGTAATATTATTGCCTAATGAATCGAGCAACTTAGCATTAACGATATCTCGCTCATGTAATAATTTAGTTACATTACTAAGAATTATATAATAATTTTGATCTTTATCAGGGTCATAAGGTATGTTGCTATTTTCATTATTTTGTTGAAAATGTTTTTTTGCAAGATTATAACTAACTTCCTTAGCAAGGGTTATAGGGGCACTTTGTCTTTCCTTATCAATTAAATTATTAAGCTCGTTGTTATTTTTTAGCTCTGAGCCAAATATTGCTCTATCTAGATTGTAGGTATCAGCAAAAATATTTTTTCCTTCTATAGTTGGTAAAGCCGCATTGGTAAAATTGGTACCATGTAGCTCTGTATCCTTGAAACTAGTTACCTGAGTTAAATCAGTATCCTCAAGAGATATACCTGTTAAATTCATAGACTCCACGTTGCCAGTAATTTTTGCGCCCTTGATTGATATTTGATTAGCCCTAATAGCAGGTAAAAGATTCTTAAGTGTTTTACCGTCAATTTCAGCACCATCGAAATTAATATCTTTTAATTTAGTATTTTTAAACTGAACATTAGTCAATTTACTATTTTTAAATGATATATTAGTTAGATCAGCATTGTTAAAAGCAGCGCCCTTAATTTCCAAATGTTCAAATTTTAGGGGTTCTTTTAGATTTATCGCTACCAATTTTCTGATTACTGAAAAATGTATTTCTAACAATTAAAGACTCAGCATTCTTAAAAACTTTACTATTTAAATCTTTTTGATTAGAAAGTATATTTTTAAGAAAAATATTTATATCCGTTTTTTGATCATTAGCTGCATTTGGATTTTGATTTTGAGAATGAATTTGTAGTTTTTTAGGTAATTCTTTAAGAATATTTCCTCTAACGCTTTCTAAGCTGGAGCTTTTATTATAAGCTTTCACAGCTTTACTAGCACCTTGATAAATTCCTTTTGCAGTATTTTTAATAACCCCTAGAGGCATTGCTGTAGCCTCACCAAAGCTTTGCGGCATCACTCCAAGAACACTTTGTGTGACATAAGTTTGCATATATGATTTTTTATTCTTTGCTGCATTTAACCCTTCCAAAAACTCAATCATTTGCTTTGGATTTTCAACTCTCTCAGCTAGTATATCTGCAATAAAATTATTTGCTGTTGCACCTAAATTTACCTGATCTTCAATTACCGAAATAAGTAAGTTTTGAAAATCTTCCTTATTTTCATGCAAATATTCTTTAAGCTTTGGTTCCTTTTCAGTAATTTTAAGATATTCAATAACTCTTCCAATAGCCAATTCACGATTTGTTTTACCTTGATCTAAAGTTACTATATCAATAATATTATTTATATTGTCATAAATTTTATTATTCTTAATCGCTACTTTAATAGCGCCACTAATAAATTTCTTACTATTTGGATCCAGCGCATCTTTAACAATAATATCAGTAATGAGATCACTATTAGCTGCAACAAATTCTTGCATATTGTCATCTTGACCAACAATATTAATTAAGTTCTTTAAGTATTGATTTCTATTTTTATTACTTATACCACTAAGAACTGCACTTAGCTCATTTGGATATTTTGTTAAATAAGCAAGCTTTTCAACATTTTTAAGCTCAGTAAGTTCAGTATTTAATGCTGTTTTAAAACCTTTTTTAACTTCAGGCAACTGGGTTGCTTCTTTAATCAAATTTTTATTATCTTTTAAAAAATTACTTAAATGATCAACTCTGTTTTGGCCATTACTTAGCACATCTTTTGGAAGATGCTTAATAAGGTCTTCGGGCTTAAGGCTCAAATCTGCAGGATTTTTGAGCTTCTCGGCCTCCTCCTTACTTGGTGGGTTGATAATTTTATTTAATAAAGTTTTATCACCCGCAATATTTTGTGCAAAACTCTTAAAATAATTCATTGTATCATCTGTTTGCAGAGATGAAGTAAGCTTTTTAGAATTTCTATCATTAAGTAGCGAAGCAATTTTGTATTTCTCAAGGTTTTTAGGTAACTTTTTTGCGATAAAAGGATTATTTAATATTTTACTGATTTTAGGTATATGCTTAGCTGCGCCCTTAATCAAGCCCCAGCTTTTATCATTATCAATAATTCCTTTTACAATAGTTTCTTTATTTTCAGGGTGCGCTTTGTAGTTTTTATATAAAGAATACATGTTTATTAATTGCAATGGCTCGGTAGTTGCTATTTTAAGACCTAATGTAATTGATTTTGTGCTTAAATTATTTGTAATAAAATTTAATATAGTTCCCTTTTGAGTCTTACCATTATCTTTTGAAAGATCATTTACTAAACTTGTTAACAGCTTGCTGACATTTTTTGAATTTAGAAAAGTTACTGCAGAATCAATATTTTTATTAAGCTTAGCAGAATCTATAGGTTGCGTAACTGTTTTTTTCTCTTTATCCTTAGTAGCTTTAGACATATAATTATTAGTTATTAATTATGAATTCATTATTAATAATATCACGCTCTAGACTTTGTTAATAATATTTTAAGACTTAAATATATTATTTTTATTTATATAAATTAATTATATGTATTAAAAACACATTTAAGGATTGATTGCTGAATTAAACAGAATTTTTTAAAATTAAAGGCGCGCATAGCTTTGCGCGCCTTTAAATTTCAATTAGTTATTGACTATAAATTAGCTAAAATAGCAATGCTAAACTTAAGAGTTAGACATTTTAAATAATTTTCGTATTACTGCTCCAAGGATACTACCATGCTTAATATATTCAATCTCGATATCAGTATAAGCTTCTAAATTAACATCAATTTCTTTAACAAGCTTCCCATCTTTTGATATATTTAACTTCAATTTATGGTGCGGCTTAATGTCTCCCTCAAGGCCCTTAATACTTATATCTTCATCGCCTTTAAGTCCTAAATTTTGCCATTTATCGCCTTTATTAAAAGTGATGGGTAGCACTCCCATGCCAACTAAATTCGAGCGATGTATTCTTTCAAAACTCTCTGCTACAACTGCCTTAATGCCAAGCAAATTAGTACCTTTAGCCGCCCAGTCTCTTGATGACCCAGTACCATATTCTGCGCCTGCCATCACAATTAGAGGTATATCATTTTTAATATAATCCATTGCAGCATCATAGATACTCATTTGCTTGCCAGATAAAAAGTTCATAGTAACACCGCCTTCAGTCCCAGGGCAAAGTAAGTTTTTGATTCTGATATTTGCAAATGTGCCGCGCATCATAACTTCATGATTACCTCGGCGAGATCCATATGAATTAAAGTCAATATGGGTAATGCCATTATCGGTTAAATATTTAGCAGTAGGCCCTTCTTTAGAGATAACGCCAGCTGGTGATATATGGTCAGTCGTAATAGAATCACCAAATAAAGCTAAGATTTTTGCATTATTTATGGGTCTAACTTCTTCTTTACTATCTTTGATCTTTACAAAATATGGCGGATTATTTATGTAAGTGCTTTTTGACTGCCATGAATAAGTATTGGAATGCTGCACTTCAATAGCTTGCCAATGCTCATCTCCTTTAAATACATCCTTATATTTTTCAATAAACATACTTGAAGTAACATTTTCGTTCATACATTTTATCACTTCATCTCTTGATGGCCATATATCTTTAAAATATACATCTTTACCATCTTTCGATTTGGCAATAGGTTCTTTATCAATATTTATATCAACTGTTCCAGCTAATGCATAAGCTACGACTAATGGAGGCGAAGCAAGATAATTTGCTCTAACAGCAGGGTGGACCCTACCTTCAAAGTTTCTATTTCCTGATAAAACAGATGCTACAACTAATTTATTATCAATAATAGTTTTATCAATATTTTCATCAAGTGGACCTGAATTACCTATACATGTTGTGCAGCCATATCCAACTAAATTAAATCCCATTTCATCGAGATACTTATTTAAACCACTCTTTTTTAAATATTCAGTAACAACCTGCGAACCTGGGGCTAAAGATGTTTTCACCCAAGGCTTAACACTTAAACCAAGTTCATAAGCTTTTTTAGCAACTAAACCCGCGGCTATCATTACCGATGGGTTTGATGTATTAGTACAGCTGGTTATAGCTGCAATAACAACATCGCCAGATGCAATAGAAAAATCTTTACCATTAACCTTAGCTTTCTCTGGTTTTGCTTCACCCTTAAGGCTGAGCGTCTTTAAATTATCATTGAAGTTAGATTTCATTTGGCTAAGCAGCACCTTATCTTGCGGTCTCTTTGGACCAGCAAGGGATGGCTCAATTTTACTTATATCGATTTCTAATATATCAGTGTAAGAGGCAACTGTGTTATCTCTCCATAAACCTTGAAGCTTACTATATTCTTCCACTATTGAGCATTCATGCGCTGATCTGCCGGTGAATTTAAGATATCTTATAGTCTCACTATCTGCAGGGAAATAACCACATGTAGCACCATATTCTGGGGCCATATTAGCAATTGTGGCTCTGTCGGCTAATGATAATTCATCAAGTCCGCTGCCAAAAAATTCAACAAATTTGCCTACAACTCCATGCTTTCTAAGTTGCTGAGTGATGTTAAGTACAAGATCAGTTGCAGTGATATTTTGCTGTAATTTTCCAGTTAACTTAAAACCAACAACTTCTGGAATGATCATTGGAATAGATTGGCCAAGCATAGCCGCTTCAGCTTCAATACCTCCAACTCCCCAGCCAAGCACAGCTAAAGCATTGATCATGGTGGTATGGCTATCTGTTCCAACTAATGTATCTGGATATATTAGTGTGCCAAAGTCATATTTTCTCTGCCAAACACTTTTAGCTAAATATTCAAGATTAACTTGATGACATATGCCAGTTCCAGGCGGCACAACTTTAAAATTATCAAAGCTTTTTTGGCCCCATTTTAAAAACTCATACCTCTCGCGATTACGCTCCATTTCAATATTAACATTTTTACTAAAAGCATCTTTAGTTCCAAATTTATCCACAGAAACTGAGTGATCTATAACTAAATCCACGGGAATTAGTGGATTGATTTTAGCAGGATCACCGCCAAGACTCTTCATAGCATCACGCATTGAAGCCAAATCTACAATCGCTGGCACCCCTGTGAAATCCTGCATTAAGACTCTAGCAGGATAGTAAGGAATTTCTTGCGTTGATTTCCTGTCTTTAATCCAGCTTCCAAATGCCTTCAATATTTTAACATCGGCAGTGGCCCTTGTAACATTTTCAAATAAAATCTTTAAAGAGTAAGGAAGCTTACTTAGATCAACATTTGCATCTTTAGCGGCTTTTGTTATATCAATATAGTGATAATCTTGCCCATCAATCTTTTTTTTAACTAAATATTTATTTTCATCTTGCAGCATATTTTACCTATATATATAGTTTTAACTAACCTATAAATTATTTAAGGTCAGATTTTTTTACAATTAATTGATATTCTTATAAATATAATTTATAGCATCAAAGAACAACTATTATTTTATAATATTTTTTTAATAAATTCATCCAAAATATGTTAAGTGCTAACAATATTAAATTAAAAGTTAACGAAAATGATGTTTTTTCTGACATTTCGGTAACTTTTTTACCAAAATCAATAACATATCTTAAAGGACCAAATGGGTCTGGTAAAACATCTTTTTTACGCATTATGGCTGGTTTGCAAAAACCAACGAATGGTTATGTTACATTTGGAAGGAATGCAATATTCATTAAAGATATCGCAAAACCTTACGCAAATTACTTAGGTCATGACTTAGCCTTAAAAGATAATTTAAGCGTATATGATAATATAAAATATTGGGCAGAGCATAGAGATGCTACTGGGGCGATATTAGCAGCGCTAAATTTTTGGGACCTAAGTGATATAATGGATCAAAATCTGTATAATTTATCTGCTGGAACTAAAAAAAAGGTAGCGCTAGCCAGACTCATGCTTGGTTCGCAAAAAATATGGCTACTTGACGAAGCTGAAAATAATTTAGATGAAGCAAATAAGATCCTTCTTGATAAACTTATTATTTCTAAAGCTGATTCAGGAGGAATCATCCTTATTTCATCGCATGCCCCTGTTGCCCGCATAAAGTCGGCTGGAATAATTGAGTTTTAATGTTAATTTTAATTTACGTATAAGTATGAATGATTTTTATAGATTGCTCAAAATCGACTTTAAAGCCCAATTTGCTTTTAGTGGAACTCTCAAATTTTTGATATTTTTTTACGCATTTGGAATAATTTCCCTAAGCTTAATTGCTAGCGCTGAAGAAATCGATGATTTTTCACTATATTTTATTATACTTTTAGTGCCTCTAAGCATAATAAATATAGGGCATAATATTTTTAAAATCGATTTTGCTGATGGCAGTTTAGAGCTGTTACTCACCATGTATAGTGCGATGAATATTGTTTTAGCAAGATATTTAACTATAAGCGCAATGGCATTAATTGCTTTAATATTAAATATTGTTATTGCTAGCATCATCTATAATTACACATTAACACAAATTAGAGTAATATTCATTATAGCTATTGCTTTAATTTTAATCACAATATCGGCCATAACCCTTATCTCTTCAGCAGAATGTTATTTTAAAGAGCAAAGCAAATTTCTACATATTTTAATTTTTCCAATTATCATACCCTGTATTATATTTTCAGGATTATTAATTAATAGTCCTCAAAATTTTTCTTATATAGCAATTTTAATTGGTATAGCTTTAATCAAAGTTCCGCTTTGCCTTTTTTTCACAAGTTATTTAATTGATAATATTCATAATCACTAAAATTGTTGTTAATTTAACTCATAGATAAAAATAATATTGAAGATTCAGCAGCTTAAAGTTAACGAATTATTAATTTTATATTAAGCTTGAAGTAATATTAACATGAAAATATAAAGGAAAAGATTATGTCTAAAAATGATGATACACCTAACAAATATAATGATGAAGATCTAGTGAAAGCTGTAGAAAAATTTATTGAGCCTCTTAAAAAAGCTGATAATTTAAATAAATTAGGTATGGCCGTCGGAGAATTAAAAACTGATTGGGCTGGTTACTCTCCAAAAAAACAAGACAAATTAACTAATGCGCTACAAAAAACGATGTTAAAATCTGGTGATAGTCATTATGCATATGCTATTGGTTTACAAATTTCTTCGGGAAAAGACGATTCTGAGATACATAAATATTTGAAGAAAAATTACGAAGAAGAATATTCAAAGCTAGCACCAGCTCCCGCTATAAATAGAGCTACTAAACCTAATTTAAATGATCGCAAACCTCCCGCGCTTCCCCCTAAAGAAAGAGCTACCAAGCTCGATGAACTGCAAGCTAAGCCTTCTGCACCCACAAAAGAAACACCATCTAAAGAAGAAAATAGAGCTGGAGCCACTATAAAGCAAGCGAGCACAGAAAGCGCTCCTTCAAAGGGAAATAGCGCAAAGCCTGATGATTACCGTAAATTTAGAGCAGCAATTATTAAAAAACATGATACTTTAAAAACTACCTCTCATGACGCCAAAAGGGAATTCGACCGCCGCAATGGCAAGGATAAGGATCAGGGTGTAGAAGATTATGGTCAGTCTCTCAGTCATTTAAAAGACCAATATGCTACTGCTGAATTATCACCTGAGGATAAAGATATTTTAGAGAACTATAGTCACGTATTAGCAAGCGCAACTAAAAGAGTTGATATGTATAAGGCTTTAAAAAAAGGTAAGGATATGTCTCCGGAACAATTGAAGCTAGCTAAAAAAGAGATGAAAGTAGGCCTTATGGCTAAGGCTCAAAGTAAATTATCCAGCTCCTATTCTAAAGTGAAAACTGCATTGTCATTTAAGCGAAATAAAGATCAAAGTAATGACAAAGGTGGTAGATAATAGTTAATTAGGTAATAAACAATGCCAAAGAAGAAATATAAAAATGATCTTGATTTAGATCAGGTGCTGAAATTTATTGAGATTTTCAAAGATGTTAAGATGGATGATAAAAACTCTATTACGACTGCGGTTTTAAATGCTAATAAAATGATAAAAGAGATGGACCTTGATCCTAATTTTAAAAAGGCATTTCCAGGAATAGTTGGCACAGTTGTTAGTAAGTGGGATAAGGACAATAATCCAAACTCAGAACCAATTAATAAAATATTAAAAAATAGAACAATTTCTAGCTTAGCAATAGATGCGGCTAGAGAACTTGATATGGAAACATTAGATAAATGGCTTGAAACTCAGCAACAATTTGTAAAGCGAGATAGTCTTAAAGCAAATCAAGCACCTGAACTGCCGCCAAAAGTTGCGCAAAGAAAAGAGAGATTAATGAATAGATTAGCTAATAAAATTTCTGCTCCAGTAAAATCAGTAACAAAATTCATAGGAAACTTAGGACGTAATCGTTAATAACGTTAGATAAAATTTAAATAAATATGTCAAAAAAACAGTATAAAAATTTACTTAACCTTGACAATATAGATCGCTTTATGAATGCTTTTAAGGATATTCCGCAGGATGCAAATTCAATCAAAGAAGTTATTGATAATTCTAAAAGCATAATACGCGACATGGACCTTAGCCCTGAGGGAACGAAGAGATTGCCTGATGTGATTGAGTCCCTAAGAGATGAGGGATTAAAACAAAATAGCACTTATAGCGAATTTGCCAAGCCTTATAACAAAGTTTTTGCTCAAAACGGCGTTTATGAGATGATGAAGGATGTAGCTCTGGGCAGAGATACTAACGAAACTATAAAAAATTATTTCAATCAAGCAAATGCAAATCTGGTTAAAGATGCTAAACCTAAGGGGCCGGCACCATCTCCTCCTTCAAACAAACCTTTGCCCCTGACAGCAAACCAAGTTCAGCCACCCACGAGGCCCGCGCCAGAATTACCGCAAAAAAACCTTGAAGTTCCTAATCGCCAAGCTCCTACTCTCGAAAATTCTAATGGAGCACCAACGAGACTAGCACCGCAATACCAAGCGCCTGACTCCCCAACTCCTATCGTACAACCAACTAGGCCCGCGCCAGAATTACCGCAAAAAAAACTTGTAGTTCCTAAGCGCCCAGCTCCTACTCCTAATCAGCAAGAGCTATCTGATATTGATAATTCTTTTGAAAATAGTGGCGGCGAATTTGGTAAATCTTTTGAAAAATATAATATGCCTGAGCTAGATATTAATAGAGACGACCCTTTTGGCGAGGAGGGCTTTTTTTCAAATCCAAATAATATAAATAAAGATGAAACATTGCCCCCTCGTCAAAATGATCAGGAGCCAATATTGTCAGACTCAGCGTCCCTTGAACCAACTGCAGATTCAAAGCTTAATGACGCAAAGATTCCTCTTAATGAATCGCAACCGCAACCAACTTCCATTAATCCGTCCAATGAGCCTTTGCCTCTGAGTCCACAAGCTTTATCTCAGCCGCACACTGCGCCAAATAAGCCCTTGCCTGTAGAGCCAAAAACTTCGCCTGAGGCTCCTACTGCTATTAATAGAGGCTCAGAACCGGTAACTCAGAACCCTCACACTACTACACAAAATGAGTCTTTACCACCGGAACAAGGCGCTTCATTAAAAACTTCACCTCAAGCGTCTCAGTCTAATAATAAATTCACAAAAGAGCAGATTGACGCTCAAGTTCGGAAACCATTGCCAAACATTCCTAGTACTAGTAATAAAACTCCACCAGCTTTACCTTCAAAAGCTTCATGGCAACTAAAAGCTATAGAAGCTCAACCGCAAAATACGCAACAGCCGCTAGCTTCAGCGACTAAAGATGCTACGCTAGGAGCTAGTGAGAGTGCGAAAGTTCCGCTTAAAACAAGCGACATAACGCCGAAAAAGGATAAGATTAGCGCTAAAAGTATTTCTAAGTCCGCTAAAAATATTGCTGCGAAAATGCAAGGGAAATTAATTAGACAAGTAAATAAAGTTTCAGGTAAAGTTTCAGACTCCAAAGCCTTTGCTCCTATTAAAAAAGTCTATGACAAAGCCAAAAATTTAGGGCCAAAAATTTAGGATTATAATTTAATGTTAAGCTATAGCGCTTAAAAAGAGAGTACATAAAATGTAATCTTAAATTTAGCTGTTATTTTATAATTATTTTGTTATTATATTACGCTTAATGAAAATTTATTTTTACTATATCTTTAGAATATCAAATGAATATTATTTTAGCGTTCGACATATCGGCCAATTTTTGCTCAGTAGCAATTTCAAAAAATAAGGAAATATTATATTACGAAAGTTCTAGCGCTTCAAATAAGCAGGCTGAATTAATAATCCCAATGATTGAAAGGGCGCTTGTGCTTTCTGATCTAAGTTATTCAGACCTAACTCACGTTGCAACGAATAAAGGCCCTGGAAGCTTCACAGGCATTAGAATAGCGCTATCAACAGCTAAAGCCATTGTTCATAGCGTGGGTAGTTTGCGCAATAATATTAAGGGTTTAGGCATCAGTCAATTTGATTTAAATTTTTATAGAGCAAAAAGCCAGGTGCATCAATTTGATAAAATAATGGTTATTGTAAACGCATATAGGGAGCAACTTTATTGCCAAAATTTTGATAAGAATGGCAAGGGGGATACTCCTGAGTTAATTAGTCTTTTTGAAGGTATAAAAAGAATTTCTTTTGCAGATAAGTATGATATAATCGCGGGCAGTGGAATTGTAGAATATCGGGATAGGCTTAAATATCTACCTCTTATAACTTTATTACCAAGGTTTCCTGTAGTTAAGGCTATATCAATGTGTCATTTGGCAGAGGAAATAATACAAAATAAGCAAGAGGATGAATATAAATTAGAGCCTTTATATATAAGAGCCCCTGATGCCAAGATTCCAACTATAGTTAATTAAATGTAGAAATATAACTATGACATTAAATAAACCTATTATAGGAATCACTCTTGATAATGCTGTTAATGGCGCAAAATTATCCTATAGCCCAAAGCCTTGGTATGCGCTAAGAAAATGCTACAGCCGTATACTTGAAGAAAAAGGAGCAATCCCTATTTTGTTGCCTTATAATGAAGACATTGACTCTTTGATTGATTTAATTGACGGGCTGCTTATCCCTGGTGGCGATGACGACATTAACCCTGAGTTATATGGCGAAAAGATCAATAGTAAATATGTTAATATTAATGACCCCCGCGCCAGCTTCGAGCTTAAGCTAATTGCTAAAGCTAAAGCCAAAAAAATACCGGTATTTGGGATATGCAACGGTATGCAGATCATGAATGTTTTTTATGGCGGAACATTATATCAGCATTTGCCAGACGAATATAAAACTGATATAGAACATGCCCAAAAAGTACCCTCACATATTGCAACTCATGAAATAATCATTGATCAAAATTCAGAATTAGGTAAAATTGCTAAAACAGAAAGGGTTATGGTTAACTCTACCCATCATCAGGCGATAAAAAAGCTTGGTCCTAATTTGATAGTTAGCGCTAGTGCTGATGACGGTATTATTGAGGGAATTGAGGATGCTTCATATCCTTTTATGGTTGGGGTTGAATGGCATCCAGAGCATTTAAACTCGGAGCTTGATCATAATTTATTTAAAGAATTTATAGAATATGCAAAAAATTATAAAACTAATAAGTGATAGGACATAGACATGTATCCTCAAGTAAGATTAAGACGTAACAGAAAATATTCATGGCTTCGTGAATTAACCGCTGAAAATTCATTGCGTGTAGCTGACTTAGTCTTGCCAATCTTTATAACTGAAGGTGAAAATGTTCAAGAAGAGATTGCAACATTACCTGGCATATTTAGATATTCCATCGACAGGGCTTTGATAATAATAGAGGAAGCTCACCTATTTGGCATTAAAATGGTGGCGCTATTTCCCGTGATTGATAAATCGCTTAAAAGCGATTCTGCTGATGAGGCATATAATCAAGAAAATTTAATTTGTAAAGCGATTAGGAGCATTAAACTTAATAATAAAGATATTGGTATATGCGCTGACGTTGCGCTTGATCCATATACTTTAAGCGGACATGACGGAATTATTAAAGATGATGATGTCGATAATGACAGCACCATAGAAGCTTTAGCAAATCAAGCCTTAGTGCTTGCCAAGGCTGGGGCCGATATTGTCGCGCCTTCTGATATGATGGACGGCAGAATTAATGCAATAAGGCAGTTGCTTGACACTCATGAGTTTAGTCATGTTAATATACTTGCATATTCTGCAAAATATAATTCATGCTTTTATGGGCCATTTAGAGATGCTGTAAAAAGTAATAAGGATCAGTATATATCAAAAGCGACATATCAAATTGATTATAGAAATGGTAATGAGGCAATGCGGGAAATTGAGCAAGATATAGCTGAAGGCGCTGATATGATCATGATTAAGCCAGGAATGCCTTACCTTGACATCATAACTAATGCTAAGCAAAATTTTAATGTAAATATATTCGCCTATCAGGTGAGCGGAGAATATGCAATGCTAAAATACGCAGCTAGCCATAATGCAATTAACTATGAACAAGCCCTTATAGAGTCTTTAACTGCATTTAAAAGAGCAGGAGCTTCGGCAATATTTACTTATGGCGCACTTGAAGCCGCTAAAATAATAACTAAAAATAATATAAAAACTAGGTAATATGGAAAATAAAGAATTTAACCCATCTAAGATAATTATCATTTTAAGTATTATAATTGGAGCTATTGCAGCTTTTATCTTGCTTACCTATGAATTACCAAATAAACCACTTGCAGGCAAAGGCGGTGGTGATAAGCTTGTGGATATTGGTGGTGATTTTGAATTGCTTGATCATAATGGTAATATTTTTTCAAGCGATCAATTAAAAGGCAAACTCAGCTTAATTTATTTTGGATTTACCTATTGCCCCGACATTTGTCCAACCTCACTTCAAAAGTTAAGTAAAGTTATGGATGTTATGCAAAAATACCACATTGATATTGTGCCCGTTTTTATAACTGTAGACCCAAATCGCGATAAACAAAAAATACTTGGCGAGTATTTAAGACACTTTCATGAATCCTTTATTGGGCTTACTGGGAGCGACAGCGAAATCAAAAAAGTTGCCGATAAGTTTAAAGTTTACTATGCTGTAAGCGCTGGAGATAAGCCAGGTACCAAGGATTATATGATCGACCATTCTTCCTTTGTTTATCTTATGGATAAGGACTTTAAATATATGCAGCATTTTTATCTTAGTAATTCCGCTGAAGAAATTATTGAAGCAGTACGTATGAAATCTAATCTCAAGTAACTGTAGCTTTTATGCAACAGATTTATTTCATCAATAACTTAATTACGCTTAGATTAAATTGAACAGTTGCTTTTTTCAATTAAATCTGCTATAAAGTGTGCATAAACTTATTAAATGATTTAAACTTTTTTAATTAAAGTTTAACGAACTTTAAGAAAAATTTAGAATTTTGAGTTTACATTTTATATTAAATAAGGTATTTAAAAATGAAAAAAATTAAAAATATTATATTAGCAACAGCAGCTACTGTGGCTCTTTGCAGCTCAAGCATGGCCTTTGCTGCAGCGCAAGATACTTTCTATGGCAAAGTTGCGGTTAAAGGAACACGTTTAGCAAAAAACACTTTGTCTGTAACAGCGGGTAAAGATCCAAAAGCTGTGACAGCAAAAAAAGCTGAAGGTGCTAATTTTAAGTATAAATTAAAATCAGATACTAGCTTTGCTGGCGACGTTGAAGTTGGTTACTACTTTATGGAAAATGTTAGAATTGGCCTTGCTTATTCTAAATATTTTAATCCTAGCTTAAAGAAAACTCAAGAAATTGACAATAATGCTACTCAAAAAGTTGATAATACAATTAAGTCAAAAATTAATGCTCATTCTTTAATGCTTAATGGATATGTAGATGTTGCTGATTTAAGCATGGCGAAAATTTTCGTTGGTGCTGGTGCTGGTATGTCTCAAGTTTCTGCTAAAGTTAACTTTAGTGCATCTGAAACTGATAAGGCAAATGGCAATAAAGTTACTAATACTTCACCATCAATTAAATTAAAGAAGTCTAATAACTTTGCTTATAAATTAACAACTGGTTTAGCTGTTGAAATGGCACCAAATGTATATGGTGAAGTTTTCTACGCATGGGAAGATTTAGGTAAAACTAAAGATTACTCAGGTGACTTAGGTAAAATCAATAAAATATCAGTTAAGGGCCATACGGCTGGTCTTGGTATTAGATTTGATTTCTAATTTTAATAAATTAATTAACAATAAAAAAATAGGAGAAAAACTATGAAAAATTTAAAAAATATTTTACTTGCAACTGCAGCTTCTGCAGCAATTTGCGCTTCAAGCACAGCTTTTGCTGGTGCAGCTGACACTTTCTACGGTAAAGTAGCAGTTAGTGCTAATAAGCTAAACAAAACATCATATAAAGACTATGGTCTTGATAAGGATAATAAAGTTATTCCGGGTTCTGCAGATAGTTATAAATTAAAATCTAAAACTAATTTCGCAGGTGAATTAGAAGCTGGTTATAATTACATGGATAATGTTAGAGTTGGTGTTGCTTTCAGCCATTATTTTAATCCAGAATTAAAGAAAAATAATCAGGTTACTGAAGATACTACACTATTTAAAGTTACTGATTCAGTAAAAGCTAAAGCAAAAGTTAATGCTTTATTAGCTAAAGCTTATGCTGACGTTGCTGACCTTGGTATGGTTAAATTATTTGTTGGTGCTGGTCTTGGTGTGTCCCAAGCTTCAGCTAAAGTTGATGTAAAGTACGAGTCTTATGATAAAGCTAACAGTAAAGCTTTGCCTGCTATAACTCGTTCTTATAAACTTAAGAAGAAAACTAACTTCGCTTATGAGTTAATTGCTGGTGTTTCGGCTGAAATGGCTCCTGGTATTCATGGTGAATTTTTCTATGCATGGAAAGATTTAGGCAAAACTAAAGGTCTTACAGATACAACAGCTAAATACAAAGCTGATAAATTATCTTTCAAAGGTCATAATTTAGGCTTAGGTGTTAGATTTGATATCTAATCTCTGTCTGATATAAAAGATTTCTTATATAGATTTTTCATGTGTTTTACGCCCTTGGCACAATAAATTCAAGGGCACTTAAAGAAGGTGAGGTGATGAATATCATTTCACCTTTTTTATTTTTCAGGTAGATAATAGGCTCATTAATGGTGGGTCATTATACAAAAGTCATAATACTCTTTAAAATTATAAATTATATTTTTATAGCAATTGATAGTAAAACTTATATAATAAAATTTACTATAGTCAATTAGACATAAGTCCCCCGCACGCGTGCATAAAGCGAATATTATATATAACTTAAGCGCGCGAAGCTAGCGGGCATACTCGGGACCTCTAATAGTTATTGACTATATATATTTGACTTATATAAAATTGATTAACGTGACTATAAAATTGTGGCTATAAAATTTGATTCAAGTAAAGATAAAATCGCAATAATTGCTCCGGCTTCTGGCTTAACTTCTGCTATAAGCGAATCCGATAAAATGCAATTAAGGCAAACTTTAGACGATTACATTCAATATACTGAAAATCTTTTTGATATTCATTCTATTAATGCTGTTAAAATTTATGGATATGATGACATCCTAAAAGGAGCAGACTTGCCCTATTTATCTTCAAATTTAAAAAGTCGCGTATCAAATTTAAAAGCAGCTTTAGCTGATAAAGATGTTAGAATTATTTTTGCTCTTAGAGGTGGATATGGATCCGCTGAGGTAATCAATGATATATATGACCCCGAGAATGTTAATATTAATGGCCAAAAACTACTCCTGGGTTTTAGCGACATCACTACAGTGCATATGCTCTTAAACTTTAATTATGCTACTGCGAGCGTGCATATGCATAATCTACATAATTTATACCTAAATCAGCAATTTATTGATGAAAACTTCAACTGCCTTAAAAAAAGCGAAGCAATTAAAATTGATTTTGAACCTTTAAATACTTGCGCTAAAGGCTTAAATGCAGAGGCCGAGATTGTCGGGGGCAATTTAAGCGTTTTTTGTTTTAATATTGGTTCGAAAATTAAAATAAACCTTAAAGATAAATTTTTATTCTTAGAAGATGTTGGAGAAAAGGGTTATTACATTCATCGAGCATTACTGCAAATATATAATGCCGGCTTATTTAAAGACATAAAAGGTGTTATATTTGGTGATTTCACAAATAGTGATGATTTGTTGGAATGTTCAATAAATAGTTTCATTAAAGAATATTTGAGCCACGCAGCATGTATAAAAGTTAATGACATTGGTCATGGCCAGCTTAATAAACCTCTTATGCTTGGGCAAAAGGTTAAGTTTAAGAATAATCAAATAATTTTTAACTCACCCATTGAATTTATATAAATTATGAAGATTAGACTCGGCACTAGAAATAGCGCTCTTGCACTTGTTCAAGCACATGAAGTTAAAGATAAGCTGCTTCTTAATTATCCATCTCTTGAAATTGAGATTATTGGTATTGTTACGACTGGCGATAAAATAACTAATCAACATCTCTATGATATTGGTGGTAAAGCATTATTCTTGAAAGAAATTGAAGAGAAGCTCCTGTCAAAAGAAATTGACATCGCGGTACACTCGCTTAAAGACGTGCCTGGTATTTTGCATGATGAGCTTGAGCTGAGTGCTATGCTTGAAAGGTGCTCGCCAAATGATGCTCTAATTTCAAATAAATATTCCAGCATTGCATCTTTGCCTAAATTTGCTAAAATTGGCACCTCATCTGTAAGGCGTAAAATGATTCTACAAAATATACGCCCAGATCTTCAAATCGGGCTGCTACGCGGCAATGTCAAAACTAGAATAGATAAGGTGCTAGATGGAGCGTTTGACGCTAGCATGCTCGCTATGGCTGGCCTTAAGAGGCTGGAATTAGATAAATATGATTATGTTCACCTTTTAAGCACCGATCAAGTCACGCCAGCGGCAGGGCAAGGCATTATAACTATTGAAATTTTAAAATCTAACATTGAAATGAAGAAAATCGTGCAATCTATTAATTGCCAAGATTCATACATTGCCGGCACTGCAGAGCGTAGCTTTCTTGAATATCTAGATGCATCCTGCAGGACTCCTATTGCAGCTTATGTAAATATAGAGCAATCACAATTAAATTTAGATTTTTGCTTTGGTCATTTAGACCAAAATGATAATGTATCGCACATAACTAAGCATAAAGAAACTTTTGCTATCGAAGAATTCAAAGAAATTGGCAAGAAGGTGTGCCTAAAATTAGGCATTAAGCCTCAATAATTTTTAGATTTTATTAAGGCAATAGCCAAGGCTTCTAACAGTCTTTATAATCTGCCTATCATGCTCAAGCTTCACAGCGCTCCTTAGTCTGTTGATATGCACGTCTACAGTACGATCTGCGATATTATTATTGAGGCCCCAAACATAATTTATAATTTGCTCTCTTGAAAAAATATGATCTTTGTTAGAGATAAATAATTGCAAAATTTTAAATTCTGTAGGACCTAATTGAATTGGAATATTTTTATTAAAAATACGGTAATTAGATAAATCAATCGATATAGTCTCGTAACCTATATATCTTGGAGGCAAAGTGGGCTTACTGAGGCTGAATTAAATCTTTTATAGCATGCATAAGTTGTTCTTTAACGATAGGCTGCTGTATATATTTAGCTAATTGACTTTTCAAATATTTGTCATTTTGATTACTATTGGTATCTATATTTTAGCTGGTTTATTAACAAAAATAATCGGCAATTGAGGAATTTCTAAAGTTTTCGAATCATACCAATTGGATTATTAAAACCTTCACATAAATTAGCGCTTATTATCGCAATCTGAGGTTTGTTAAATTCAA
Organism: uncultured Alphaproteobacteria bacterium; assembly: GCA_963762045.1. Lineage (GTDB taxonomy): Bacteria > Pseudomonadota > Alphaproteobacteria > Rickettsiales > Rickettsiaceae > CAVXJA01. The sequence goes on along the minus strand of CAVXJA010000005.1, from coordinate 20,295 downwards.
TCAACTTAATTGAATCATTTATATCCTCAGATCTGATAACATTAAACCAATAACGCTCAATGGTGCTGGTAATATTAGAAGCTAAAGTAATATTAGGTTCGATAAGCAAAATATTAGGTGATAAAGTTTCAGTCATAATTCTTATTTAACTAAATTAACTAAACGAAATGTTTTACCAATTATATATTAACTTATCGTAATAAGCAACCACCAATTAACATTTTTATTTTGCGATCTATGGTTTATTTTGCTTCAAACGCAGGTTTTGACTAGCATTTATGTTTAAAAATTTATTTAAATTTGAGGATAAATTATGATTTTTTACGAAATTTAAAGATAATGCTTGAATATATTGTTTAATATTGTTATATTTGGCGATAATTTTTAGTAAATGAATTTATTTGATTGCTTTTAATAGAAGTTAAGAACACATAAAACTTAGGAGATTAAATATGGCTCTTTATGAAACTATTTTTATTATACGTCAAGATGTCGCTTCGGCTGACGTAGATAAAATTGCTGCAGATTTTGAAAATCTGATTAAAGAATATAAGGGTGAGGTTTTAAAAAAGGAATATTGGGGCCTTAGAACGCTTGCATATGAAATTGATGGCAACAGAAAAGGGCATTATATTTTCTTAGGAATTTCAGCTAATAACGACCTTTTAAAAGAAATGGATCGTAAAATTAAAATTGGTGAAAGTATCATTAGAAACTCTGTCATTAAAGTTAATGAAATTAGCAATGAACCTTCTCCAATTCTGAACACTGACAATATTGATAAGACCAATGTTGTTGATGTTACTACATAAATATTCCACTGTATAACTTAAGATATTACAAATAGATGACTAACGAAAACGATACTCAAACTGAAAAAAATAGTTCAAAATTATTTTTCAGAAAAAGAAAAGGTTGCCCAATTTGCTCAAAAGATTCTGAGAAAATTGATTATAAAAACCCAAATTTTATGATGAGATTTACTTCTGAAGGAGGTAGAATCTTACCTAGCAGAATTACAAACATTTGTGCTAAACATCAAAGGCAATTAAAAAAAGCAATTAGGCATAGTCGCGTGATCGCTTTGCTACCTTTTGTTTTTAAATTAAAGAAATAAACTAAATAATAATATAAACATGCAAGTAATTTTAACTAAAGCGGTACGTAAGCTTGGAAAAGTTGGTGATAAAGTTAATGTGAAAGACGGTTATGGGCGTAATTTCTTGCTTCCAAGAGAACTCGCGATCAGAGCAACCGCAGCAAATATAAAGATTTTTGATGAAAAATTAACTGATCTTTCTAACAAACACGAAGATGATAGAAAGCAATGTGAAGCATTAAAAATGAAATATGACAATGCTAACTTAACTTTCATCTCTCAATCTGCTGCAGATGGAAAATTATTCGGTTCGATTACTAGCAAGTTAATTGCTAATCAATTTGCTAAGCATATTAGCAGCGAGAATATTGACTATTCAAATGTTTTACTCGATAATCCTATCAAAAATGTTGGTATGTATCCTGTAAAAATAACGCTGCATCCTGATGTTATTGTAAATGTTAATGTTATAATCGCAAGAAGTGACTCTGAAGCTCAAGAAATTTTAAAAAGCGCTAAAGGAGATAAAAACCTTAAGGAAACTGAAGAGTAATTACATTAATTATTAAGCCTTATTTAAAGAGGCTATAATCAACCAGTATTAATAGCGCTCTGTAGGAGTTAATCGAGTCAATAGTACCCTCTCTATAGTCAATGAGATTTGAAGTCTTTTGCAGGCAATGAAGTTTTGTATAGTTTTCATGCTGAAGAAGTGGAATGTATTGGCAAGGGCAAGTTAAACAAGCCATATGAGTTTGGGAATAAGGTTGCAATAGCGATGAGTGGGCAAGGCAATTTTATACTAGGAGTAGAATCGTTTCATGGCAATCCGTACGATGGTCATACCTTAGAGCAAACTGTCAAGAAGATGGAAAAAACAACTGGGCAAGCAGCGGGGAAACTGTTTTTGGACCTAGGATACCGCGGTAATAATTATAGCAAGAAGAGTAAGATTTACACTCCATATACTAAGAAAGAATTGAGTAAATCTGATAAAAAAATGCAAAAAAGACGTAGTGCGATTGAACCTGTGATAGGTCACTTAAAACAATATGGTCGGATGGGACGAAATTATTTAAAAGGAAAGATAGGCGATCGATTAAATCCGCTAATATCAGCGATTGGCTTTAACCTTAAGAGCATTACAAATCAAATTTTGCGGGCCAGCAAGCTAGCAAAACTAGCAGCAACCTAGTTCAAAATACCTAAATTTTAATACCCTAAAATAAACGATGTTTATTCGTTAACAAAATCTATTACCCAAAGCGCAAAAAATATGCGCAAAATCAGCCAAAAATCGACAAATAATTACAAAAAGCTTTCAATTTGAAAATCATATTGAAATGAAATATCTAAAATTAGCCATTTTGCCAAATTTTATCAATTTTGACGGAGGGACTAATCACAAAAAGCTTTCAATTTGAAAATCATATTGAAATGAAATATCTAAAATTAGCCATTTTAAATAATTTTATCAATTTTGACGGAGGGAGTATATAACCTTCTCTCTCTATCGCGCGCGGGGCATCAAATCTATTAACTATGATATTCGTTTAAATGTTTTTTAGAGGGCCTCTCTAATGCTAAATTAAGCATAAATTAGTATAAAATCCTGTAACAATAACAATTATAATATTTGAAATATGGTGACCCCTACGGGAATCGAACCCGTGCTTCCACCGTGAAAGGGTGGCGTCCTAACCGCTAGACGAAGGGGCCTTCAAATGAAGGTGCGCTATATAGAGTAAATAAACTATTAGAGCTTTAAGCGTCAGCTTAACGGCTTGGGAGCCAGTATAGAAGTAAACTTCTATAAGTTCCTACTTAACTCTAATACTAAATTAACTATGTATCATTTTACTTAAAGCATTAAGCATATGAAGCATTTTAGATAACCTATTTATACACTATTTATTCAAAAAAGCAAGCGTAATATGAAAGTTTCTTTGGCTTTTATTCCAAACTTTATAACCATTATATGATTGCATTATTAAAGATTTACTTTTGCGGTGATTTTCTCATTAGAAAAATTATTCTACCTAATCATTTAGTAAAGTTAAATCATTGCTTGACTTTTTGCATATTGCATTATATATTTGCGATCATGATAAAAAATGTTTCAAATTTAATAAAAGGGTATTATTTAAAATGTCTTGCAAATGTGAACTTACAGGCGTGAATGCTCAATTTGGCAATAAAGTTTCTCACTCACAAAGAAAAACTAGAAGACGCTTTAATCCAAACGTTAGAATAGCAAGTTATAAAAGTGAAATAACTGGTCAAAAGTATAGATTACGTATTATTGCTAAAACAATTAGAACTATTGAAAAAGTCGGTGGTTTTGATGCTTTTATGCTTAAAATTAGTAATGATGAGCTTTTATCAGCTAGAGCTAAGATAATTAGAAAAACTATAAAGAAAAAACATATTGAGGCTGTAGCATGAAAAAAGATATACACCCAAAAAGCCATGACTTAACTATTATGGTCGGAGATGAAACTTTTCAAACTAAGTCTACTTTTGCTGGCGGACAGCTGCGAATGGATGTTAATTTTCAGGATCATCCAGCTTGGAATAAAAGCAAAATGAATGTAGTGAATAAAACTAATAAGCATATTGTTGGGTTTAAGCAAAAGTTTGGTAATTTATTTAAGTAAAGAGCTTAAGAGTAGATATTATATCTAAATTGAGTTATGTAGATAGACTTAAGCAGTTTGTTTAAAGCTTCATATAAATATATGAGTTACTTTTTTACCGCTTGAACTATAATAGTCAATAATTATTCGAGGTTCCTAGAAAAGTGCTGCTTCGCGCGGGGCGTTAGCAATAGGCTTCACCTTATTCTTGCGTGCCAAGGACTTTAATATAATTAACTATAGCAACAACTTCATCCTCTAAGTTATTGATTATAGATACTTAAGTCTGCATGCAAGCTTAGTCAATAAAATTGAGCTTTCTAGGCGAGCTAGTCCCGCTTCGCTCACGCCCTTAGTGCGCAAGCTTTGCTCTATTCGCGAGTGCGAAGGACCTCGGGTTTAATTAACTATAGTAGCTTGCATCTGGATAAAAATAGTTATTGACTATACGTAAAATTTAAATAATATATTGCTATATAACTTTAGTAAATTATATTGAGATTACTCGCGGGCATTATAACGCTTATGCTTTAAGCTAACATATTGTGATAAAGAAGGGTTTAGATAGAACTCTTTGCTTTATGTATATTTTAGTAAAGTAATTACTGTATATTGCATTACAGTCCCGTAAGGGCGATTAGCTCAGTTGGTTAGAGCGCTACGTTGACATCGTAGAGGTCGGAAGTTCGAGTCTTCTATCGCCCACCATAAAATATAAAATAAATTATTTCATATATGTATGGTGTTGTTAACAAAATGACTAAATAGTGATTTATTAACTGCGCAATAAATAAGCAATTATACCCGAAGCCCCAGAAAGCGCGAATAGACGCGTATTATATACTTATTAATAATGATGGTCCCGAAGGAGCCATCTAGCTTCTCTCACCTATGTATATAGTATTCGCTCAATTCGTTCCTACGGGGGGCTTCATTCTAATTAACTAACTAAATAATAAGTCAATAAAATTGAGGTCACGAGGCGAGGATGCGCCGCTTCTCTCACCTATAATATACAGCATGCGCTCATGGCCACTCCTTGCTCAAACTTCAATTTCATTAACCATAAAGGCGAGCAGAGCTGCTTCGCTCGCCTACTAGGGACTAAAAAAGTTATCGTAGTCAATATAGTCAATAATACGCAATATATCACCCCTTTTATTTGCTTAAAAGCAAGATCTATAAGTCACCTAGCTCTTCATCCTTACCTGCAATATCAATATCCGGTTCAGTAAATGCAGGAGCAATTTCTGAATTATTACAATTTTGATTTTCAAATTTTTGATTAAGGTAATTTTTAGTTTCCTCAGCAACGTCAATAGTTTGAATAGTGCTACTTAACTTAGTGATTTGATCTTTAACGCCTTGGTGTCCATGAATTTTTTCAAAAACAATTAATTTGCTACCATCCTGATTAATATAAACCTTATCAGCAACTAATCTGGTATCGCCGCCAATCCATAATTCATAAAGCTGATGCTTATTATTTTTGATGAACTTAACTTTATTAATTAATGCCTGCTCAAAAACTTCAATCTGTTTTTTATCAAGTTTATTAATAACACTTGGAGAAATGGTTGCATATACATCATCAGTATGGTGTCTAAAGTTGAAAAATTTATCTAATTTTACAACTTCGTTGCTATAATTTGAATCATATAGCTTATCGCCAATCTTCCAATATTCAGTATGAACTATTTTATTATTATTATCAGTTTTGATATCGAAAGCTTTATCAATAAGCCTAGTTTTGAGAGCCTGAAAGTAAGTATGTTTTTCTTTTTCGCTTAATTTATTTGAATCATCTTCATAAATAGCAATAATTTCAGTTATAGATTTCTCAGCAATAATTTCAGCTTTCTCAGCTTTTGCAGAATTTTCTTCAGAAATCAAAGGCGCTTGTTTAATAATCGGTTTGATAATTTCTATATTAGGTTGATAATTTTTCCAGTCTGGCTCATTATTATTAAAAACCCTTTCAAGTGCAGTAAAAACTTTTTTAGATAATGTAAGGTCTTTCACCGATTGCATAAAATTATATAGCGATTTAGGAACATTATATATTCCTTGGTCAATATTCTCTGGGATCAGTACATAAATATCAGCCATAAGACCAAGCAATATAGCCCATATAGCATTTTCTTTAAGTAAATGATCTGGATAAATTTCAAGATTTAATACAAACTTATAAAAAGTCTTTGTGACATTTACATAATCATTCTGTTTAGCGTAAAAAATGAATAGCAAATATTGAAATATTTCATCATCAACATCATTTAAAAATTTATTATTTTGTAAAATCTTAACAATTTTTTCTGTGTTTTCAGGTGAATTAGACATTAAATATGATGTAATCTCATGACCAAATTCGATGTAATCTTGGAGTGGATTTTGTAATTTACCTTGAGTTAAATTAATTAACGCAGAATTAGAATATTTTACATAATCAAACTGTCCGTGCCTATAATAAAATTTTAGAAAATCAAGCAATGATAGTTGATCTTTATCTAATTTCTCTCCAATTGAATAAATTTTAAATTCACGTAGTGGTCTAAGATTGGATTCACTTGGTGCTTGAGAGGTTTCTCTATCATCAGCTTTTATAGCTTCATTATATAAAATACACTGGGCAAAATCTGCAATATAAAGCGCTTGAGAATAATTAAATCTAATAGGCTCACTTAGTAGGTGAAGATCATTATAACATTTTTCAAGCTTTTCATGATGCTCAGAAATTAATTGATATGGTTTAATAGCTAGATCAAGTGCATCTTTAGTATTCAATTTAAGTGTATGATATTTATAATTTTCACTATATAGATTTATCAAAGACGCTATAGATCTTACATCAATATTTGTATTAAAAATTTCAACTAATAATTTATAAACCTGGGAAGATGCATTGGTTTTAAATATTGCAAAAAATATTTGAATTTTTGCAAGAAGTGCTGGAAGCGAATCATTTAGCGCATCTATTATATTAGGTTGGGATGAATTTTTTGAAACTGTCACTCCCTTTTTAATGTTATTAAGTAATTTTATACATAATGCATAAGCGTTATTAATTTCAGCTTGAAGATCATTACTGATAGGCATAATCTTACTGTCAGCATTAATATCCTCATTAATATTAAAATTTTTGTAGTAAAGTATTTTACAAGATAAGGCTAAAAAATTATAACAATCAAGTTTAGCATCATCTAGCAAACATTGTTTAATTCTTTCTTCTAAAGTATAAGCTAAATTCTTACCATGTATTTTCTTTAAGATATCTTTTTTTAATTCTCGATGTTCATCCCAGTCTAAAGGCTTTTTAAAACCTAAATTTTCTAACTCATTTAAAGGGAATCCAGTAAGGGCTTGGTAAGCAAAAATAGAAAAAACATCTGCTTTACTTACTTCTTCTATATCAAGCTTGGCATCATTAACTAATCTTTTTAAAATTTGTAAATTATTAACAAGTATATCATCGCTTTGCTTGGAATTTACATTCTTTTTTGAAGAAGAGTGTTTTGGCGGTGTGTATGTTTCAACTGGTACTGTAAGCAAATTTGGAGTTAAAGAAATATTTTTTTCAATAGCTAAATCAATAAGAAAGTTAGCTGATACGTATGACCTGGTATTAATTGCTATTTTAATACAAAGCTCATATGGAGTATCATTTTCAAAAGCAACAAAATTAGGATTTTTATATATGAAATTCCAAATATCTTTATTATTTTGTAGAATTATATTTTTAATAATATTAGGCTTTAAATAATGCGGTGTTTCAAAAATAAGATCATTTTTTATTAAATTAAAAAATTCTATATCATTATTAATTAGCGCATAATCTATTAAATCTCTTTTATAACTATTCAAGTAATCGCTCTTATTCTCTTGTTTAATGATATTTAAAAAAGGACTAACTACTAATGTTATATCATTTGATTTTTGCTTAGTTTGCTTAATATTTTTATTTTTATTAATGTTTTTACTTTTTTTATTATTTCCCATGAGGTTAATATTTTTTAATTAATACAACAGAATATACTAAAAAACTGTATTTGGCAATAATTAATTAATAAATAATAACTAATACTAACATTATTACATATAAAAATCGAATATTTTTATAAAGTCTATTTAGTATTTAGTATTTAATAGTATATTAAACTGATTTTCAAATGAATGAGTGCGAAACTTAATAAAGCACTATATTTATTTTCCCCAGCGATTATGAAACCAGAACCATTGCGCTGGTAGCTCTTTTATCCAAGATTCGATAATTTGATTAAGTTTAAGCATAATATTATACTCATCTTTAGTTTCATCATTAGATTTTTGGTAATCGACCTGTGGATAAAGCTTGATAATACATTTGCCATCATTGCTCCTTGAGGTTCTTAGTGGAATGATTGGATAATTATAACGCAAAGCAAATTTAGCAATAGCATTTGCGCTCATCGCTGGCCTGCCAAAAAAAGGAACTTCAATACCTTCATTCATTTTTTGATCAATAAGCATCATTATAGAATATTTTTCTTTAATAGCTTTCACAAGTAATCTTGCGCCTTCATGCCCTTTTGGTATCAATAATATATTATCAATATTTCTTTTACTTAATATTAGCTCATTGATATAAGGATTATTAGCCTTTCTATAAACAATCGCTATTTTTTTAGATAATAGCGAAGCTTTTTTAATAGCCATGTCCCAATTGCCAATATGCGCAAGGCTCATAAAGAAAGGCTGATTTTGCTTATTTAAACTTTCGATATTTTCAAGGCCTTGGATTTCAATATTTTTGTCATAAAATGCTTTCGGTAAATGATTTTGATAAACAAATTCTGCTATATATTTTCCGTAATGATCCCACAAATCAACAAGCAATTGATCATTATAATTTTCTTTAAGTGCTAGCTGCATATTTTTTTTCGCAATCATATGCACTTTCAAGAAGGGCCCGATATTCCTCGCTATTAATGAGCAAAATTTATTTGCATTAGAAAAACCAATGAATAACATTAATTTTTCAAAAGCCAAATATATTATATATTCAGCTCGGTATTTTAAATTTTTAAAAAATTGGTTTTTTTTCATTATATATTTTCAGCGATTTTATTTTCAAGTAATTTTAAGAAAGCATCTTGATCATCAAGCTGAACTGATACTTTAACGATTCTTATATTAAATTTATTAATATAATTTTTTAATTTTACGGCATCTTTCTCTGTAGTGATTAATTGCGCCCCGGCACTATTTGCCTTTTCATATAAGTTAAGTATTTCATGCAATGAATAGCTATGATGATCAGGAAAAGAAATTTTATCAGTTATATTTAAGTTATTCTTTTCTAAATAATTAAAGAATTTATCAGGATTTCCAATAGCGCAAAAGGCATGATATTTTAGAATTTTGTCTGTATCAGATAGATTATTGCATTTAAAATGCGCCTTAAATATCGGCACTTGCACGCTCTCTTTAAGTAAGAAATTGGGAAGCTCAAAACCTTCACTTACACCTAAAAGCACTATAGCGCTTGACTTGCTTAAGCTTGAAGCAAAGCTTTCTCTTAAGGGGCCGGCTGGAAGTATAAAACCATTGCCAAGTAACCTTTGCTGGTCAATCATTAAAATAGAAAAGTCTTTAATTATATTAGGATTTTGCAAACCATCATCAATTAATATAATTTTAGGGTTTAATGAACTGCAGACAAGTAGCTTTTGAGCTGCGTGAATATTTGGCGTAACAATAACTTTTCCAACCTTACTAAGCTCAACAGCTTCATCGCCGCAAATATCAGGATTCAAAAATTGCTCATCAGCAAAAAATGCTTCTTTTAAAGTGTTAGAAGTGTTAATGGCTTTACAGATAATTACAAAGCTAATATTTTGCACAGCTAAATAGCTAGCTATAAACTTGATCATTGGCGTTTTCCCTGTGCCACCAACTGTGGTATTACCAACTATAACAGTAAATGCATTCAACTTTATGGGACGCGCAAATATCTTGCGCAAATCTGTAAGCGCCATGAAAAATAGCGATAATGGTAATATAAAGTATGCTAATAATGAGCGCTGTTGCCAAAATTTAGGATAAAGGAGTTTAAACATATTAAAGAGCTTTAGTATCAAAAGACGTCATCAAAGAATTTTTTAACTTTACGCAGAATTTTTGCCTCAGGGGAGAGATTCTTTGCCGCCCATTTTTTGATCCAAGGCTCAGCTAGCTTCCACATATTTATATCTGGATCCAAACTTTGCCCTATGCCTTCAACTACTACGATAGTTTTCTGCAGTAATAGCAGTTGCGGTTGGACTTCGAGACCATATTGCTTAGTTATTTTAAACATATTTGCTAGCAAATTACCAACGGAAATATCTTTAATTGCAAGACCTATAATTGGCTCTACAAAAGCCCTCAATGTTTGAGTGAAATGATCTATATTTGCACCACTAGGTATATAGCCTATTTTCCTATGAATATTAGCAACGCGTACATAATCTCTCTGCACTATTGCATAAATCATTTCAGCAATCGCAAATCTGTCTTCTTCAGGTAATTTTCCCATAATACCGAAATCCAGTAAAACAATTTGCCCCTTAGCGTTAACTAAAATATTACCCGGATGTAGATCCGCATGAAAATATCCATCCCTGTAAGCCATATTAAAAAATAGCACCGCTATTTTTGCAGCAAGTGCGCGGGGGTCATGGCCGAGTGCAATTAGTTTTTTACGATTATATATTGATACACCATCAATCCAGGTGCTAATTAATATATCATTTGTTGTATATTGCCAAAAAATTTCAGGAACTAGAATTGAGTCATCCTTAATAAAATTTTCTTTTAATTTTGAGCCAGCCGCAGCTTCCAGACGCATGTCTAATTCAAATTCCATTGTATCTCTAAATAGGGAAACTATTTCATTTGGCTTTATTCGCTTTGCTTCTTTTGAATATTTATCAATAAAATTTGCGAGATAACTGATTAAATCAATATCATTTGTATATTTAGCTCTAATGTTCGGTCTAAGTATTTTCACCGCCACGATCTCGCCACTTATTAATGTAGCTTTATGGACCTGAGCTATGGAAGCAGCAGCTACAGGCTTTTCATCGAATGAGGCAAATATTTCATTAAAATTTTTACCGTAATTTCTTGTTAAAATATTTTGTACTTCCGCATATGAAAATGGAGGCAGCTTATCTTGTAGATATTTTAAACTATTTGCAATGTCTTCGCCAATGATATCAGGTCTTGTGGATAAAGATTGTCCAAACTTAATATATATTGGTCCAAGTTTAGTCAAAGCTGTGGCTAAATTCTGGCCATAAGATTTCTTACCTTTAGTGAAAAAAGCACTAGGTTTGAATAGTAAGTAAAGTAATGATCTAAGGAACTTAAGTCTTAAGTCAAAATCAATATTAGGTGGGCTTAGCAAATTAAATTTTGCTAAAACTCGCATGATCTTAATGAAGTGACAAAAATTTTTTATTGATTTAAACATATTGCTCTTACTAAATTTTATATGCAGTATGCATCGATGCAATACCACCGGATAAATTAATATAGCTCACATTATTAAAGCCTGCATTTAAAATTTTAACTTTAAATTCATCTTGATTTGGGAATAAGTCAATACTTTCAGATAAATAACGATAAGCAGGCTCATTCCCGGCAACAAACTTACCAATTTTAGGTATGATATTGAAAGAGTAGAAATCATAAAGTGACTGCACAAAGCTATTATCAATTTTAGAAAATTCTAAACATAAAAACTTGCCGCCTTTTTTTAGCACGCGGTGAGCTTCTTTTAAAGCAATATCGATATCGCTAACATTACGAATTCCAAATGCTATAGTATAATAATCAAAACTATTATCTTGGAATGGTAATTTTTGAGCATCACAGGTAACAATATCTAAATTATTAAAATAATTTTTATCAAACGCTTTGTCCTTACATTTTTTAAGCATTTCATAATTAATGTCAGCGATCGTGATTTTAGGATTCTTTCCGCAATTTAGAGCTCTTTTTTTTATGTTAAAAGCTATATCCCCAGTGCCACCTGCAACATCCAGTATATTACTATCCAAGTTAGGAATAAGGTTTACGAATCTTTTTTTCCAAATATGATGAAGTCCAAGGCTCATAATATCATTCATAACATCATATTTGCCTGCAACCTCATTAAATACCTTATTTACCAGGCTTTGTTTTAGATTTTTATCTACCTCTTGAAAGCCAAAATTTGCTTTCGCATTATTTAACTCTTGGCTATCTTGATTTTTATTCATATAATTACCATTGAATATTATATAATTTTATCTCATCAAATATACTATGCCCGAACTTGCTGAAGTTGAGACTTTAAAAAGATACCTCAGCATGCACATAATTGGCAAGCAAATTATTCAATACGAGCAAAGTAGAGACAATATAAGATATATTTTGTCTAAAGATTTAAGAATTAATTCACTAGCGAAGATAATTGCCGTTAATAGACGTGCTAAATATTTGAATATTACCTTAGATAATAATTATGAATTAATCGTGCATCTTGGCATGAGTGGGAGATTCACACTTAAACCTTTAGAGTACCAGCAAAAGAAGCATGATCATGTTATTTTTAAGTTGGATTCTAATGAATATCTGATATTTAATGATGCGCGTAGATTCGGTATGATTTATTTGCATAAAAAGCTTGATGAAGGCTTCCATAAGCTATTTGATCATCTAGGGCCCGAGCCTTTAACCAATGAATTTACTATGCATTATCTTAGGAAGCAGTTGAAAAATAAAACTATGCCGATCAAAAACGCTTTAATGGATAATAGAATAGTCGTTGGTGTAGGTAATATATACGCTAGCGAAAGCCTTTTTTTAGCTGGAATATTGCCGACTAGGCCTAGCAATATTTTAACTGAATTAGAGCTCAAAAAACTGGTATTAGCTGTTAAAGAGATATTGAATAAAGCGATTAAAGCGGGCGGCACTAGCCTTAAGGACTTTGTTAGCGGCGATAATAGCCCTGGCTATTTTAAGCAGGAATTAAAAGTATATGCTAGAAAAGGTGAAAAATGCTATAGATGTGGTGGCAATATCAGCGCTTTTAACTTAGCTGGTAGAAATAGTTTTTTCTGCTTAAATTGTCAAAAGTGAGTGAAAATCTTGCTTATATAGCCAATTATATTTAAATACTTTTGCTTTCATTATTTAGCTTTTTATTAGCTAATGCTTCTTGGAAACTATGATCTCGCTTAACTTCATTTTCAACATTATGATGATACAATGTACCATTTTGAGCCATTTTTTTACCTGCATCTTCAACTTCAAGCTGCTCTTCTATGCTAAAACGATCAATAATTGCTTGAGTTATCCTAGTCAAAAACTCCCAAGATTTATCAACTTTTTCTTGGAATGTTAATTTATCTTGCTCTGTAGCTTTCTTAGCTAAATATTCTTGTTGCATTGATTGATTTTGGGGCGATATACTACTAGCGCCTGCTGCAGATGCAGAGCTAGATTTATTGGTTCTCTTTCCAAATATAAGATATAAAAATACTATAAATAATGCTAGTGCGATTATGTCAATTATCATATGTTTGTTCAACTTAATTTATTACATATAAATTAATTATAAATTGAAATTATCTATAAAGCAAAGAATTTTAAGTAGAAAGCATTATAAATAAGATTATATGATAGATAGTTATTTGTATTTGCTTAATTCTGCTTGCAAGGCTTTATCAATTGCGTCAAAACTCAAGATACCATTGTACATTTTACCATTTATTATGAATGCAGGCGTGCCAATAAAACTTGGTAATTTATGTATAAGCTGGCTATTGCGCATGATAATGCTGTTGAGATCATTACTCGCAATACATGCTGCATATTCTTCTGGAGATATGCCCCCAAGTAGTGCAAAGTTAGTTAAAAGTTCATGAAATTTTTTTGACATGGCCCAGTTTTGCTGCTGAGTGAGAATAATATCTTTAAACTTTAAGTAATAATCATTATTATTTTTGCACCTCATTAAAATAGCAGCATATAAATCCTGTTTATAAACTGCAAATTCACGTACAACATATCTAAGTTCATTAGTATCAATATATTTTTCTTTGAGTTTAGGGTAAATTTTTTCATTAAAATATCTGCAAGCCGGACAGGTAGGAGAATATATTTCTAAAAAAGTTACATTTGCCTCTTTATTGCCAAGCACGATATCTTCATCAAAAATATCCAATGCTGATTTATCTTTAAGCGCATTTAAACTTTTTGAAAAAGATGCCTCAGCGCTAGAACTTGACTCGTCAATCCTAGAAGTTGTATTTCCGTCTGTATTTTCATCTATTTCTTCTCTTTCTTGCGGAAATTCGTTTTCAATATCATCTTCCTCTTTTGCTATAATTTCATCATTAGTAACTATAATCTGAGTATCTTCTTTTTTAGGGGATTCATCATTAAGGGTAGCGGATTTATCACAAGCAATTAGAGTAAAGAGAGAGGTAATTAATAGTAGTTTAGTGAAATGGCGCATAATATTTATAATTTTATTCATTTATAATAATTCTCTAATCATATTAATATATAAAATAGTTAGATCAATATAATTAGTTAGTCTAACCTAAAAAAATTTCTTATCCTGGGCATATTATATTGCGACTCCCAGCTATTTCCATAAATTTGAGGAAAATTTGTTAATATTTTTTCCTGGCTTAACCCAAGTATTATGGACCTTAAAATGGAATATATTGGCAGGATAGGGTTAATATTTGCTCCGGCAAGCCTATGCTCTATCCTTCTTTGGCCCTTAGGGGGGAGCCTGAGCATGCATGATCTGTTATTATATCCCCAGCTCACATTTTCTGGCGCCATAAAATTATGGTCTAATCTTTCAAGGTCTAGTTGATTTGGAATAAAAAATTCTATGTCACTATCTATATAATTGCATAATATATTGCATATTTTATCAATATTAATATCACTATTGATTTTACTATGATTTTCAAAATTTATATGTATCTGCAGGCTCGAGCCATAGTCGTTTTTAAAAGGTTTAGGGGCAAAAGTTATATCCGAATTTAAGCTTTTAGCGCACTTGATCAAGCTTTGCTTACAAAGTTCAATTTCTTTAACCAGAGATATTATATCTTTTCTATGAGCAAATTTTATCTCATATTGATTATTGCCTTTTTCATCTTCAATCTCAATATGTAATTGCTGCGCTATATTATGCGCAATAATATGCTCGCTCGCAGGTTCATGTATAATATAAAATTCAAGCTCAGCTCCAACTATTGGCACTAAAGAATGATTATTTTCAAGGATATTAATTAATCCCTTAATTATCTCAAACTTGCCTGGTGATTGTAGTAAATCATGAGGTTTGGTGTAATTTAAGTTGTTTGCATCTAAATTCATGATTTTTATACACTTACTTTCATATTAATGCTATAAATACTAAAAAGAATTTTTTTAAAGCAAAATGCAACAATTTGGAAATATTAAATATCATATTTTTGATATGGAGTTTGAGGATAAAAATCTTACTCATAAATATTCACGTACTAAATATGCCGGTACTGATATTATCTCAATTATTGAGCAAAATCGCAAGATTGTGAGTCAATATTTTGGTCAAAAAGATTTGCTCATACTTAATCAGCAACATAGTGATATTGTTTATCGCGCTGGTGCTGATATTGACTTGAATACGGAGCCTTACGCGGACAGCTCTATAACTTCTGAAGAAAATATCGTGCTTGGTATTTACACAGCCGACTGCGTGCCTATTTTACTATATGCTGATAATGATGCAGTCCCATCTGGCCATACAATATCTGCAATTCATGCCGGCTGGAGGGGGGCGCTTGCGGGCATTATAGAAAATAGCGTGGATGAGATGCTTAAAGCGAAAGGCACTAATATTAAAGCGATTATTGGACCTGCTATTGCGCAGCAATCATATCAAATTGACAAAAAATTCTATGACAATTTTAATACAATTAGCTCTTACTATAAGAAATATTTTATTGATGATGTTAGCGCTGAGAATAAATATTTATTTAATTTAGCTGAATTTGTCAAAGATAAGCTAGGGGCTCTTGGAGTCGAGATTGTGCATCATATCGCTGAAGATACTTACACTCAAAAACATAAATATCCAAGCTATAGAAGAGTTACGCACGGTCTTGAAGAGTATAAGCATAATATTCTCTCATGTATAATGATTTCAAACAAAAAGAGCGCAAATTAATGTGGCAATATTTTCATAAATTATCATCACCTATAAACTTTAAAAAATTTGCTAGAAAATGTATAGCTCCATTGCTTTTCATGCATTTAATTTTACTATTGCTTGGATTTTATTATATTTATTTATCTCCGCCAGACTACCAACAAGGACAAATGGTGAAAATCATGTATATACATGTGCCATCTGCCTGGCTAAGCCTTGGTATATATACCTTTATGGCTATTTGCAGCTTTATCAGCTTAGTCTGGGGAACTAGGTTATGCTATATAATGGCTGCAGCTGCAGCTCCAATCGGTGCTTGCTTTGCGTTTATTACACTTGCCACTGGTTCGCTTTGGGGCAAGCCCATATGGGGAGCTTGGTGGGTTTGGGATGCGCGCCTTACATCCATGTTGATACTTTTTTTACTTTATATTAGTTATATTTCAATAATATATAATGGTAATTCTCTGCTTAGGGCGGAAAAACCAGCCTCTGTTTTTGCAATAATTGGGTTTATTAATATTCCTATTGTTAAATTTTCTGTAGATATTTGGTATAGCCTGCATCAAGGAGCTTCAGTCCTTCGTGCAAGCGGCCCGGCTATGAGCGGTAGTATGCTTACGCCATTATTATTAATATTTGCAGCCTTCTCTTGCCTTTTTATATTCTTGCTGATTTTGCGTAGTTTGACTATAATGACTAAGCTAAAGTTAAAATTATTATAGATATATTATGACTCATGTTGTTACTGATGAATGCGTTAAATGCAAATATACTGACTGCGTAGAAGTTTGCCCAGTGGATTGCTTCCATGAGGGAGAAGATATGCTGGTAATTAATCCTGATGAATGTATTGATTGCGGAGTTTGCATTCCGGAATGCCCAGTTGACGCTATAAAAGAAGAAGCGGAGTCTAGCATAGAGTGGCTGGAGATAAACAAAAAGCACGCTTCACAATGGCCTATCATTTATGAAAAAAAGGCACCTCCAAAAGATGCCGATTTATTCAAGGATGAAAAGGATAAATATAAAAAATATATCGATTATAGTGCATAATATTCTCTCATGTTTGTGCTAGCGAAGGGCTTTGGGTCTAATTGACTATTATAATTTATCATATTAATTACTGATCATTGTTATGTGAGTCATTGCCTGGTAGAGAATCATCATTTTGCTTTTGGGCGTCGCTCTCGTTACTGCTTTCAGGAATAAGCTCACTTAGAGCGCTTGAAACTGCGCTTGTCTTGTTGCTGCTTTCATGAACTTCCTTCTTTTCTTCTTTAACATCTTCTTTATTGCTATCAAGGTCCTGCTTGGTAATTGCTGCCTCATTATTGTTATTATTTAGGTCAATTGAGCTATCTGTTTCATCGAATTTATATTTATCAAGTAAATCCTGCGCATCATGAGACATATTCGCATACATCTTATAAAAAGGACTTGCAATATCCTTGCTTGGATTGTTAATTGCTTCAATCAGCTCTAAGTCTAATGGATTTAGATATTCATAGTTTGTAACTTGACTGAGCACACATTTATAATCTTTATTTTCATCAATAGAGTAATTATGCTTATGCATTATGTAAGAGAGTAAGACTTGAGAAGATATTGGGGTTTCACCTTTAAAACCACTTGGATTCTCTAATATTAGACTGCTAACTAAATCTGAGAAACTATCTAAGTCAAAACCATTAAAGAACACATATAATCCATCATTAGAAATATCATCAATAAAGCTATTAATTTTAGTTTTATAATCATTAACTAAGTTATGTTTCAAGCTAAAATTTATAAATTTTAATTTTTGATAAGTATCCATTTTATAATTTAAAGCTAAGTTGTAGCTTTCCTGAGCAAATTTAATATCATTAAAATATTCTGCATGATTTGCTATAATGGCATTAAAGTTTATTTGATTTTCAATACCTCCATATGGGAAAAATTTATCAAATTGACCATATGAATTAAGGAACTTAGAAATATCTTTAAAATCATTAATATCCCATGTTGATGTCAAAGGTTCAAAGAATTTGATTAAAGTTTCTATAATTTTTTCTCTATTATCATTTTTATCTTGATAAGGTAACTGAGTCAAGTCATTATTTTGCTTTATTTGCTCCCTGATTTTATCCATTTCCTCAAAGAAATTATGATAATTAGGATCATTATCTAGTTCTTTAAGTTTACTATCAATTTCTAAAAAGAGATTATACGCTAAATCTAACTGATTAAAATTCATATAAGTTTTAAGAAGAGTAAGATTAAATTCTATAACTTCAGGCCTTTTATTATTCAGTATATATATTTTTTCAATAATTTCATTCGCTAGAAAAGCAATATCCATTGATAAAGAATTATTGTAACGTACTAAAGTTCGTGTTATAGCATCTAAAGTATAAGCAATATGCTCATTATATAAAGTTCCGTATTTTTCATAATATGATTTTATTACTTTGCTATAAGTTATTAATAGAGGATCGTCTTGATTAGTAAACTTTTGTGGATCAACTTTACAAAGTTTTATTTTTAGTAATTCACTATCCATTAAATTCAAGTTATCTGGATCATCTTTATATAAATTTTTTCTAATATTAACTAATTTTTCATAATATTTATCAAAGTGATTTTGTGAAGATGTTATTCCATGCTGTAATTCTTTTACTAAGTTAGTATATGCAGTAGCTTTTAATTCATATATTTCAACGATATCAGAAATATTTAAATAAATAAAACTCTTGATAAAAGATTTTATTCCTGATATATATGACTCTAAGGCTTCTTTATATTTACCTTCACTAATAAGGGTTTTAAAAGGTTTATAAATATTTAAACATTGCTCTCTTTTTGTTAAATAATCACCTTGCTTTTTAGCGTAAGCGTTTAATAAATTTATATTATCAACCCTATTTCTGCATAAAGGATCTGTGCTAACCCATTTATTAGTAATTTTAGACATTATTTTATCATTATTATCTCTACCAACTTTATTAATTAAGTCTTTATAATATGTATATTTTCTATATATTTCCTTTGCATCTAATGCACAAATATCGGAGTAGAGATA
The DNA here is from genome assembly GCA_963762045.1 of uncultured Alphaproteobacteria bacterium. Taxonomy (GTDB): domain Bacteria; phylum Pseudomonadota; class Alphaproteobacteria; order Rickettsiales; family Rickettsiaceae; genus CAVXJA01. The sequence goes on along the minus strand of CAVXJA010000005.1, from coordinate 1,267 downwards.
AGCTAAAATATTATTCTCAATATTACCATATTTGCTTAAAATATTACTTATAGAACTATCAAATTTATCAATTGCTCTTTTAATAGATAATTTATTATGTTCAATTAATGGTATTTCTTCACGATATTTATTTACATCTGCTCCCTTACTCATATAATGTGTCGGAATCTTTTCACCTTTAATATTATTTATATGTTGATTTAGCAATTTAACTTCTAAATTAAAATAGGCCTCTTTATACATATTTATTTTTTTAGGATTAACTTTCGACATAATGTCATCAAGTTCTTTTAATAGGCTAATAGATTCTTCATTTTTACCTTCTTTTTGTAGATTAAACATATTTTGATATTTAGTGTTGAGCAGTTCAATATCATCATCCTCTCTATTATCTTGGGCTAATGTTTTTTTAGATTTATCAAAATATTTAATTGATTGAGTGAAATCTTTTTTCTCTCTTGTAATGATTCCTAATACTCCATATATTGCATTTAATAACTCAATATTTGGCTGGTCAAGTAAATTTTCTGCAATATATTCAGCAGCGCTGGCTAGTTTTTGAGCGTGATTGGGGTTATTAGTTAAGCGTTCATATTCCGCCATTTTGGTCAGCAGCTGAGCGAGCGGTAATTTTTCTTTAAAATCCTCTAATTCATATATATTTTCAATTGATACTGACTCATTATTGCTCGGATCATCGTTAGAATTTTTATTAAGATTTATATTAATATTGCGGTTAGGATCATAATTCGAATTTTTATTAGCAACTTTATTATCAGTTAAATCTTTTGCTGCAGCATGCGCTAATAGTTTAGTAATATTATTATAAAGGCTGGTGATTTTATCAAAATCTTCACCATTATCCTCTTGCGGCGTTAAAATTAATGAATTTATAACTCTTACTAAATCACTAATGATTGTGGCTTTAGGAATGAACTTCACTTGATTATCTATCAAATGTTGCAAAGGTTCACTACTTATCTCCTTACCTTTGCATTCAGCCAAAGCTTTTGACATTTTCTCGCAATAATCTTTTACTTCTTTTTGTACAATCTCGTGCATACTACTCCCCCAGTAATCTTCGTTGTTAATTTTTTTAGAGACCATCTCAACTAATGATAATTCTCTTATATATTTTTCTGCATGGTCATATTCTTTACGAGATACAGCAAATAACTCATGCATAATTTCATTCGGAGCAAATCCTCCATCTAAATAGGCTAAATATTGCAAAGCCCTCCAAGCAATTATTTTGCCCGCCACATCA
>CAVXJA010000004.1:0-17398 GCA_963762045.1 uncultured Alphaproteobacteria bacterium | reverse complement strand
AATTTAAATGATCAGGTTGAAGAGCCTTTGTTGCCTGCCGAAGAAAATTTAAAAGAAGGGCAAGAAAATGTTATTTTAAAAGCTGATATTAAGGAAGTGGCTGATGAATCTTCTATAAAGAAAGATATACCTGAAAATAACAATCAAGAGCCAAGAAATTTAAATGTTCAAGTTGAAGAGCCTTTGCTTTTTGCTGAGGAAAATATTGCCAGATGATGAAATTTCGAGCCATGATGAGGAATTATACGATAATGATCAACAAACTACTGGTGAAGCGTCTAGTTGGTGTAATCTAATTTAATTATATTAAACATCGCGCCTGCGCGGTGCCTATAGATAAAAATGAGCTCTTAGCTCAGGCAGCTAATGCGAAACTTAAGTGCTATAGTTAATTAAATTGAGCTCCCGAGGGTTGGCTACTAGCTAGCGCTCACGCCTCTAATATATATTATTCGCGCGACTGGCGCGCGCGGGGCTTCAATTTAATAGCTATAGTTAATTAGACGAAGTCCCCTCTGTAGGATATATTTTAAGAGTGCGAGCGTGGCTAGCACTCGCCCCAAAGCTCGATTTTATTGGACTATTTTATGGCTAACTGAGCGGGGTGCTAGCCGAACGCGCGGCCCTAGGCGCTATAAGTGCTAGCTCGATTCGTTCCTGCGTAGGACTTCGCGAGTCTAATTGACGTTAAAGCAATTAAAATTGATATACATGTAATCAGCACCCTGGATAGCTATTATCACTATAAAGTAAAACAATTAATAAACATTGACATTTAAAATAAGTTATATTATTGTGTATTAAAATTAATTAATCGTAATGAAATATGATAGGAAAAAAATCCTTACCACAGAATAAATTGTCTAAACTTATTAATAAAAAAAATATTAAATTTAGCGCGCTTTTTTTAAAGGCAATTGAGGCCGAAAAGAATGGAAGTTCAAAATTAGAATTAAATAATATTCTAATAGAATTAAAAAGCTTAATTGATTCGCCAAAAGATAAACAAAAATCTTTAGCATCAGATTTTTTAATAATTGAAGATGATTCGGAGTATGTGTATACCCCCATTACTTATGCTATAAATCATAAATGTAGTGAAATGATTAAGCTTATTTTATCCTATCATGTCTCTGCTAGAAATACAACTGAGTTTCATAATACAGAAATATTTTATAAACAGATCATAAGTAGCGTTGATTTTGATGATTTAAAAGACTTTATTGATCTTGTTATGGTGAGATCTGATTTTATAAATACATTTTTCCTAACTCTAGCAGTATATCAAAATATACCTATAGATGAAAAATATTTTAACATTTTAAACCTAACCTTATCTAAAACACCATTAGTTCCTACTTACTTATTAACGGATAGTGCATTTCCAAGATATGCTGCAAAGCACCAGGAAAATCTTATTAATGCGATGAAAAAAAATGGTTGTAAATTTAGTATAGAGAATTGTTTAAATTTAGCCTCAATTAATGCTAAAGAGGGCATATTCTCTCCTAAAAAAGGATTTAATTTATTCAAATCTCTAATTGATGATGACTTGATTGATTATAAATTTAATAACACAAATATTTTAAATGAATTAGTGAAAATCTGCAGAGTTATGCAAATTAGTAAATTACCCTCTGGAGCAAAGTCTAATCCTAAAGATCTTATAACTAAGCTATTAAATTACATTGAGCCTCTTATTAGTAAAAATATCAATTTGCCATTTGATAATGATTTCTTAATGCACTTATCACATTTAGAAATTAGTTATGACTCAGCCATTTTAGCTTTAGAGAATGGAAGTCATTTAATTAAAAATGTTATAAATAATAATACTTTCTTAATGTACGTTCTGCAAAGATATAGTTATTGTATGGGACAAAGTGATATTAAAAAAGCTGAATTTTACAAAAAGATTGCTAATTATATTTTAGATAATTTTGTAGACATTAACCTAGAGCAGCAGGACGCTCATGGGCTTAATGCCCTTCATTTAGCTGCAAAATTTAATGATTTGGATCTCTACAAAAAAATTAAAGGCTTGAAGCCAGAGCTAGAAAATGTCCAAGATAAGTTAAAACTAAAACCTCTATCCTATTTCAAAAATATAGAGTTGCTAAATGAAATTATTATTAAAGATAATGATAGTAAAGAGCCTTATATATCTCATTTAATTAAACTTATAATTAATGATATTAACATTCCTAACAAAACTCCTGATCAAGTTAATCATTTGAATGATTTAACTAAAGAAGCTAAAAGCATTTTAGTTGACGAAAAATTTAATTTTGCAACAATTGGCAAATCTGAATATAATTATATTTACGGTCAAATATTATTAAAAAATCTTGCTTTTAAGGATTCGCAGGATAATAAAATTTTAGTAAATATTGTTAATCAGTGTAAAAATAATGGCATTGAAGGTGGTAAAAATCTTGGCGCGCTTAAAGAAAGGCTGCTTAACCTTTCTGAAATTCTTTATAATTTTAAAGCAGAAGGGAATAGTTTATCTATAGATCAAGAGGCGTTTTTATTGAAAATTAATCAATTGTTTAATATTGATGACAATGAAATATATGTATTAGAAAAACATTTTGCACATAAGCCGCATGATGAGTTTATAAATATATTTCAAGGGAATCCTTTAGATATAATTAAGGGATATTATTTAGCAACAGTAGAAAATGTATTAAAAATTTATGAAATAGCATTAAGCAATATTCTTGCTGATGTGGATGAAAAATTTAAGAAATTTTTTAATTTTAAAAATTCTAAAATTTGTAAAGCTAAACCTTATGATAACAATTATTTAAAAGATTATCTAGCTTTAGTAAAGGTTACAAATATAGTACGTCCATTTGAAGAAACATGTTTCTCAGAATTGCCTACTGATATTAGCAATTATATATTTGACTTGCTTTTAATAAAAACTAATACAGTTGAAAAAACTAATTATTTAAAAGGTTATCTAGCTTTAGCAAAAGTTACAAATATAGTACGTCCATTTGAAGAAACATGTTTTTCAGAGTTGCCTACTACTGTTAGCAATTATATATTTGACTTACTTTTAATAAAAACTAATATAGTTGAAAAAACTAAAATAGTTGATGATTCAACCGCATTAGCTACTAATATCCCAACTTCTCAAACCACTTCTTTAGATAATTTAGCTCATAATATTGTACAAATTAAAAATAGCACTAGTCTCCCAAAGCTTGCTAAGGCTCTAGCTGATATATATCCAGAAAAATCAAAATTTCTTGATTTAATCAATTCAGATGTCATTCAAAACCATTTGAAAGATATGGGACTCGTTGAGGAAGATCGACCTATTCAAGTGAAAAGTGAAATAAATGATAAAAATGAGTTTATGAAGAAAGCGGCAGCTAGTAATAGAAATGAACAATCTGCTAAAAAACGTAAAGTTGAAAAAACTAATGATAAAGAAAATATCAAGCCAGGTAAGGAAGAAGTGCTTGATAATGAAGTTATTCAAACTCAACCTCGTTTAATAGACATATTGCTAATTGAAGCAGTTAAAAATGGTGATTTTGAAAATGTACAAAAACATGCGATGAATGGAGCCAACGTTTTTGTGCGCGATGAATATGACGCCAATCTTATATCAATTGCGCGTAATTATAAATATGATAGGATTGAAGATTATCTTCAATTGAAGCAATTTTACTTATTAAATAACAACAATAACAACAATAATAACAATCAATTAAAGTTAAATGACCTTTTAGCTGATGATCAAGAATATATGGAGGTTGTTTTATCTAATTTACCTGGTGAAGGAAGCGGTTCTGCTGATAATGCCTAAGTTAAATTAAAACAAAGCGCCAATGCCCCTGCATAATTCCCTCTTAAAAGCGGTGGGGCGGGGGGGATTATGCAGGAAATAAAAAACTCTAGGCTTTTAAGAGTAAATGACATAAAATTAGTGCATTTTATAAAAAATAATTCTTATTATAATAGTTTAGGACTGACTCCAAAATTATGCTAGCTGCAATTGCATCATCAATTTCATTTCTTCTTTTTCGCTTAATGCCAGAAGTTTGAAGAAGATTATCAGCAATTTTAGATGTAAATCTCTCATCTTGTAATAATATGTCAATATTTATTATTTGGCTTAAATTGGTTGCAAATTTTTCAACTTCTAAAGCAATTTCTCCCTTATTGCTGCTAAGGTCAAGTGGCATACCGATAACCATTAGCGTTGCATTGTATTTTTTAATCAAATCTAGAGTTTTATTAATTTTATCCTTATTGCTTGGCAAGAGATAACTCCCCTCGGGGAAAGCCATTTTCCGCCCTTCAAGGCAAAAAGCGTAACCTATTTTTTTCTTGCCGTAATCTATAGCTAAAATTGCTTCGGGAGTTTTGTTTGCATCAAATATTTCTTGCAGCGAGTGAGTGATCATGCTAATTTCATTAGGGTTAATTTGATGGGGTCTAGTTTCATTAGGGCTAATTTGATGGGGTCTAGTTTCATTGGGCAAAAAATAATAAAAATAATTTAAATATATATAATATGAAAAATTTAATTACTAAAAATATAGATATAAATTTAATAAAGAACTGTATGGCAATGGCACTTATATATTGCTTGCTGTTTAATTCAGCAGTAATCATCAATAAATATAGCCTTAGTAAAGCCTCATTTCTCTTATATTTTACTACTATTAGTAAAGATTTTTTCTATATGTTTTTATTTAATAGTATAATTTTCTTTGGTCTTAGTATAAATAAAATTTTATTTAAAACAAGCACAGTTTTCCTATTTATAACAGGAGCAACCGCAAGCTATTATTTGTATTATTTTGGAATTAATAGTAATGCTAGATATATATCCATATTATTTAGCACCAATATTAGCGAAATGTACGACATTATAAGTGTAAAATATATTTTATGGCTAGCTTTTAGTCTTTTTGTGTGCGTTTATGCGATGTCACATTTCAAAATCGAGCCATCGTCAATGTTTGTTAGTAAAATTCTTTCGGCTATCTGTATTTTAGTTTTTTTAAATGTAATTATATCCCCACCATTTAAGCTTTTCAAAAATTACTTTCCTTCTCAATATCTGCATTATGGATATAACTATATTACGGGTAATTGAAGAAAATAAATTTCGAGCTACTTTTATGTAATGCCGGGGTAGGTGTTAATAAAATTTTTTATAGATTGCATATTTCATCAAATGTAATTATAATTGCTAGTTAACATATTTTATATAATTATAGTCAATTCACTATGAGATCTCTTAATATAAAATATTTTAAATTTATATAATCAAATTAAATAAGTTATTATTATGTCATTATCTACAACTGAAGATGCAAAAAATCTAATTATTAATTCGCTAAATAGTAATAAAGCTGATAATATAAATATAATAGAGCTGGGTAAAGCCTCTTCATTGGCTGAATATGTTATTTTTGCAAATGGTAGGTCTAAGAGAAATGTAGCTGCGATTGCTGAAAAAGCTGCAGATGAGCTTAAGAAAGTTGCTAAGAGAAATGTGCGCATTGAAGGGCTTGCTAACGCGGAGTGGGTGATGCTTGATATTGGCGATATAATTGTGCATATTTTTCATCCAGAATCTAGAGAATATTTTAAATTAGATGAGCATGTTGCGAGTCTAAAAAAAGATAATTAGTTTAACTTTTATAATTTATATTTAGTTTTTTTGAAAATATGGAGTTGCATATACTTTCAGTTATCATAATGCTTATAGCTTCGGCTGTGTTTATGGTAGCTATTTTTACACGTCTGAAACTTAGCCCCGTTATTGGTTACCTTATTGCAGGGGCTGCGATTGGCGATCATGGCCTTAAAATCATTACATATCAGGAAGTCAGTCTTCTTGGAGAATTTGGCGTAGTATTCCTACTTTTTGCTATAGGTCTTGAACTATCTATTGAAAGGCTAAAAGCTATGAGGCGATACGTCTTTGGCCTTGGTACATTGCAAGTAGTCATAACTGCGCTAATTATTGCTGCAAGCGTAGTATTAATTACAAAAAATAATAAAGCTGCAATCATTATAGCCGGCGGCCTTGCTTTGTCTTCAACTGCTATAGTGGTGCAAATTTTAACCGAATCTAAAAGCAATTCAATGCAGGTAGGGCGCGTTGCGCTTGCTATCTTACTTTTACAAGATTTTGTGGTGGTGCCTTTACTTGTTATAGTGCCCATACTTGGTAATGGCAGTGAAAATGGTGACTTATTTTTTGTTGTTGGTGCTTCTATCGTAAAAGCATTAGTCGCCTTAGTCGCGATTTTTATTTCTGGAAGGCTTTTGCTAAGGCCATTTTTTGCTTTCATCGCTCCTGAAAATGCCTCTGGCAGTGAGCTTCCGATTGCAGTAACGTTGCTTATTGTTCTTACATCAGCCTGGATGACTGAGCATTTTGGGCTTTCACTTGCCCTCGGCGCTTTCGTGTCTGGTATATTAGTTGCAGAAACTGCCTTTCGGGGGACTGCTGAAGAAAGTATCAATCCATTTAAAAGCCTTCTACTGGGCTTGTTTTTTATGAGCGTTGGTATGAAAATTGATGTTTATGAGATATATAGTAATTTAAACACTATAATCACACTTAGCATAAGCCTCATGTTGCTGAAATTTTTAATCATATTTGCTTTATGTAATTTATTTGGCTTTAACAAGGGCGTTGCTATACATGCGGGTTTATTACTTTCTCAAGGTGGTGAGTTTGCTTTCATTCTTTTTGGTCTCGGAAAAGACTTTGGAGTGCTGCATGAAGCTACTGCAAATATTTTGCTATTGGTTGTGACAACTACAATGGCTCTTACTCCGCTGCTTGCTTATGTGGGTCAGCGAATTGCCGAAAATTTTGATAAAGGCCTTGGGATTGCTCCTCTCCAAATCATTGAATATGGAGCTAAAGATCTTGCAAAGCACATTATTATTGTGGGTTTCAGTAAGGTTGGAAAAATGGTAGCGCGCGTTTTGGAAGCAGAAGGAATTAACTACATCGCGCTTGATGTGAATGATGATATAGTTAAAGAAGAGATGGCCAATGGTCTGCCTGTTTTTAAAGGTGATGCATCGCAGCTCAGCACGCTTAAGGCGGTTGGAGCAGATCGTGCACTTGGAATTATCGTAACTGTCAATAATGAAATCACTATCAAGAAATCAGTTAAAGTGATTAAAGATAAATTCCCTAAGCTTGATGTTGTTGTTCGCTTGAAGGATCTTAAAGGTGCTACAACCCTATATGAACTTGGAGTTAGCACTATCATTCCGGAAGATTACGAAACCGGTTTGCAGCTTGGTTGCGCTGGTCTAAAAGCCGTAGGACTATCTGAATATGAGATAAACAGGCTGAAAGGGCAATTCAGGGCTGGTAATTATGTGGTTGTTAAGATGGATTCAAGTAGTCTTGAATATGCTGAGCAAGATGATTAATATTATATCATCGATGAAAATCGTTGCTGGCATAATTGCAATAATAGCACTATGCTCCCTTAGCGCCTTAGCAGACCCATCTGGTAAAAAGCTACCGATTCCGAGATTTGTTTCCATAAAATTTAATGAAGTTAACGCGCATACGGGCCCTGCTAAGGATTGCCCGGTTGAATGGGTTTATGTTAAAAAAGGTGAGCCAGTTGAGATTGTTGCTGAATATGAAGCTTGGAGAAAGATCAGGGATAATGATGGGCAAGGAGGATGGGTTCATGCGAATACAGTATCAGGCAATAGGACGGTAATTATATCAGAAAAATTGACAGTAGATTTACTATCATCACCTGAAAAATATGATCAAGTCATTGCTAAGATTGATGGCGCTTATAGATGCGCATTGAAAAAATGCCAAGCTTATTGGTGTAAGGTAAATTGCGCACTCGGCGAAAATCAATATACTGGATGGGTGCCAAAAAAATCTTTATGGGGTGTTTATCCTGAAGAATAAAAGTATATATAGTCAATAAAATTGAGCTTTCTAGGCGCGCATTTCTTCGCGAGGGCGCACTTGAGCACAGCATTCGCTCTGTTTGTTTTTAAGAAAGGCTTTAGTCTAATTGACTATAAAGAATGGCTATATTGAAAAATTAGTAAAAAATTATATTGAGATTAAAATTGAAATACAATTATTTAAGCTTTGCATATGCAGCTTTAGCTTCCTTACTAAGATTTTATAGCTATGGTTTATTTGGTTTAAGCGCCGGGATATTATCAGCAGAATTCTTGGAAGGCGCAGATAGCGAAAAAAGTTTGACGCTATTTTACGGTATTTTCTCCTTAGCTGTTTTCATGCGGCCAATTGGATCTTATATATTTGGCTATGTAAGCGACTTATCTGGTAGAATAAACTCCATCACGATAACGATGTCGATGGCAATAATATCTAATTTAGTTATTTTTTTCACGCCTAGTTATGCATATTTTGGGATATATTCTTTAATATTACTGACAATATCTAGAATATTATTTTTAGTTTCCCTCGGAGGGGAGGTTGATGCCATTCGTGTTTATGTGGTTGAAAAATTCGGACATAAAAATAGGTTTTTCACATATGGATTAATCAGTTGCTTTAGTCAGATTGGAGTATTATGCGCATCTCTTATCTATACATTAGCCGCTGAAAATTATGAATATTCGGCTTATAGCGACTATAGCGCGATATTTTATCAAAAATGGCGTTATGCATTTTTCATTAGTGCAGGCTTTGGCTTGAGTCTTTTGCTTTTAAGGCGCTCAGTAAATGAAAGCCAAGCTTTTTTAAGTAATGCTAAATCATCTGAAAATGAAATTAATAAATCATTTTATAGCTATTTCAAAAATTATAAACAGCAATTTTTCTATAGCTTGACTATCTCAGGATTAATTGGAGGTTTATATAATTTTGCGATCATTTTCTTTGCTACTTATCTTTATAAAATGCACAATATATTTGGCAAAGAGCAAGCTGCCATCATAAGCTCTAAAGCCATTTTAGCATATTTATTTGGAGCATTTGCTGCGTCACTAATAAGTAATAAGGTGAAAATTTTGAGTCAGATCAGGTTTTTTACTATAATCGCAATTTGCTGCATCATAATTAATGGCTATATGCTAGAAAATGGAGCTTTTAGCGAGATTAACCTATATATATTAACATTTTCGTTGCCACTTTTTTCTGTGCCTTTAATTGTGCAAATGCAAAACATGTTCCCGCTAAGTGGGCGCGTTCGTCTGTATAGTATTTCACATTCAATAGGTAGTATGATTTTTTCATCTAGTATTGCATTAATTTGTATGATACTCTGGCAATTGACAAATATATCTAGTATAGTTTTATATGTCCCATTATTTTATCTAATAATAATATTAATATTAAGTAAAACAGTTACTAATTATGATAGATCCTAAAGTCGGTAGAAATTTTGCAGCTGCATTATTTGAAACAACTCCTTCAGCAAAGCGTGAAACCACACTTGAACAATTTATAAACTTTTGCAATATTGTGAATGATCAAGCAATCATTAAACATAATTTATGTTCGCCAGCTTTAAGCTATAGCCATAAAAAAAGAGTGCTTGAAAATATTCATGATAAGCTGAAATTTGAGCAGCCCCTTTATATAATTTTAGATAATATGATTTATTTAAAAGATATGAAGCATCTTGAGCAGATATTAAAAAGCTATAAAAAACTGCTAGATAAAGCTGATTATATTAAGCAAGTTAAGGTTATTTCCAAAGAAATGCTTAAAGAAGATGAAATTAATTTTATCAAAGAGCATATATCCAAAGATAAAAAATATAAACTCAATATAACTAATATTGAGGATTCAAAGATTATTGCTGGATGCATTATTGAATATGATGATATTTTAATTGACTATTCACTTGCTGGGGCAATTAAAAAAATTGATACAGAGCTTCGTCGGGGCTTGCAAAATTAAATAAAAACCTATATGTTTATATTGCTAGCATTTGGGCATGTGTCACAGTTTAGCCGGTCAGGTTCGAAAGAAAGCAGCCAGAGCTGAGTCTTAATGGGTCAGATGCTAGTATTTAGTTAATATGCAAGTGTGCCTCACTAATTTTTATGCGTGATTTAACATATAGCGCTGCTCTATATATTTCTCTGGTATTTACTCTGGGGTATTAATCTAATTAACTATATGCCATTATAAATTGTTATATGACAAATTTAAAAAATTCTACTAATAATAATCAATCAGTTTACAAGCCTTTTGCAAGAAAATATAGGCCGCAGGATTTTAGCGAAATTTTAGCGCAAGAAGTGCTAGTTAAGACGCTTAGCTATGCGATTGATCAAAACAAATTAAACCAAAGCTATATATTAAGTGGTATAAGGGGAGTTGGGAAAACTTCAACGGCAAGAATTGTTGCGCGCACTATTAATTGCACTGCTACTAAAAAAGTGATAGTGAAAAATCAAAGCTATGAATTGAAAGATATATTGGTTTCTTGTGGTGAGTGTAAAAATTGTGAAGCATTTAAGAAAAATAATCATCCAGACATACTTGAAATTGATGCCGCGAGCAATACGGGTGTTGATGATGTTAAAAGATTAATGGAAACCGCAGAATATGCCCCAATCATAGGAGCGTATAAAGTTTTCATTATTGATGAAGTTCATATGCTATCTCGTAGCGCTTTTAATGCTTTGCTAAAAATCATTGAAGAGCCACCGCGGCATGTGATTTTCATATTTGCCACCACTGAGCTAAATAAGATACCTCCTACAATTCGTTCACGTTGCCAAAAATTTAATCTTAAGCGTTTTTCTCATGCCGAAATCATGCATCTGCTTGAAAAAATTGCAGCTGCTGAAAATGTTGAAATAGATGCGCATGCGCTGAGTATAATCGCTGTAAAATCTGAAGGATCGGCTAGAGATGCTCTTGCTTTGCTTGATCAAGCGGTAAGCTATAATAGCAGCATTGGGACTAAGAGCGAAATTAACATTGATTTATTGCATGATATGCTAGGAATTACCAGCGAGGGTGATTTAATGCATTTATTAAAACTCATAATAGCTAGTGATGCAAAAGCGGCTATTAAATATATTGGTGAGATTTATAAGAATTGTTTGAATTTACTTAATTTTACCAATTCCATCGCAGAAATAATAGCTGAATTGATTAAATATAAGGAAGTTGATGGCTATAATCATCCGCTGCTTTCGCATTATAAAGAAGATATAGAGCTTATTTTATGCGGCATGAGCCTTTCAAAGCTTAGCATATTATGGCAAATATTTTCTAATGGATCGAAAGAAATAAAAGATTCGCACAATGAGCTTTTGACATTAGAAATGCTGATTTTTAAAGCAATCTATGCAAGTTCTTTGCCGAATATTGAAAATATTTTGAGCGCTGAATCTACTATTCATAAGGGCGCAGAGCTTTCTAATTCAAAAGTTGGCGATGATGAGCTTGAACATAAAAATAGCGTAAATAACACAAATAATGCGAATAGCAGATCAATTAAACCATCTTTAAAAAATATTCCAACGAGTAAGATTGAAGATAATAATCCTTTGGTTGTGAATGAAGATAGCGCGCAAATCAGCAATGTTAATGATAAAAAATTATGGCAGTTTTTAAAATATTTAAATAATGAAAAAGAATTTGAATCTTATTATTTCTTACTTAATGAAGTAGAAATATTGCAATTTAATGATGAAAATATTACATTAAATTATAGCTCGATAAGTTCAGATTTTGATCATGATAAGCTGAAAAATAAAGTCGCTAAAATCAAGGCTTTTGCTAGCGATTTTATGAAGCGAGATATTAATATAAAATTGAATGATAGTCAGAATATATTCTCTTTAAAGCAAAAAATTATTGAGAAAGTAAAGCAAGAAGAAGACTTTAATATTATTAAAAATAACTATCCAGGTGCCAGTATTTCAGATATAATTCTGGCTAAATAAATATATATAATAATTTACATAAAATTTAAAATAATGAGGTGAAAAATGGATATAAACCAGCTAATGAAACAAGCAGCGGATATGCAAAAAAAGATGCAGGAAATGCAAGAAACTCAAGCTAAGACTGAGTATGATGGGGCATCGGGTGGTGGAATGGTGAAAATTACTATGAGCGGTGATGGTAATATGAAAAAAATTACTTTGGATAAGTCTTTAATCAATGCCGATGAAAAAGAAATGCTTGAAGATTTAATTATTGCAGCTTTTAATGATGCTAAGAAAAAAGCGGAAGAAGCCTCTGGTGATAAAATGTCAAGCTTGCTTGGGCCTCTTGCTGGCAAAATGCCAGGCGATATAAAATTTCCTTTTTAGGTAAAATATTAACTAACTTTGAACTAACAAACGAATATGAGCTCTAAAGCATTAGAGGATTTAATATATCTTTTTTCCAAATTACCTGGTCTTGGTTCAAGGTCAGCAAGAAGGATAATTTTACATTTATTGCAAGATAAGGAAATTAGATTAACCAGCATAATAAAATCGCTTGAAAATGCAAATGCAAACATAAAAAATTGTGAGATTTGTGGCAATCTTGATTATGATCAAATATGTTCAATATGCACGCATCCATCCCGCAATGATCAAACTATTGCAATTGTCGATACTGTGGCTGAACTTTGGGCTTTGGAGAGAAGCAAGATATTTAGTGGAAGATATCACGTCCTTGGCAGCGCGAGCTCTGCAATTAATAGCTCTGATCTTAAGCTCGGTAAGCTTTATAACAGAATTGAAACTTTTATAAAGCAAACTAATGCTGATAATCCTGCGCATATGGAAGTGATTATTGCAACTAACTCAACCTTAGATGGGCAAACCCGCGCATATTACATTACCGAATATTTAAAAAACCTTGATGTTAAAGTAACTAGGCTTGCGAGCGGAGTCCCTATTGGCGGTGAGCTTGACTATCTTGACGAGGGCACGCTTGCTGCGGCTTTTGAGCGCCGAACAATGTTTGATTAATTAATATGAAAAGTGAAGTTGCTGATCAGACTAAATATAACAAGCGTGAAGAGATAAAATATTCTGCTACTGGAAAAATTTGGAAACTAAAAAATTATAGTGAAGAAGATGCTCTTGAAATAGCAAGAAGTTATAATATAAGCCATTTTCTAGCTAGATTAATTTCGCAAAGAGAGCCAGATACTCAGAAAGTAATTGACTATATTGATCCTAAAATTAAGAATTTATTACCTTGTCCTTTCCACTTAAAAGACATGCAAAAATGCGTGGAACGCTTGGAGCAGGCAATTATCAATAATGAAAAAATATGTATATTTGCAGATTATGATGTTGACGGCGCAACTTCATCTGCTTTAATTAAAAATACACTTAATCAAATTGGCGTGAATTGCGGCATATATGTGCCTGACAGGATAGAGGAGGGCTATGGCCCAACTTCTATCGCTATGGAAAAAATACATGCGGCTAAATATGATTTAGTAATAACGGTTGATTGTGGATCGGTAGCATTTGCGCCTTTAGAGCATGCGAATCAATTAGGGCTAGATGTTATTATTATTGACCATCATATTTCGCTTGAAGAATTACCCAGAGCCGTAGCTATAATAAATCCAAACCGCTTAGATGAGAATAGCAATTGCAAGGATCTGGCTGCAGTTGGGGTTGCTTTTTTAGTTATGGTAGCTTTAATGAAATATTTGCGTCAGCAAGATTTTTTTAGCAAACGCAACATTAAAGAGCCAAATTTACTCCAGCAAATGGACATTGTGGCGCTAGGAACAGTTTGCGATGTAATGAGTTTAACTGGTTTAAATAGGGCATTTGTACGCCAAGGCTTAGAGGTTGCTAAAAGGCGATATAACATTGGCTACAGCGCTTTATGCGATATTGCCAGCATCAACGTGCCGCTAAATTGTTATCATCTAGGTTTTTTGCTTGGGCCAAGGATAAATGCAGGTGGAAGGGTAGGGAAATCATCTTTGGGCGCAAGTTTGCTTTCAACCACTTGCCAAGATCGTGCAAATAAAATTGCGATTGAGCTTGATCAATTTAATCAGGACCGAAAAGTTATAGAGCAAGATATGCTTTATATTGCCCAAAATATTGCTGAAAATCAGCGGGGTAACGCTAGCCTCTTTGTGATGCAAGAAGGGTGGCACCCCGGTGTTATTGGGATTGTAGCAGGGCGCCTTAAGGATAAATATAATAAGCCAGTTAGCGTGATTGCGATTAATGATGGTATTGCAAAAGCATCTTGCCGAAGCATCAAGGGCATCAATTTTGGTTTAGCGCTTTTGAAAGCTAAAGAAAAAGATCTCATAATTGCAGGAGGTGGCCACGCTATGGCTGCAGGCTTCACAGCGAGTGCCAATAAATTAAATGATTTACAAGATTTTTTAAATGAATATTTTGCGCAATCCCTTAGCAAGTCAAATGAACATCTATACAGTCACTATGACCTTGATCTAACCTTAAGCTCGGCCAACCTTGATTTAATTGAAGAACTTAGTATTTTAGAGCCTTTTGGAAATGGCAATCCGACTCCATTATTTTCATTTCATAATCTTTTTGTCTTAAAAGCAGATATCCTTGGAGGTAAGCATATCAAAGCGCTTTTAGCTCCATCTTATAATGCACTTAAAGGAAAAGCTATTGAAGCAATATGCTTTAATGCGATTGGTAATAATTTAGATGAAATATTGCTATCGAAAAAACCTTTATGCTTAAATGTTATAGGTTCTTTGAAAGCTAATGAATGGCTTGGAAGCAGTAAAGTTCAAATCAATATACAAGATATTATCGTTGATAAGTAGTAATTATCACTAATATACATTAACACTTTTAATGTAAAAATTCTCTTGAACTTCAATTTTATGTATTATATGATTCATTCTTTCAATTATCTATTATAATATTAGATTTATGAATTTTATTTAAGAAAACTTGGGAGTGGGCTATGAAACTAGGAATAAATTTACTTACTATGATATTAAATAAAGGTAATTTTGGAAGCGTAAATAAAAATACTAATAAAGTAAGTATTTTACCTAAAGTTCCTTACAAAACTAACCTTACTAAATATTTAGCGCCTAATAATACTACATATAAGATTCCTCCAAACTCTACTCATATTGAAAATGAATTTAAACATAACGATAATCTAAAAATATTAGCTTATAAAAATGCTTTCCATCCAGAAAGTATGAAATTTTTAAATTCTAAGGTTTCAGGGCAAGTTAAAGATAATCATTATAATTATTCATTAAAAGATAGTTCATTTAAGAATTTTTCTACATTTGCTGCGGCCCCATTTAAGAAAAGCTTTTTAGAGAAAGATCATTTCTCTTTTTCTTTTAATAACGGTTTTAAAACTAGTTATAAGGATAGTCATAATTCTCTTGCTGATAATTTAAGTAAAGAAATTAGTAAGACTTCTAATCCTTTTAGCTGGAAAGATATTGTAAAAAACTCTTCTATAAATACTGGCGCCCAGTTTGCACTTAGCTCAGCTATGAAATTAAGTGAGCCAATTAATTCTCTTAATAAAAATTCAGTTGTAGATCCTAGCCAAGAAAAAGATGATTCTAAAGGATATATCGTAAAAAACCCAGTGCTTCATCAGGATAAAACCGATTTTCCTTCAGATTACAATAGCGCACTTTTAACCTTAAAAACTACTTTTGAGAATTACAATGATACTTTAGCAGTTAACTATTATTTCTACTTACTACAAATTACAGACATTTTCAAAATCAAAACTATTATCGATAAAAGTATTGATTATGAGTTGAAAGATTGGAAATGTATTAAAACATTCTCTTTAACAAATTATACAAAAGATGGTGAAGAGAAATATTATAGCGCTATTTATAAAAAATTAAACACAGCCAATATAGCTCCTAGCGACCTAGCTCATGATGGACATGTAGTATTAGTGCATTCTTATGCGCAAAATTTAAATAGGGATTATTTATATTCAGATAAAGCTCCAAATTATATTTCCTCTAGAGAAGATACAATAATTAGATGGGAAAAAGATGCAATGCATTTTAAAGCCATAGCGGAAGAAGCCACAAAAGAAGCCTATGAAATTGCATTAAAAGATAATTGTAGTCTAACATTTACGGGCTTTGGACTGGGCGCTTTATATGCTGAGAATAGTTATTTTTCAAACCTTATAAGCAATGGTGATCACGAAGATCAACTTCGTTCAAATGTAGTAACTTTTAATATTCCTGAAAGCTTTAAGACTGCTTTTAAGCAAAAAGCAAAAGCGCTTTACGGGCATGATTATGACTTTAATATTATTAATTATTTAACTTATCACCATAAGTCAATTTATAATGATTGTGAAGGTCCTGTCATTAGATTACTCAAAGATGATAAAGTTCAATTAAATCGTGAGCAATTGCTTAATCTCGATGGTTTAGTAGAATTACACAGCTTTACGAATAAGGATGAGGATGAATTTAAAAAACATTCATTAAATGACGAAGAAGTTGATGATAATTTATTCAATAAAGTAAAAATTGATAGATTTTCACGAGATGAGCAGGTTGTTTATAAAAAAATTCTTTATAAATATAAGTTTAAGTTTGCACCAGATTCTAGTATAAATGAAAATAACTTACTGAAAAAAATATTATTTAGTGACCCTTCACCACATGATTTAAACGAGCTTAAAATATTATTACGTAATCATAAAATAGATTTTAGCGAGCATATTTGGAAGCTTATTTTAAGTGACGTTATGGAGAGGGGCGATGCACTCTCACTTAAGCTTTTAATTCATTATGGAGCTGATCAAATCTTCCAAAACAAAGAATTTTTGCAAGCTGTTTTATGCAATGTTGCATCTGGATATAAATATTCTTCAGGCATGTATAAAACATCTGAAGAAGATTATTATGAAATTATTAACGTATTAATAAGCATGGGTGCGTGTGTCAATAAAGAATCGATGTATGAGCATTTGTTTTCTAAAAATAGACTTATTGAAAAACCATGTTCAGACGAAGTTAGCGCGCCAATTCTTGCAGCCTTACAAAATGGTTGCACTAGGATAGCTCAAAAATTAGTCGAGCATTTTGATGCTGATATAAAGCAGTTAACATTTAAAAAAGTTTTTTGTGAGGATGAGTTTCTAGCGCGTGAACAAAAAACTAAAGTTGCTCTATTTTTAAAACAATATGGACTGCCTCTAGAAGGGTTTGATAGCAATACAAGTAACATACTGCATATGTTCATAAATGAATATGCTTATATAAAATGTGATTCAGAGCTGCAGCCAATTGTTGATATTGTAAAAGATATTTTTGAAAAATTACCTGCAAGCACATTAAAGCAATATATGCTGCAGCATTATAAAGGAAAAAATATACTTCATCATGCGTTATCATCTAATAACGACATCATTAAACTTGTGCTTTTGAAAGCAAAAGAGTTAGGACGC
>CAVXJA010000003.1:0-146719 GCA_963762045.1 uncultured Alphaproteobacteria bacterium | reverse complement strand
TTAAATTTGCTCCTTGCACATTAACGCCTAATCTTTCTAAGAAATCTATTAAGCCCTTTTCAGTAAAAATTGAATTTTGTAAATTATCTCCAGTGCCATTTAGCCCTACAACTAAGCCATTGCCCACAAGTAGATTTTCTCTAACTCCTTCAACCATAGCAATATCTTTAATGCGAGTTGCCCCATGGCAATTATTAAATATTAAAAATATTGTCAGATAAGTACAAAATAATGTAATATTATTTAAGAAAAATTTTTTCATAGAGCTTTCTGAAAGAAAATATTAATATAATTAAAAGATATAAACTTAATAAATAACTGTCAAAATATAATGATTTTAGTTTATAATATATATAATAAATAAACTTTATAGTTGCAAAAATAATTAAAAATTAATTGCTTATAGTCAATTAGTATGAAATTTTGATATTAAGCTCAGGGACTATGGGGCTGTTAACAAAATAAATATAGCTTAATTAGCTTAGTATTTGAGTTTAAATCATGTAAGATTACTATCATTGATAATTATGATATGTAATTTAAAATAATCAAATAAAGTATAATAATTCAATCTCTTAACTAAATGAATAAAGCTCAATTACAAGCATCTAATCCTAGCAAAAGCATATGGGTGTCCGCATCAGCTGGAACTGGAAAGACGAAGATATTGACTGATAGATTAATCAGATTAATGTTATGTAATGTTCGCCCTAGCAAGATATTATGCCTTACCTTTACCAATGCTGCTGCAATTGAGATGAAAGAGCGTGTTCTTACTAAGCTAAAAGCTATTTATAATTGCACTAAAGAGCAAGCGGCAGAAATTATTATTGATATTAAGGGTGATTGCAGTGAGAAAGATCTAATTAAAGCTCGAAATTTATATAGCGATTATCTTGAGTCGGATGAAAAAATTGAAATTCATACATTACACTCATATTGCTTTAAAATTCTTAAAAGGTTTCCACTTGAATCTAAATCGCCAATTAATTTTAATATCATTGATGAAATTAGTCTTAAGAAAGCTATTTTATATGCAAAAGAGCAGTTATTTGATAGTCCAGATTTAGAAAATGTTAGTAATTATATAATCGCAAACTATCACCTAACAACATTGGATGATTTAATTAATGAGATATATAATAGTAAAAATCAATTCTACAATAAAAGTTCATTAAATTCAAATTTTGATGATATTAAAAATAATCTTCTAAAAGCTTTTAGTGATTTAAAAAAGGACTATAGCGATGCGGCGCTTGAAATAAAAATTAAAAATCATCCATTAATCTCAAGGCATGTGCCAATTGAGTATGATTATGCGCAATTGAAGAAAGTTTTCCTAAAAAATGATGGAGATAAGAGGCTAAATATTAAAATATCAAAAGATATAAAAAAGGGATCTGCTAATTATGATGAGCTTCTATATCTACAAGATATAGTATACGAGTATGATCAAAGGTTGAAAAATATCCAAATTAAATATTATTCAAACTTCATCTCCAAGCTTGGAGCGTATTTTCTTAGGATTTATGAGGAATATAAGTACCAAAATAATTATCTTGATTTTGATGATCTTATTTTAAAAGTTAGAGATTTATTATGCTATAGCGATGCGCGCCAGTGGGTGCTTTACAAACTTGATGGCGGTATTGAGCATTTGCTTGTAGATGAAGCGCAAGATACAAGTAAAATTCAATGGGAAATTATAGAAGCTTTAGTTAGTGAATTTTATCATAACAATATTGAGGGAAGAAGTCTGTTTGTAGTTGGCGATGAAAAGCAATCAATATTCAGCTTTCAGGGGGCTGATGCTGATTCCTTTAAAAGCACTAATAAAAAAATTAGCCAGCTTATGATTGATTCACGCAAAAGCTTTGATGATGTTGAGCTCATGCTATCTTATAGGTCAAGCCCGGCAATACTTGAATTTGTTTATAATTTATTTAAAAATACAGTTCCGGCAAATCCATCCTTGAAAAATTATATATTTGAAATACCAGAAATCAAAGCGCATAAAAGCACAAATTATGGCTGCGTTGAGCTTTGGCCTATATATGATAACAATGATGATGATTGCGAAGTAAAAGATGATGATTATTCACTTATACTAAACTATAGCGAGCATGATGCGTCAAATAAGCTGGCATATGATATAGCTGAATATATAAATGCTCAGATAAATCATAAAACTTACCTTAAAAGTAAGGAGCGTTTTGTTAAAGCAGGTGATTTTATGATTCTTTTTAGGACAAGGACTAATTTTACTTTGCAAGTCATTAATGCTCTATCTAATCAAGGAATAAAAGTTAGTGGTCTTGATAGAGTCAATTTAAAAAAAGATTTGCTAATAGCCGATTTGATCGCTATTTCTAATTTTGTAATTAATTCTCATGATGATTTAAATCTTGCATCTCTATTAAAATCGCCTTTAATTAATATGGAAGATGCTGAGCTGGAAAAGTTAATATTAATGTCAATTGAACGCAAAGCAAAGCTATATGAATTTATTAAAAAAGAGTGTGAGGATATTTTTACTAAGTTAAATGAGTTAGAAAATATATACAAATGCTACCCCGACTTAGCAGAATTCTACTTGCATATAATTGAACTACTAAAATCAATAAATCTTACTTATAATTATGGATTTGAAAGCAATATTTTGATTACAAAATTCTTATTTTTAGTAGAAAATTATAAACAAAATCACTCAAACTTACTCGCTAATTTTACTCATTGGTTTAATGCCCTTGAAGTTGATATTAAAAATGAAGTTGATAATTTAGATGCAGTTAAAATTATGACTCTTCATGCTTCAAAAGGCTTGCAATCACCTTATGTTATATTATGCGATACTGTATCAAATTCAGCCAGTTCTGATAAAATTTATTGGGATGATAAGGGCATATTAAATTCTGCAACAAGTTCTATCAATAAGTCTGAAAAATTCAATAAATTAAAGCAATATTATGCTGATAAAGATTACCAAGAATATTTAAGATTATTATATGTTGGAATTACTAGAGCAGAGGATAATTTAATTATAGCAGGGCACATGAACCAAAAAAACTTACCAGAAGCTTGTTGGTATAATTTAGCCCTTAAAACTATGCAAAATTTAAGTACTACTGATGATAATGGTAAATATATATTTGAATATGGACAAAAACCAACTGCTCCCACCCCCGGCCCAATCACTAAAGAAGTAACAAATAACTCGCCTGAATATAGCGTAAAAGATAGCGCTATAATTGAAAATAATAATATAGTAAAGCCTGATTATGAAATGCTTGCGCGCCAAATTAGCTTACAAAATTCTAAGCCAAATGCTTTAACTAGCATAATGTCGCCATTAAATAATAGTAATAAAGTTAAATATGGTCTAATCTTTCATAAAATAATGGAAGATAGCATAAAATATTTTAAAGAAAATAAAATTGATATCATTAAATCACACCCTCTAATAAAGCTATTAGAGGAAAAAAAATCGCTGCAAATATGTAATTCTATAGATCATATAGCAAATAATCATGAATTTATCAATAAATTGGAAGGTCGTATTATGACCGAGGTGCCAATTGGAAACTATATCAGCGAGATTGCGAGCTTAGGGCGTATTGATTTATTAATTATTAAAAACCAAAGAATAATTATTATTGATTATAAATCTGATGCTAATATAAATAAATCATTCATTCCCGAAAATTACCGAAAACAGCTTGAAAATTATCATAATATGATTCAACAAATTTATGGTAATAATTATATTATAGAGAAATATATCCTATGGCTTGAAGATGGAGAATTATCTTTGATTTAAATATTCCTTAATTATAAATTGCTTTAAGCAATTCTTGTAGAAAGTATATTTTTATGTTATTAAAGTACTAGTTAAAAAAATAATTTAGATTTATGATCAAATACCATTCTAAGGAAGATTTTGCTAAAATGCGAGTGTCTGGCGCGCTGGCTGCATCGTGCTTAGACTATATTACTGAATTTGTAAAACCTGATGTTACCACTGATGAGCTGAATGAATTGTGCCATAATTTCATTACTGACAGGGGCGGCATTCCTGCTCCATTAAATTATGATGGTTTTCCAAAATCTATATGCACATCTGTTAATCATGTGGTTTGCCATGGTATTCCTTCAGAAAAAAAACTTAAAAATGGCGATATAATTAATATCGACGTTACAACTATTGTAGATGGCTGGCACGGTGATACTAGCAGGATGTATTTCGTGGGTGACGTAGGAGTGAAGCAAAAGCGTCTTGTCAAAGCTACCTACGAAGCTATGATGAAAGCTATAGAGATTGTAAAACCTGGAGTAAGGCTGGGTGATATAGGCTCTATTATTGAACAGCATGTTAAAGAATATGGCTATAGCTCAGTGCGTGATTATACCGGTCACGGTATAGGGCAGGTTTTCCATGATGAGCCTCAAATATTGCATTATGGCAAAGCAGGCACTGGAATTGAGCTCAAAGAGGGTATGTTTTTTACTATTGAGCCTATGATAAACATTGGTAAGCCCGATACAATTTTAAGTAAATTCGATGGATGGACTGTAACTACTCGTGATAAAAGTCTCTCTGCTCAATTTGAGCATACTATTGGAGTGACCAAAGATGGTTATGAAATTTTTACTAAATCGCTAAAAAATTATACAATGCCTCCTTATGACACAAGCAGTAATTGACATTATAACTAAATTAAAAAGTGAAATTAAGCAGCCGCATTATGTTGGCCATAGAAGCAGAGTTAAAGATAAGTTTTTAACTAACTCAGAAAGCTTTACCGAATATGAACTATTAGAGCTCATGCTATTTTACGCCGTTCCTAGAAAAGATGTTAAGCCGCTTGCTAAAGATTTTCTCAAGATATATCCTAATATTAATAGCTTATTAAATGCAGATCAACAACAGCTAATGGAGATTGATGGAGTTACTCAGAATATAATCATCATGCTTAAGCTTATACGCGAAATGTTCAAACGCTCTCTTCAAAGCCAAATTATGAACAAAAATGTAATTAGCTCATGGTCAGCTTTAATTGATTATCTTAAGTTTGAAATGGGATATGACAAAATTGAATCTTTTAGAATATTATTTTTAGATAAAAAGAATCAGCTTATTGCAGATGAATTAATGTCAAGTGGCACAATAGATCAAGCGCCGGTTTTTCCAAGAGAAGTGGTTAAAAAAGCCATTAAGCATGAAGCGGGAGCACTTATTTTAGTTCATAATCATCCAACTGGGAATGTAAAACCTTCAAATGCTGATATTGATCTAACTGCGCAAATCGTCACAGCCTGCAAGTTAATTAATGTTACAGTGCATGATCATGTAATAATTGGCAGTAATGGGCATTATAGTTTTAAAAGTAATATGCTATTATGAAAACTCTCTTTCTTTATATTGCACTTGCTAGCTTTGTATTTGGATTAATGACAATCAAAGCTTTAATCGCAATTCTAACTAAATTTAACCTTATAGACTTGCCCGATAAAAGCAGGAGATCACACAATTCACCAACCCCCAGGGGTGCAGGTATAAGCTTAATTTTATGCTATCTTATAATAATGCCAGCTCAAGAATATTTCTTTGCTGGCACACTTATTTATAGCCACATTATCATACCTATTTTCTTACCAATTTGCTTCATTACTTTCCTAGAAGATACAGTTCATACATCAATAATTACGAGGCTAATTATATTTGTTTTATGCTCAATCTTGGCTATCATGTGGATGGTGCATCCGCATCATGTATTATATGATGATTTACCAATTTGGATTGACCTTGCTATTAGCAGCTTTGCGCTTCTAACTTTTATGAATATTTATAATTTTATGGATGGTATTGACGGAATCAGCGCCGCTGAAACTTTGCATATATCACTCAATATGTTAGCATTAACATATTTATCAATTGATATAGTTAATTCTCCTGGCTTCATTATTCCTACATTATTCATTATAATTGGCTGGATAAGTGCTTTTATTAATTTTAATTGGCATCCTGCTAAAATTTTCCTTGGAGACACAGGCAGTATAAGTATTGGTTTTTTACTTGGTATCATCATATTAATAATAGCTTCAAGCAGTGCTCACCTATTTTTAGCTTGCGTAATTTCATGTTTATATTATGTAGCCGATGGGGGCATGACTATTATTTTAAGAATTAATAATGGTGATAATATTTTTACTCCGCATCTCAAACATTTTTTTCAGCAGGCTGTGAAAAGTGGCAATAGTCATAGTAGCGTAGTAAAGCAAATCATGCGATGTAATATTATTTTATTTATATGTTCAATATCATCCTTAGAATATCCTGTATTATCCTGTATTATCGCGACCATCAATGTAATATTTTATTTGCAAAAATTTCAAAATAAATCTAAATTTATATAAATCTATGAGATATTTATGAAAGATATTGGCACCGAAGTTACTAAAATTGTTAGAAATATTTTTAAATATAAAGACCCGATCTTAGCTGAATTGATCTTCAATTGGAGCAAGATAGTTGGGATTAAATTTTCTAATAAAACTTACCCGATGAAGGTGAGTAATTATAAAGAAAAAGGACGATTACAAAAATTATTAATTATAAAAAGCTCTAATGAAGCTTTATCGCTTGAGTTATCTTTTCAACAGGATATTATAATCGAGCGTTTGGCTGTGTATCTTGGATATAAAGCTATTAATAAAATTAGAGTAATTAATGAATAAAATATTATTGATGACTGAAGCTGAGTTTTTAAATCACTATAGAATATTATTAGATCATGTGATGGATGCCCTTGAATATGATGATTCTAAAGGTGTAGTTGAAATGGATTATGCTGATAATGTGTTAAGTATAGCAAATGATAAAGGCATATACATTATAAATAAGCAGCCATCTGTGAAGGAGATCTGGCTCTCTTCACCTGTTAGCGGGCCTCATCACTTTAGATTTTCTAATGAACAGCAGAAATGGCTTAACAAGTCTGAGGAGAATTTACTTGATATATTATCAAGTGAATTTAAAATTGAAATTAGCAATTACTTATAAAATTTATAGTGAATAAAAAACTTAGCTCAGGTTTAAATAATATGGTAAATAGAACAGCTGTTTATAAGCTATATGCTCATCTATTTAAATTCAAATTGCAGTTATTAATAGCTCTTATTGCCTTAACAATCGTATCATTTTCACTTCTAAGCCTTGGCACTTTAGCTAGAAAGCTCATTGATAGTGGACTTGCTTCTGGAGATATTGATTTAATAAATCATGATATCACTATCATATTTTACTATATTTGTATTTTTATTATAGGTAGTTTTTTTAGATCATTTTATATAAACCTTATTGCTGATAATATTGCAAGCTCAATCAAGCTCGAGGTTTATAGTAATTTCTTGAACCTTAATCTTACAAAATTTGAATTATTAAAACCTGCAGAAATGCTTTCGGGTCTCAGCGCAGATATTGAAACTATTAAAAATCTAATAATTAATTCCCTCTCATTTTTAGTTAGAAATGCTATAATGCTAGTAGGAGGCATAATTATGATGATTCTAAGCAGCCCTAAGCTTGCTGGCATAATTTTAGCAACCACTCCTGTAGCTGTGATTTTACTTATTTATTTAAGCCGTAAAATGCGTAGCATGTCTAAAAAAGCCCTAGATGGCAGCTCTGAAATTATATCTGCAATTGAAGAAAGTTTGCTTGGCGTTAGAACAATTTTTGCTTTTAACCAAAAAGACACTTTCATTAGTAACTTTGCCAAGCAAATTAATTCTTATAATGCGTTAAGTAAAGATAGGCTTAAATTCAGGTCACTATTCTTTGCAAGTTCAATATTTATGATTTCGGCAATAATACTTCTTGTAATATGGGCTGGCGTGCAAGATATAGCTAAGGGCGCTATAACTTCAGGCGAAGTTATTGCTTTTGTGTTTTATGCAATGCTAAGCGGTTTTAGCGCCGGAGGTATTGCTGAAGTTATCACGCAAATATATGTGCCACTTGAGGCTTTAGATAGATTATATAAATTATTTGAAGAAAAAGCGCCTTTTAGTAAGCATTCTCAAGCAATGAATACTGAAGATAACTTGAATCCAGAGAAAAATGTAACTTCAATAACAAGCATTAAGTTTGCAAATATTAGGTTTGCTTATCCGCTAAATCCAGATAATTTAATTTTTACTAACTTGAATTTGTCAATTGATAAGCCGGGATTTTATGGGCTCACCGGACCAAGCGGATTTGGTAAAAGCACAATAATGCAGCTTTTAATCAAATTTTATCCACCCCTGGAAGGCGATATTTTTATAAATAATATTCATATAAATGAAATTGATGAGGTATATTTAAGATCTCTTATTACTTATGCCGAGCAAGAGCCAACTATTTTTTCTGGTAGCATATTTGAGAATATTAAGCTAAGTAGCCCTGATTCAAGCGATGAGCAAGTAATCAAAGTTGCTAAAATTTGCGGAGTGATAGAGTTTGCAGATAAATTTCCTGATAAAATACATAGCAAAATATCTTTCGGGGGAAAGAACTTATCAGGCGGGCAGAAGCAGCGCATAAACCTTGCTAGATGCTTGCTCAAAAAACCTTTAATATTGCTGCTTGACGAAGCAACAAGCGCGCTTGACACGGAAAGCGAAAAAAAGATTATGAGCAATATACTCAATTTCATGCAGGGAAAGATCGTTATTTCCATAGCTCATAGAAAATCATCCTTAATAAATGCCAATTATATCTATGATCTGGGTCAATAAGTAGCGGTATATAATATCAACAACCAACTCTAATCAAAAGTTATAAAATTTTATATTTTTTCACTTGAAAACTCTTAGTTATCATGTATAAAAAGTTAATTAATTAATAACTTAGGAAATATCAATATGTTTAAGAATAATATAGATAAATATTCCGAGAATGAAAATGGTCAGGATTTGCATGAATTAATGACACAAAATACGATTAAAGAAATATATAGAACATACTCAATACTTGATAATTTTATAGCGCAAGGGAAGTACGAATTGGCATTAGAGCGCTACAAGGAATTAATTAAAATTCAATCCGAATCACTCAAAGGAAAAAAAAGTCAACAGCTATTATCAATTAGTTATAATAGACTCGGTGATCTATATGAATATTTAGGTAAATTTAATTTAGCTGCTGATACGCAAAAAAAATCACTTAAATTAAAGCAAGAAGCCTATGGTGAAAACTCAAAAAAACTAACTTTTGCAGTAAGTTACGCTTCTATGGCTAGCGTAGAAACTAACTTAGGTAATTATCTTAAAGCAGAAAGTTTATTTAAATATGCTATTGAAGTGCTAAATGCTGAGTCTAATCAAAAACACAACTTAATTCATTCAGTCAAGATACAAACATATATTAAATATATTAAATTACTCCTTAGCCTCTTTAAATATGAGGAAGTTATTGAATATAATAATAAAACCTTTGAGTTGATAGAGCTGGAATATAAGGACACTTTAACAACTGAATATATAGATGCAAAATATAACCTAGTGAAAATATTATGTTATAAAGGAAAATATTATAGAGCCTTAGATCAGACAAAATATACACTTATGATAAGTAAAAAAATATTTTCTTCTAACGAATATCACCCTAAAATAGCGCATATTCATTCAATGTTAGGGAACTTATATAAAATATTGGGAAAGCCAAAACAAGCTATAGACAATTACGAAGTTGCTGATAAAATAATTTACAAAAATTATAGTTATATTAATCACCCTGACAGAGTCTTTAGCTATGTCAATTTGGCTATTAATTTAGTTGCTAAAAAAGAATATGGTAAAGCACTTGAACTTTATGAAAAAGCTTTATTTATGGCTAATGAGCTATATGGTCAAGAGCAAAAGCATCCCATAAAAGCCAGCATTTTAAATAATATTGGAATTCTATTTATATGGACTGGAGAATATGATAAAGCATTTTACAATTTTAAGCTGGCTTTAGAATATCAAGAAACAATATATGGAAAGTTAGATCACGATGACTTTGTTATTAGCAATAATAATTTAGCTGAATATTATAAACGAGTACAAAATTTTCAAGTAGCTAAAGACTATTATAAAAAATCATATAATATGAGCACGAAAATACATGAATTCAATGCAAATAAAATTGCGTTGAGTAGTGTAAAATTAGGTTTTGTCTATTACTACTTAAATTATAATCTTAAAGCGTTCAAATATGCATTTCATGCCTTAAAACTAATGAAAATAATTCATGAAGAAAATCTGAATCATCCTAATTTTATTTCAATATATAATCTCTTAGGCTATATTTGTCTCAAAACAAATAAGAAAAAAGCCGGATTAATTTATTTAGAAAAAGCGCTTGATATAATTAATTATAATAGTGAAGATGAGTTTAGTGATGATCATATACAAATAAACATAAATTTAGGATCTAACTATTGCTCAAGGGGGAAATATGGTAAAGCTTTAAAATATGGGTATAAAGCTTTAAATATTACACAAAAAATTATTACAGATCCCAATAATTTATTTTACGACTCTATATATATAATACTGGCTTCAACCTTCTATTATTTAAACCAATATGAGAAAGCTACTATATATTATAAAAAAGCTTACAAAATAAATAAATATTATTATGTTAAATATGGATATAATATATACAATTTTACTAGCGCAGTAAATCTTCTAATAGATGCCCTATTGAATATTAGTGAATATGAGCGAGCATTAAACTATGCAGAAAAATTTAAACAACTTACACTTGAACAAATTAAAAGTACTAAGCTAAATCCAAATGAGAATATTGCTAAAATTTTAATGCAATTTTATTGTAAAGCAATATTGAAAGGTGATTACATTGAAGCTGCTGAGTATTATAATAATATATCTTTGAAAGCTAAGCCAAAAGAGCCAATAAGTAATGAAATCGATATAGAAAAATTTAATAATCATGATCAAATTAATTTACTTCTAACTTATTATAATAAATATTTTGCAAGGGGAGCAATAAAAGCCAGCATTAACTGCGCTAAAGCTTTATTAAAAGTTGATCCTGATATGCATCATGGTAATTACTATTATAATCTAGCATTATGTTATGGCGCTATTAGTCGTATCAATTCTGCTGCAAAGTATTATAAAAAAGCTATAGATAAAAGTAGATATATTGAAAATAATTCATGTTTTAATATCAAATATGCATATTTTCTAATATGTAATAATGATGAATTAAGTGAGCTTAATAAAGTCAATAAAAGCTATATTACATATTACCTTCTTCAAGCTATTGAAGTTAAAAATGTAAACGAACTACTAAAATATAATATTTATGAGCAATTCATTGTCGATAACCTAATGAAAGAAGTTCTTCATGAAGGATCTTACTCTATTGAAATGCCGCCTAAGTTACTTTGCTATTATCTTCTTCTAAAATATCCAGAATATATACCAGACGATCCAAATTTTAAAATTAATAAATATATTAAATTATTTAAAAATTACTGCCATCTAACTCAGGATTTGCGATTCTATAAGCTTTTGATTGAAGCACTAAACTGTTACTGTAAAAGCGATAACTCAAATTATATCAATAAAAACTTTACTTTTAAAATAGATAATTATATTAATTTATATGAGTTTGCTACTAATGAAATTATATTACTGCCAGGAAACGAAAAAATACTTAAAAATCATAATGTAAAAGATTTAGTTACTAACTTAGCGGAAGCAGCAAAATATGTTTTTGCTACAGATGATATTTCAAGCACAACGACTATACATTTTTTATTAGTTAATATATTTAATCAATTATGTAATGTAACAGATGATAGCTTTAAAAAGATTGTAAATGAACTAAAAAGTTTCACTATAAGTGCTATTCTCAGTTCATTAAAGCTGGTTACATTTTCATCAACAAATAGTATAGCGCAAGCGTATCAAAATAAGTTGATAAAAGTGATAAAAATAGCAACGTCTGACAAGTCACTTAATTTAGATTTTTCATACCTACTTGATATAGAAGATGCAATAAAAACAAAGGCTAAAAAAATCGAACTTTTAAATTCAGTGGTTGAACCAGGAAATGATACTTTTGATGAACAATCTAAGAAACATTGTAATATTGAAAGTAATATATATAAAATTGATGCGAATCCTTTACTTGAAAATGATGTAAGTATTATAGGCAACGACTATGACTATAATGAGTTATAACTATAAAGCTGCTTACAAGAAGTCGTTAGCCTATTTAATTTAGGGTTAAAGTCTTGCAAACCTGTACACCATTAGCCACTTAATATTGGAGCTTTCTCGCAAGCGCGAATAGAGCGAATACTATAGTCATTACAGTTGATATTAGCACAAGTTAAAGACTATTGAGAGAGCAGAATAAAGCTAATAAAATTAGATTTATTCCTAATCGATCTTTTCATATTAGCCCAGAATTTTTCAATAGGATTCAAATCTGGAGAATATGGTGGTAAAAAAATGCGCGCCTATTTGCTTTTATAAACAATTGTCACTTATTTCATGCTCTATTAATTGAACTTCATTATTGTGTTCTGAGTCTTTAATTTTACTTTCACCATGGTTAATACCCTCTCCAAGTACAACATATTTAAAGACTAGATTGAGTACTCCAGGAGGAAGTTCAAAAATTGGAAACGGATCAACTAATTTATCATCAATATCATTTTTATTCTTATCTTCAGATTTAGAATCCCAAACTTTTTGCTTCCCGGCAATTAGTTGTTTATTTTTAGAGATACCATGATATGGTATAAAGTTTTTTAAATAAACTGAGCAAAAATTAGTATAAAATTGTTTAAATTCTAAGGTACTAATTTTTTCAATAGGATAAAAGAAATGTGGATATTTAATAAAATATTCGCATTTCAATACGATTTTATTGGGTAATTCATCTATTTCATTTACATATTCTTCTGCACTTAAAATTGATGGTAATAAAAATGAAAAACTCTTATGTAGTACCTTATTCACAAAATTTGATAATGAATTCAAATCACTCTTCTTTATCGCAGAATCGTCTGCAACATTTCTTATAGTTTTTAAAAAATTTGAGTAAAGCAAATTTTGGTTAATGCTTTCATAATATGAATGATATTCACTAAAATTGTCAAAAAAGTTATCATGTATTTTGGTAATTAAAGATTTTGATTTTATTAATATTTCCTTATTCCTTTCTAATATAGCATTTATTTTTTCATCTTTATAAGGCCCTATATATATATTAGTTAATATGAAATTTGAATCAAGAGCATATGTAAGCATAGAAGTACCTGCATCATTCTTACAGCTTCTATCTAAGATAAGCGTTTTTAGGCGGGTATTAGATGAAATATATTCACAAACAGCCCCCAGGGTAATGGCGTCAAAGCTCACATCTTCTATATTTAATTGCTCAATGCTATCACTATATTCTAAGCCATTTAAAATAGGCTTCAGCGTTTCATAATTGATTATTATTCGCTTCAAGGTGAACTTCTTTAAGCAGTAGTTCTTCTTTAATGCTTCTCCTATAGCTTTAGATTCTTCTAAGGATAAAGTCCTAAGATTGAGTTCAAATGCCATACTATAATTAGTTTCAATATCAATATTCATATTAATTAGTTGACTTAAAACTTCTCCGCGCGCATCGTCATATTTGCTCCCCGTAAGAGTGATATAATTTAATCCAAGTTCTGTTAAACTATTTTCTTCAATAAGAGAGATTAAATCTCTTACAGTTTTACATATTTTCATTAGTTTGATTTAAATTTATGTGGTAAATATATTATTTAATTTTGTAAAATAACCTAAAATAAGCTACTTATCAATACATTAATATACCGGTTTAAATTTAAATTGTTGATTATAATTTTTTTTTAGATAAACTATTTTAATATAATTTATTTTCAAAAGTTGGGTATTGATTTACTTTTATGAAAAAAGTATTGATCGTTGAGGATAATGAACTAAATATGAAATTATTTAGAGATTTACTAACGAACAAAGGATTTAAAGTTGATGTTTCGAAAGATGGCAAAGATATAGTTAATTCAACTATTGATTTTCAGCCTGACCTAATATTAATGGATGTACAATTAGGTATTGTTTCTGGAATTGACCTAATTCGTGAGTTAAAAAGCACAGAAGCTACAAAACATATCCCCATAATTGCAATTACTGCTTTTGCTATGAAGCAAGATGAAGCTAAAATCCTAACTTCCGGATGCGATCTATTTTTGCCAAAACCGGTATCTGTGGATGTTTTTTTTGAAGCAGTGAATGAGTTAACCTGCAATACAATTACTATATGACTGCAACTGTTTTAGTGATAGATGACCTTGAGCCTAATGTAAAACTCTTGGAAGCTAAATTACTTAGTGAATATTATACAGTTCTTACCGCCTCCAGTGGTCAAGAAGCCATTGCGCTTGTAAAGGAATGTAAAGTAGATGTGATTTTACTCGATGTTATGATGCCAGATATGGATGGATTTGAAGTTTGCCGTTTACTTAAAAGTAATCCTAACACTACGCATATACCCGTTATTATGGTCACAGCTTTGTCAGAAGTTGAAGATAGGGTTAGAGGCTTAGAAGCTGGAGCAGACGAGTTTCTTACAAAACCTATTGATGATTTAACTTTATTTGCCCGCGTTAAAGCGCTGGCGCGGATGAAAGCTTCTATAGATGAGCTTTTAATGAGAAATGAAACTAGCAAAGAACTAGGCGGCAAATTACTTAAATTAAATTTTACGCTCAATAGCACTAGAGTCTTGCTTATTGATGATGACATATTGCAAGCTAGAAACCTTAAGGTTAGCTTAGTTGAATTTGCTAATGAAATAAAACTTGTAACCTCTTCTGAGCATCTATCAACTATTGAAGATTTTGTACCAGATTTAATCATAATTAGCTGTAACTTAGAAAATGAAGATCCCTTAAGGATATTAGCCACCGTAAAGCATGATAAAAGATTTAAAGATTCTATTATAATGATGCTTACTGATGAATATAATATTCCTATGGTTATTAAAGCAATGGAACTTGGAATGCATGATTATTTCATATATCCCGTAGATGGAGCTGAGCTTAAAGCAAGAGTTAAAACACAGCTTACTAAAAAATATTATCAAGATAATCTTAAAGAGGACTTGGTCGAAACCCTAGATTTATCTACTAAAGATGGGTTAACCGGTTTATTTAATAGGAGATATTTCGATATACATTTAAATCAAATGATAACTCGTACTATTGAACATAGTGAGCAATTTTGTCTTATGATGCTTGATATAGACCATTTTAAGGAAATTAATGACATGTTTGGACATCAATGCGGAGATGATGTGCTTAAATGCTTAGCAGACGAACTTAAAAAATCTCTTAGAATCACTGATACAATAGCCAGATATGGCGGCGAAGAATTTGCAGCAATTTTGCGTAACACTACTTTAAAAGAAAGTATAGATATAGCAAAGCGCCTTAGGGAAAGAATAGAAGATTTAAAAATTCCAATGGGCTCACAAGGCAAATATTTAAAAAGAACAATATCACTGGGCGTAGCTGAATATAATGTAAGTGAAAATATAACTGATTTTTTAAAAAGAACTGATATAGCTTTATATCAAGCTAAAAATAATGGACGCAATCATGTGGTGATTTCTGAAATAAATAAATAAGTTCTATTTATTTAAGAGCTTTTTTTGAAGATCATCATAAGTTTTTTTAATTTTTTCTAGATCATAGTCTCCTTCATAAACTCCACCTGCTTTGAAAATTTTTTCAAGATAGAAATTTATTTCTTCTTGAGAGCTGAACGCATCATCTGTAGTTGGATCTAGGTTACTTAGTAATTCTTTCTTAAATTTTAAAGCACTATTTTTAAAGCTATTAATTTTTTTAAATATTATTGGCCAATCAGATGGCTTTATAACCAAAATCATGACCAATAAAATAATTAACAATTCTCCAATAGACATCTTATTCTTTAAGTTACACTATTTTTTTATGCTTAAATTTCATATTCGCTATATCATTTCCTTCAATATTAGCTTTATATTCTATGAATTCACTATAATTTCCTTCAAACCAATCCAGTTTCCCTTCTTGATCATATGATATTATATGTGTAGCTATTCTATCTAGGAACCACCTATCGTGACTTATAACGAACACGCAACCAGCAAAATCAAGTATAGCATCTTCTAAAGCTCTTAAAGTATCAACATCTAAATCATTAGAAGGTTCATCGAGTAAAATGACATTCGCGCCTTCTTTTAAAAGCTTTGCTAAATGCACCCTATTACGCTCGCCCCCTGAAAGCTGCCCCACTTTCTTTTGCTGAGCAGGGCCTTTAAAATTAAAAGCTGAGCAATAAGCGCGACTCTTCATACTTAAGTCGCCTAGCTCTAATACATCCAAGCCTTGAGATATTTCTTCCCAAATTGTTTTATTATCATTTAAATGGTTTCGAGATTGATCAACATAGCCAAGCTTTACTGTTGAGCCTAAAATTACTTCGCCAGCATCGGGCTTTTCTTGACCTGTAAGCATCTTGAATAAAGTAGTCTTACCAGCACCATTAGGGCCAACGATTCCAACTATAGCGCCCGGAGGTGCTCGGAAATTAAAATCATTTATTAATTGCTTACCGTCAATTGATTTAGATAAATTCTTTACTTCAATAACTAAATCACCCAACCTTTCACCATTAGGTATAATAATTTTTGCCTGATTATTATCAACATCTCTCTTCTTATTGAGTAATTCTTGATATGCAGTTATCCTAGCTTTACTCTTGGTTCTCCTGCCTTTAGGCGACTGACGAACCCATTCAAGCTCCTTTTTAAGCTCTTTAGATCTATCGCTCTCTTCTTTTTCTTCGCCAGCTAGCTTCGCTTGTTTTTGCTCTAGCCAAGCGCTATAATTTGAATGCCATGGCACACATTCACCGCGATCGATCTCTAATATCCACTCTGCCACATTATCTAAAAAATACCTGTCGTGAGTAATTGATACTACCGTACCTTTATATTCTTTAAGGAAATGCTCAAGCCATGATACTGACTCAGCATCTAAATGGTTAGTTGGCTCATCTAAAAGCATCATATCAGGTTTCTCAAGCAGCAGTTTGCATAATGCCACACGTCTTTTTTCTCCGCCAGAAATTTTAGTCACATCCGCCTCTTTAGGTGGACATCTTAAAGCAGACATTGCGATTTCAATCTCTCTTTCCATATCCCAAACATTATTTAGCTCTATCTGCTCCTGAAGTTGAGCCTGCTTTTCAATTAAATCATTCATCTCATCATCACTGAGCTCCTCAGCAAATTTTGCACTAACTGCATTATATTCGTCTAGAATTTGCTTTTTATCTGCCAAGCTTGTCATGATATTTTCAAAAACATTTTTGCTTTCATCAAGCTGTGGTTCTTGCGCTAAATAGCCTATTTTCACACCTTGAGCTACAAAAGCTTCTCCCTCATATTCTTTATCTATCCCTGCCATAATTTTAAGCAAAGTAGATTTACCTGCTCCATTATGACCAATAATGCCTATTTTAGCACCTGGCAAAAAAGAAAGCCAAGTTTCTTTAAGAATTGATTTTCCATTAATTGCCTTGCTAAGGCCCTTCATTACATATACATATTGATATGACACTATTTACTCCTAATTTATTTATATTATTTTTTGACCAGACTTAAGCCAGTCTTCGTTAAATTTAATCAAACCTTCATCAGTCAATTTATGCTTTAGAATCTCCTGCATAAACTTTTCTGGAATGGTCACGCAAGCGGCTCCTACGATAGCAACTTGCTCAATATGATTAATATTTCTTATTGATGCGGCTAGTACTTTGGTTTTGTAATTATAATTTTGGTATATTTTTAATATATCCTGAATAAGATTCATTCCATTACAACCAATATCCTCTAACCTTCCAATAAAAGGTGATATATAATAAGCTCCACTTCTAGCTGCAATTAATGCTTGCGCCGATGAAAAACATAATGTCATATTAACTTTAACAGCTTTATTACTAAAATAAGTGCATGCTCTTATGCCATCTTCCGTCATTGGTAATTTCACAACCACATTCTCAGCAATGCTAGCAAGGTGCTCTCCTTCTTTAATCATCTCATCATAGCTATTACCGCTTACCTCTAAGCTCACGTCTCCTTTAATTAAAGAACATATCTTACGTGCAAGAGTAGTAAAATCAATTTCACTCTTAGACACTAAAGATGGATTAGTGGTAATTCCATCAATCATGTTTAATTGAGCATAATGCTCTATAGCATTAATATTTACTGAATCTAAAAATATCTGCATTAATTTATCCTCATTAAAATTGCATCTAGCTCTTCAAGACTATTATAGTGGAAGCTTATTCTACCACCTTTCCAAGAGTTTTCAATAACAACTTTTACACCATATTTATCACTTAATGCCTGGCTTAAAATAATTAAATCATCATCTTGCTTTATCTCTTTCTCGCTATCAATAACCTTATCTTGCTTCCTGCGCTTGATTAAATCTTCAGTTTGCCTAACTGATAAATCATTTGCAATAATCTTACCTGCTAATTCAATTGCATCATCTTGACCAATTAAACATCTTGCATGTCCCATTGAGAGCTTTTCTTCATTAATATAATTTTTAACAATTTCAGGCAATTTATTTAATCTAAGCAAATTACCTATGTGGCTTCTACTCTTCCCTACATTATTCGAAATATCCTCTTGCGTATATCCAAAATCCTGCATTAACTTTAAATACGCCTCAGCCTCTTCTATAGAAGTAAGCTCTTCTCGCTGTATATTTTCTATGAGCGCTAATTCAAGTATAACATTGTCTTCAATATCTTTGACAATTACCGGTATTTGAGTAAGGCCTAGCATTTTACATGCTCTATACCTTCTTTCACCAGCTATTATCTTATACTCATTATTTTCACTACTTACTACTATTGGCTGTAATAAGCCATTAACAGCAATAGAGTCTGCCAACTCCTTAAGCTTAGTATTATTAAATGCTTTCCTAGGTTGTAATTTTCCTGGAGTGACTTTGTCCAAATCTACGCTAATTACATATTTTGAAGACGAAACAGGCAATGTATCTTCTTGCAACAAAGTTGAAAGTCCTTTACCTAAAACTGGGTGTTTCATAATTATATTACTTTAAATATTTCCTGAACTAATTGTATATATGCGAGAGCTCCTGAAGATTTATGATCGTACATAACTACGGATTTGCCATGAGAGGGAGCCTCTGAAACCCTTACATTTCTTGGTATAACAGTTTTAAAAACCTTAGCTTCTAAACAACCTCTTACATCTTTTTCAACCATCTCTGTAAGCTTACTTCTTTTATCATACATTGTTAATAGCACTCCAAGAATTTTTAAATTAGAATTTAAATCTAGTTTAATATATTCAATGGTTTTTAAAAGATGACTTAAGCCTTCAAGAGAATAATAATCGCAAAGCATAGGTATCAACACCTGAGTTGACGCCACTAAAGCATTAACTGTAACGAGATTTAAAGATGGCGGGCAATCTATAATTATCAAATCATAGCTTTCTTCAAGCAGAACTAATTGATTTTTCAAAATAAATTTATTATCTTTTTTTCTTGATAGCTCAATTTCTATTCCAGCTAAATTAATATTTGAAGGTATAATTTTTAAATTAGGCACCTCACTCTTTATTGCTGCCTGTTCTATGCTTATTAAATTATTTAATATGTCAAAGCTTGTATATTTTCTGTCAGCTTGAGAAATACCCAAACCTGAGCTACTATTGCCCTGAGAGTCAATATCAATGATAAGCGTTTTTTTGTTCATTATAGCAAAAATTGTTGCTAGATTTACAGCTGTAGTAGTTTTCCCAACCCCACCTTTTTGATTTACAACTGATATTATTTCTGTTTTCATAATTTTTTTACATTATAACATATAAGCACTTTGCCATCATCATGAGTAGTACTATCATGAATATCATATTTAAATGTCCAATTTTTTTTAGCCTCATCAAGCTCATCTAAATAACTTTTTCCCTTTAAAAATATATACTTTTTAGTTTGGATCTGTCCAGTTAAACTAAAAATTTTATCAATTCTAGCAAATGCTCTACAAGTAATAATATCACAACTCAAATCATCTAAATCTTCAACCCTGTAATTTAATACATTAATTTTATTATCACTGATTACTTTAGCGCTATTTAAAAAGCTACATTTAGAGGAATCACTCTCAATTAATGTAACTTCCTTCACACCGCTTATTGATAAAATAATTCCGGGCAACCCACCACCCGAACCAATATCGATCACCTTCTCATTATCATTAATAAATTTTTTCAATTGCAATGAATCCTTTAAATGACGATCATTAAAATCCTCAATAGAAGATTTTCCAATTAAGTTAATCTTATCATTCCATTTTTTCAACAATTTCTCATATTCCGCAAACTTTGTTTCACGTGAAACATTTACCTCTTTATGCTTTAAATAAATTATTATAGCTGTTAAAGCCGCAGGAGTTACACCTTGAATATTTCTTGCTATTGCTATAGTAGCTGGCCTATTTTTAGAAAGAAGCTCTTTAACTTCATGTGAAAGGCTTGATATTTTAAAATAATCTAAAGTAGCCGGAATTTTGATATTATCCTCTTTATTATAGAGATCTATATCAGCTTGCTGCCTTTTAAGATAATTTAGGTAAGTAGATTCTATGGTAAGTATTGAAAGTAAATTATTTTCAATATTATTTATATCAGAAAAAATCTCTTTAGGAAAATCCTTCCTTGCTATAAGTTCGTAAGCACTTTTAATTGTACCATCTTGCGTTATTTTATAACCAGCTTTAGCAAGCTGAGAAGTTGTAATTTTACTTTCCATAAGCTGATTACGCGCTTCATTTAAGGAGTCAACTTTTTGCTTAAATGAATCATATCTTTCATTACCAACCAAGCCAAGCTTATACCCAATTTCGGTTAATCTAAGATCGGCATTATCAGCCCTCATAGATAGCCTATATTCTGAGCGAGAAGTAAACATTCTATATGGCTCAGTAACACCCTTAGTCACAAGGTCATCAACCATTACACCAATATAAGAATTGCTACGAGTGAATTCATATGAGCTTTTATCAAGCACATCTAAAGCCGCATTTAACCCCGCAACCAAACCTTGCGCGGCGGCTTCTTCATAGCCTGTAGTGCCATTAATTTGACCTGCAAAATAAAGATTAGTTATTTTTTTCGTTCTTAGGGTGTGGTGAAGTTGCGTCGGATCAATATAGTCATATTCAATTGCATAAGCATATTGATCAATTTCTACATTTTCAAATCCTTTAATTGAATTAAGGAATTTTAATTGAGCGTCTTTAGTTAAGGAGCATGATATACCATTAGGATAGATTAAGTCACTATTCAACCCTTCGGGCTCTAAAAAAATCTGGTGAGAATCTTTACTTGAAAATCTTAGAATTTTATCTTCGATAGATGGACAATATCTAGGGCCATTAGAAAATTGCTTTTTCTCATTATCTGCAATACTTTGAGATATAATATCATGCGTATCAGAGTTAGTTCTAGTTATGTAACAGCAAATTTGAGGGTTATTTATTTCCCCATGCATGTATGAAAATGGCCTAGGCACTGGATCACCCCACTGCTCTTCGAGTATTTGAAAATTAATACTCTTTTTCTTTAGCCTTGGAGGAGTACCAGTCTTTAGACGGCCCAAATTAAAGCCTAGATTTTTTAGTGAATCGGCAAGCTTAATTGAAGGATTTTCACCGCTTCTACCCGCTGATATTCTATCATTTCCGAGATGAATTAGGCCATTTAAAAAAGTTCCGGTAGTAAGTATAATGTTTTTTGGATAAATAAGATTTCCCTTAGCGGTTTTGACAGCTACGATGGAACTATCTTTAACAATTAACTCTATAACTTCGTCAAATATAGTATTTAGGTTAGGATAATTTAAAATTGTATGACTCATAGATTTCTTATACAATTCACGATCAGATTGAGCCCTAGGTCCCCATACAGCTGGACCTTTGGACTCATTCAGCATCTTGAAATGAATTCCTGAATTATCGGCAACTCGGCCCATAATTCCATCAAGAGCATCAATTTCTCTAACTAAAGTTCCTTTAGCAACGCCTCCAATAGCAGGGTTGCATGACATTTGCCCTAGATTGTCAGCTTTGGGAGTAATTAAAGTGCAAGATACATTGAGCCTAGCGGCAGCTGCCGCAGCTTCTGAGCCAGCATGCCCCCCTCCAATGACTAAAACATCGCACTTCATATCTTATTCAAAAATTTCATCTTTTGAAAAAAATAAAGCAATTTCTCTTTTAGCGCTATCTAAACTATCAGATCCATGAACGGAATTTGCCTCGATACTTGTAGCATATAATCTTCTTATAGTCCCCTCAGGTGCATTTTCTGGATTAGTATCACCCATCAATTCACGATTCCTTAGCACCGCATTAACGCCACTTAAGACCTGAACTACTATAGGCCCGGAGGTCATAGAGTTAATTAGACTTTGAAAAAAAGGCCGTTCTTTATGCTCGCCGTAAAATTCTTCGGCCTGCTTTTTGGTCATAATAATCATCTTTTGTCCTACTATTTTTAAATCATTAGTTTCAAATATAGTATTGATTTTGCCTATTAAAGACCTTTCAACTGCATCGGGTTTGATAATTGAAAAAGTTAGCTCATTGTTTGCCATGTTAAAATAACCTCATAAATAAAAAATTGTTTGAAAAATATACTATATTTGCCATATATTATGCAAGATAATAAATTAAAAAGTAGAATCTTACTCTACAAACCATAAAGGTAAATCCTTACCAATCACGCCAACTTGAGTGAGTTTTTTCTTAGACAAGGTTTGCCTAACCTTATCTGCTTGCTCCCATTCTTTACGATCTTGAAGTGATTTTAGAGATTTTAAATCTATAATTAAATCTTCAACTTCTTCATCTGTAACATGATTTTTAAAGCGTCCATTATATAGATCAATACCTATAAAATTAATGCAATTGAGTAAAATCAAGCCTCTCTCTAATTTTTTATCAACATTATATATAGTGTTGATTGATTTTGCAATAGCGTTAATTTCCTTTAAGGCTTCTGAAATATTTAAGTCATCTAATAAGGCCGACATAAAAGCGCTGGGTAATTGGATATTGTTGCCACCTATAGAGCTAGCCCCAGATAATATTAAGCATCTTTTCCAATATGCAATCATATTCTCAACGTCCTTCATAGCCTTTTCATTATAATCTAATGGCCTTCTATAATGCACACTAAGTAGGAACAATCTTAATGCAGGACCTGACACATCGCTTTGCTTAAAATCATATACAGTTTTAAAGTTACCTAAGGACTTACTCATCTTGCTACCTTTGATCGTAAGAAAGCCATTATGTATCCAATATTTTGCATATTTACTATCTTTGAATGCTGCGCAACTTTGAGCAATTTCATTCGTATGATGCGGAAAAATTAAATCAATCCCGCCGCCATGAATGTCAAAATCTGGCCCTAAATATTTATTGCTCATAGCAGAACATTCAATATGCCATCCTGGCCTACCGTAACCAAAGGGACTATCAAAATTTGCTCCTTCAGGATCTTCAGCTTTCGCTGGTTTCCATAAAACAAAGTCTCCATCATTTTTTTTAATAGAGCTAATCTCATTACCCTCTGAGCTTGAAGCATTATCAAGATCTCGATTAGATAGATTATAATAATTATCGAACTTTGAAATGTCATAAAATACGTGATCACTAGCTTTATAGGCATATCCATCCTTAAGTAGCTTTTCAATGATTTGGATCATCTCTTCAATATGCTCGGTTGCTTTAGGTTCAACATTAGGGCTAATGCAATTAAGATATTCCATATCATCATTAAAATATTTATGAGTTTCCTTGGTAATGTCATAAATACTTTGTCCGGTATCTTTAGATTTATTGATTATTTTATCATCAATATCCGTAATATTTCTTGTATATAAAACCGAATCAAAACCATAAATTTTTATTAAAATTCTATATAATAAATCATAAGCTACCGCGCTTCTAGCATTTCCTATGTGCGCTCTATCATATACAGTAGGTCCGCATACATACATCT
This sequence comes from uncultured Alphaproteobacteria bacterium, assembly GCA_963762045.1. Taxonomy (GTDB): domain Bacteria; phylum Pseudomonadota; class Alphaproteobacteria; order Rickettsiales; family Rickettsiaceae; genus CAVXJA01. The sequence goes on along the minus strand of CAVXJA010000003.1, from coordinate 122,532 downwards.
TCACATTTTTTGAATTTAAAGGTTCAAAAATTTCAGTTTTTTTTGTTAGCGAATTAAAAAGTGATAGCTTCATGATAAATAATGATTTATGGTTTTGATTATATTTAAGTTATAAAAGTATAAAAATAAAAAATGAGTCAGTACAGTAGCATAGAATGAATTATTTTTCTACCCTAAAGTTTAAAAATTTAAATCAAATATAATTTACTTAGTTAATAATATTATATAAATAATAAGTTAATATGGAACTCTATGAAGATTTTAAGTATACCATTAATGAAGAAGATAATTTAACTTCCAAAACTATTGCCTTAATAGTAGGAATGTTAGTTATAGTCGTCTCAATGGTGTATATTATAAGGATATATTCAAATGAAAAAGATAAAATTTTATATTCTTTACATAATGAAACCTCTATCATTGAAACATTATTAGAAGAAAGGTTCGGTTATTCTAGAGATTTATTATATATCTTGAGTAATACAATAATATATAGGAAAAAAGATGAAAGCCTTGAAAGCTTGAAATATGATCTCGAGGAAAGATTTAGACTCAAAGATGTTTCGAATATTTTAGGTTGGCATAAATATAGTTTAATTGACAAAAACTATAATGAAATATTATCAATTAATAAGGGTAATATTGAAATACCTACTAAAAAAACCTTTCTTAAAGAACTACTGAACTCCGCGTCTAATTCACCGGGGCATTGGAAGGATTCTTTTGTGTTTCATTCAAGTCAAAATAAAAATAATAAGCCATCTCTAAAACTTATTAACTTTATTCATGATGAAAAAACTATGGCATTTAAAGCTGCAATAATATTAAGCTTTGATCTAAGCAACTTAATTAAGCTTATTAACAAAAAAAAGAAATTTCTTAAATCCAACTATATTATTTTAGATGATAAACTTAATAAAATTGCTTCATCACAAAAAGAAATAGACCATATTACTGACCCTCAAGGTGACTTCACAAACATCACTAACAAAGTATTAAATGAATTTAAGCAAAGGCCTAACCGCCATAATAGACATGACTACTTAGATGTTATAAGTGGTATTAATTATTGCATATCACCACTTGATGAATTACCTTTCAATATAATAGTAAATATAGATAATAAAATTATTCGTAAAAATATTTTTAGTATTTTAAGGCATAAAGCGATCGAAGTTTCCTTAATAACTAGCGTAGTTTTAATATTATTATATATCATATACCAAAGAGAAAAACATCTGCGTAGCAAAGCATTGCATGCTTCAATTAAAGCTGAAGAAGCAAGCGCAATTAAAACTAATTTCTTATCCTTCACCGCGCACGAAATTAGGTCTCCATTAGGATTTATATTAACAGGCTCGGAAATGATATTGAAGGAAATGTTTGGCCCAATTTCTGAAGCATATAAACAATATATTAGCGGTATACATCAAAATTCAAAACTCATATTAGATTTTATAACTGATATTTTGGAAGAAAATCAAATTATAGAAGGTAAGTTCAAAGTCCTTAATACTATAGTTTCTTTGGATGAAATGATAAATGAAGCTTACGCGCAAGTTTCATCAAAATATCCTAATGCTAAAATAAATTTTAGCATTAATATCTCGAATGATATTCCTTTCATAGTTTGTGACAAGAGAAGAATAGTGCAAGTATTTGCTAACTTAATGAAAAATAGCGTCCAATATTCCAAACAAGATATTTTTATCAAGGTAAGCGCCAAATTAACTTCTGATGGATTAGTTATTGATATTTCAGACAAAGGAGCAGGAATGACAGAAGAATCGGTACTTAAAGCTATGTGTAGATATGGATCGCAACCCGTTCATTCTAACAAAGTTGAATCATATGGGCTTGGCTTACCTATAGTAAAATTACTTCTCGAAGCTCATAATGCTACTATGAAAATCATAACTGCTATTGACAAAGGTACTACTATAAGATTAATCTTTCCTAAATACAAATTGGTTTATAGAACCCAAAAAAATAATGATAACTAATAATTTCATATTTGATAAATTATTAAGATTACCCCTTAAGTTAATTAGTATATATATTATTTTAACTTTTATAGGAATTTTAATATTATATTCTGCTGCCGGAGGTCACATTCATCCTTGGGCTTATAAGCAGATTTTACGCTTTATACTAATGTTGCCCTTATGTATATTTATAATTTTTATTGACTTAAGATACATTTATAATCACTCCTATCACATATATGCGGTAACTTTAATTTTATTAGTACTTACTGAACTTATCGGAAGAAAAGTTATGGGTGCTACTAGATGGATTGATCTTGGCTTTATAAGATTGCAGCCTTCAGAGATATTCAAAATATCTCTAGTACTTAGCCTAGCAAAATTTTTTCATAATTGTGATGAAAATCAAGTTAATGACTTCTCTAAACTTCTTTCATCGGCCCTACTTGCTATTTTTCCCGCCTTACTAATAATAAAACAGCCAGATCTTGGCACAGGTATAATAGCAATTTCAATTTATATTATAATTCTTTTTGCAGCAGGGTTAAAAATAAAATATTTTATCAATTCTGGAATAGTGGGCATAATATTGCTACCGATTTTTTGGCAAATGCTCCATGATTATCAAAAAAAGAGGCTGCTAATATTTCTAAATCCTGAAAGCGACCCCTTGGGATCAGGCTATAATATAATACAATCCCAAATAGCTATAGGCTCAGGCGGTTTTTTTGGCAAAGGGTTACTTAGCAGCACGCAAACTAAGTTAAGCTTTTTACCGGAATATCAAACAGATTTTATATTTTCATTCCTTACGGAAGAACTTGGATTTATGGGTGGGATGATGGTTATTTTCTTATTTAGCCTCCTTCTTGGCTTATGCTCAATATGCGTAGCTAACGCCAGGGCAAAATATACTAAATTTTTAATTATAGGCTTATCATCTATAATCTTTTTACATGTATTCATAAATATTGCAATGGTAATGGGATTATTACCTGTTGTTGGAGTTCCGTTACCGCTAATATCTTATGGGGGCACTATCCAGATTACTATTATGATCACAATGAGCTTAATAATTAACGCCATAATAAATCAAAATACTTCTCTTTAAAATGCCTAATTACCTAAAATTAATATTTATCACTTTATTAGTTTTAATTATTCAACATAGTTTTCTGCCATTCTATATAAATAGAGAAACTATACCAGCTATTGATTTATGCATATTGTTTTATATAATAATTAACAAAGAGCTTAGCTATGAAATTATTTGCTTTTATGGACTTATAATAGATACTTTAACCAGCCCTACCCTAGGCATTACCTCCCTTGCATTATTAATTAGTTATAAATTGTATAAAAAGTATAATCTTGGTTTAAAAATACAATCTTTAGCGATGATTTATCTTATATTTGCAATGTTTGCATGCGCGTATTATATTTTAAAAGTATCTTTAATGATGGTTACAGGTAGCTTACTTGTTGGCAATTTAACCATATTAATACATTTACTAAACACTATATTTATTTACCCAACAATTCACTTTATACTTGCTAAAATAATCAAAAATGTCGAATAAATTTAATTCAGAAAATCTTCTCATTTCCAGGCGAGCTTTTGTTTTAGGCATAGGCAAACTAGGCTTTTTAGCTATTTTAGCTATGCGTTTATTTTATATGCAAGTTATGAAAGGCAGTGTTTATAGCTCCCTATCTGAAAAAAATAGAATCCGAATTATTGTAGTTCCCGCAAGTAGAGGACAAATATATGATATTAAAAACGAATTATTGGCAAGTAATGAACCTTGCTTCCAATTATTCATTGAAAAAATCGGATCTGAAAATATAAACATTGATTTAGAATATATTAGCGAACTCCTTAAACTCGACGAAGAACAAGTAAATGAACTGAAGAAAAAAGCTAACAAAACAAGTATGTTTATTCCCACAGTCATAATTGATAATTTAAATTGGAGCGAGCTATCTAAACTCGAAGAAAGAAAAAATGAATTCAAAAATTTCTTTACTGATATTGGTTATAAAAGGCTCTATTCTGCACCATTTGCCTGTTGCCATATACTTGGGTATTTAGGCAAGCAAAATTTAAATATATATGAGGGAATGAATGGTATAGAAAAATTTTACGAAAATAAGCTCTCAGGAACTCATGGCAACAAGCAGCTTGAAGTCAATTCTAAAGGTAAATATATTAAGCTTATCAATTCTATTCCATGCGTGTCCGGCCATGATCTTAAGCTCAATATTGACTTGCAAACACAGAATTATATACAAAAAATATTACCGCCATCCGGTAGCTCGGCAATAACCTTATGTTGTAAAACAGGAGCCGTATTATCTCTAAATTCTTCACCAAGTTTTGACCCAAATAAATTTTATAATTTATCAAACAAATATTGGAATCTGTTAAATAGCGATAGTTTTAAACCCTTAATAAACAAAACTGTAAGCACACAATATCCTCCCGGATCAGTTTTTAAAATTGTTACAGCGCTAGCAGCATTAGAGTCTGGACACGACCCTGAAGAAAAAATCTTATGCCAAGGTCACTCTTTTCTGGGAACTAATAGTTTCAGATGCGCTAAAAGCCAAGGACATGGTTACATTAACCTTACAGATGCAATAAAATACTCTTGTAATACTTATATTTTTTATATAGCAAAAAAATATGGCCCAGAAATAATACTTGATGTCGCTAAAGCTCTTGGATTTGGGCAACTAACAGGAATCGATATACCTGGAGAAAAACCTGGATTTTTACCGAGCCAAGAATGGAAAAAATCTAAATTTAATACAAATTGGTCAATTGGAGATACGCTTAATCTCTCAATAGGCCAAGGTTACACATTAGTTACTCCTATTCAGCTTACAAGAATGATAGCTGCCATAGCCAGCGAAGGTAAGCTCTTTATGCCAAGAATAATAATTTCTAATGTAACCTATACTAAACTTAAAATATCAAGTGACAATATCAAAATCATTAAAAAAGCTTTATATAAAGTAATTAATGAACCAGGTGGGACTGGCTATAATAATAAACTCACAAATACTGATATAGCAATGTCAGGTAAAACAGGAACAGCACAAGTGCTCGCTAAAAAGCATAAATTTGATAATCTAAGTCGATCTAATATTGCATGGAATAGACGTAACCATGCTATCATAACTTCTTACGCTCCCTCAATAGATCCGAAATACGCACTTTGTGTTTTTTATGACCATGGTGGAACGGGGGGATCCGCTGCAGCACCTATTGGCAAAAAAATTATGCAGCATTTAATAACTTCACGTGAAACAATATAGGTTTTAACTATGACAAAAATTATTTCAATAGTTCAACAGAAGGGGGGCGTCGGAAAATCTACTATAGCCGCTCATATAGCAATTGCTCTAAAGCTAAAAGGTAAAAAAGTAAAGCTTATTGATATTGATCCACAGGGTAGTCTTAATATGTGGCACCAAATACGTAGTAATAAGGATATAGAGTTTGAACATATTCAAGGCTGGAGATTAGAAAGTCACGTTAGTAGTGACGTTGAATATATTGTTATTGACAGCCCTCCTAATGCTGGTAGTGAAATGAACAACGCTATTAGGCTTGCCGATTTAATTATCGTGCCAATGCAGCCAGGCTCTATGGATGCTTGGTCTACTGAAATGACCATAAAGATAATAAGTAATGATAATAAAAAGCTAAAAATATTATTAAACAGACACAACCCAAGATTCAAAGATTCTGATATTATTACTTCTAAGTTTAAAGAACATATACTTAAGAGCACTTTAGGTAATAGAGTTGCCTATAGTAGATGCATTAAAGAGGGCAAAACAGTTTTAGAGAAAGAACCAAATTCTATTGCTAGTAAGGAAATTAATCTTTTGATAAAAGAGATTTTAAAGCTTATTAGCTAACTCTAAAAACTTTTCACGTTCAAGTTTAAGTATTTCATCCTCATTATTAAAGGATGAATTAATAATTTTTTGTAAAAATAACTTTAAGTCATTGTCTGTATCAAATTTTAAATTAATAAAACTGATTTTATCAAGCTTTTTCAATGGCGTAAAATTTAGTGATTTAGCAATATCAATGGCTTTGCTAAGTAGCATATCTGGCTGATTTATTATTGAAAGTTTTTTAGAGTAGCTTTCAGAAAAATATTCTGCAGAATTGCATTTTTTACCTTCTACAATATTGGAAATAGCATTACGCAACTTTGCTTCATTGCTGGCAGATTCTACTAATAATGTAGTAGTGCCTGCAAAAGCTGGTAGTAACCCTATGCTAGCTTCAACCAGGCCAGCGGTCAAATTTTGCTCAGCAATAATTGCGTGGGCGTGCAATAAGAGCTCCGTTCCGCCGCCGAGCGCCGTACCATGAGCTGCGGCTATAACGGGTATTGATGAGTATTTTATATTCAGCATCACTTGTTGCCCAAGTTTAATAAATTTTTCGACCTCGAGCTTACTGCTGTTTTTTATAAATTTTAAATCCGCACCTGCTGAAAAAATTTTAGCAGAAGAGTTTATTATTAGCGGTTGTTTGTTTTTTTGAGCTAAGTTTAATGCATATTGAATCCCATTAAATATTTCAGCAGTCAGAATACCCATCTTAGTTCCAATAGTAAAAATTACTATCTCATCTTGTATTTCTATATTATATGATTTGAGTATTTTGTTTGAATGATCTTCGTTTTGCATTAATTTTTCAATTTCAAAAGGGCCATATTTAAAGCTATAACCGAGTTGCATTGCTTTATCGATATCACCTTTATTTTTCACGATAGTTTTTTCGGTAATAGCGCAATAATTAATTAATTTGCTAAATATATTACTAAAAAACTTACTATAATTATTATTACAATTTAAAAAACTAGCAATATCCTTACTTGAATCTATTATGCTTAAGATATGATTATTTAAATCTTGAGCATGCTTATATTCGAGAGTTTTAAAGTCATAATAATTTAAATTTTTTGATGAGCCTTCTTTCACCATCTTATAAAAACCCGCCCCGGATTTGCGACCAATTGCGCCTTTGTCTTTTAGTGCGCTGAGTATTTTATTTTCTAATTTAATTTTATTATATTCATCACCTTGAGATAAAGCCTGCGTAAGTGATAAGGAAATTAAATTCATCACATCATGACCTATAAGGTCATATAGGCCAAATATACCGGTCTTTGGCAAACCAAAATACTTATTAGCCAAATGATCAACGATGTATGGATTTAACTCCAATTTTAAAGCTTCGCGCACTGCCGATTCGAGAAAAAAGCATCCTATTCTGTTTGCAACAAATCCTGGCGTATCATAGCAATTTATTATAGTTTTACCCAATTTTTCATATAAGAAATTCTCAAGCTGATTTTTTTGTTGCTTATCACATTTATCATCAGAGACTAATTCAAGAAGTGGCATAAATCTTGGTGGATTAAAAAAATGTGTTATATAAAATGATTTTTTAAGTTCATCATTTAAATTTTTACATAGTTCTTTTCTTGGTAATGTAGATGTATTTGAGGCAATTATTGCTCCTTTTTTTAGATATGGAGTAATTTTCTCATATAAATCATGTTTAATTTCAAGTTTTTCAATAATTACTTCAATAATTAAGTCGCACTCACTGATATATTTTAGATCTGTTTCTAAATTCTTACAATGTATATTATTAGCATATGAATGGTGCGCGAGAGCATTTCCTGCTATTATCTTTTCCTTTGCCAGCTCTGATAATGCTTTATCTCCCTTACCTACTAAATCTAGTAAAATTACTTCTATACCAGCATTAGCAACTTGCGCGGCAATGCCGCTACCCATAACCCCTGAGCCAATCACGCAAACTTTTTTAATATTCATAAAGTTCAATCTTTAGTTTTATATAAGTATATAATTAATTATTTTAAATAGGAATGTTTTTTAAAGATATACGCAACATTAAATTATTTAATGCAAATTTAATTATCATATACTATTATATGATTTTTAAGAATATGCATTCGTAGCTCAGCTGGATAGAGCGCTACCCTCCGAAGGTAGAAGTCGTTGGTTCAAATCCAATCGAATGCACCAAATTAGTATGAGTTATTTTTTATGGATATAGTTGATTCGCATTGTCATTTAGACCTTATTGTAGAAAAAGGCCAAGATCTTGATAGAGTAATTGATGAGGCAAGAACGAGTAATGTAAATTATATTCAAACGATAGCTACAAGCATTGAAAACTTTAAGAGCACATTATCTATAGCGAAAAAATATGATAAGATGTGGACTTCTGTTGGCGTGCATCCTTGTAATGTAGGTGATAATGAGAAAGCAATAGTAACAAGTGAAGAATTAATTGACTTATCTAGAGATGATAAAGTTATTGGCCTTGGGGAAACCGGTTTAGATCATTTTCACTCCAAAGAACCTAGCCATATTACAACTCAAATCAAGTCTTTTGAAAATCATATTGCAGCTAGTAAAATAAATAAATTGCCACTTATAGTGCACACAAGAGACGCAGATGAATTAACTGCAAATATAATAAAAGAAAATATGAATAGCGGAGAGTTCCCAGCTCTGATACATTGTTTTACGGCCTCTGAAAAATTTGCATGGCAAATGCTTGACTTGGGTTTGTATATATCTATTTCTGGAATCATAACTTTTAAAAATGCACTGGACTTACATAATATTGTACGCAAAATACCTCTTGATAGGTTACTTGTTGAAACAGACGCTCCTTATTTAAGCCCTGTCCCGTTCAGGGGTAAATTAAATGAGCCCGCTTATACTAAATATGTAGTTGAATATATTGCTTCTTTAAAAAATATTTCTGCTGAGGAGGTAGCAAAAACTACTACAGATAACTTTTTTAAATTATTTACTAAAGCGCAAAGATAATTTTGCTATAAAAGTAAGAGAATCAAGCTTTTGTAAGTTTTTTATCTTCTTTCGCTGGTAATAATTCAGGGTCGTTTATGCTTAATTCATCATGATCGGAATGAGTTGAGACAATTTGGTATCTTGTAAGTGGGCTTGAAATTTTAGAAGTATTTTCATCTAAACCCAGATTATTTATTTTATTAGCGCGCGAAAGGAAATTTCTATTAAATGAACCTGCGAATTTATCGTAATTACTTATTGCGCTTTGCAAGGAATTTCCTAAGCGATTTGAGTATTCTGTTAAGTTAGATATCCCTCCTATAAGCTTTCTAACTTCCTCAATAATCATATTATGATTTTCGATCATCAATTGCTCATTAATCTGGAACTTAGCAAAAGACAGCATATTCATAACTCCAGTCGGCCCAACTGGAAAAACATTAGCGCTCCAAGCCTTATTCATAAAATCTGGATCCGCTTCAATAACCATCTCTAAAGATTGTTCAGTAGGTAAAAACATCAAGGTAATTATATTATATCTAATATTATTATTTTTAGATATTTTTTTTGAAACAGCTCCGGCATAATCCTTTGAATTTAAGCTCTTTAGATGGGAATTCATTGATCTAGCTAAAGAACCTTTAGTCTCATCTTCAATTAAAAATTTTGAAGTTTTAGCATCAACTATCATAATATTATTTCCTGGCAAGTAAACAATCGCATCAGGTCTTAGCTTATTATTATCCTCACCCATTGCGCTATACTGCAAAACATAGTCCGTTTTTGACCTTAAACCCGAATTTTTAAAAAGATTTTCTAAAGTAATTTCAGCAAGCCTCCCACCACCAGAAGGAGACAAAAGTGAAGTTTTAATTAAATCTACCGCGCCTCTTGATTGCTCTATTTCTTTCGATAATGAGCCAACCATGGAGACTATTCTCTCAAACTCGCTATTAAACTTCTTGGCAGATTCTTCAATTTTCTGCTCAGAAAAATTTCTAACCTCTTTATTTTCACTTTTATGTAACTCTATTAGTTTTTTAGACAAATCATTTCCAAGGTCAAAGAGCGCTGCTTTGGTTGCATTTTGAGATTCCACCCTTAAATGCTCGAATTCTTTTATAATGCTCTCCTTTGCTTCTAATTTAGTGATATATTCTTGTACTTTACATTTAAGCATTATGCTTTCATGATTCAAATCATTTATAGTGCTTTCACTCCTTTTAAGAGTATCTTCTAAATAATGGCAGTTAGCTTTAAGATTTGAATTATTATAGATAAAATAAATTAAGGCTATTAACAATATAGAAAAGCTAATAAAAAAAATAATATAGTGAATATCTTCCATAGGTTATTAATTGATTTTATTTAGTGGATGATAATTATTTAAAATCTCTTTCAACTTAGTTGGTTGAATATGAGTATAAATTTGAGTTGTGCCTATATCTGCATGTCCAAGCAGCTCTTGAATGACTCTTAAATCAGCTCCTCCAGCTAGAAGGTGGCTGGCAAATGAATGTCTCAGTATATGCGGAGACACTTTCTCCGGATCAAGCCCTGCATCTATAGTAGCTTTTTTTAATAATAAGGCAAAATTTTGCCTTGTCATATGCCCTTCTTTGCTTTTGCTTGGAAAAAGATAAAGACTATCTTTAGTTTTAACATTTATAAAAAAACTCCTTATGGGCAAATATTTATCTAATGCGCTTAGACATTTATCATCAATTACCACTAATCTTTCCTTATTGCCTTTTCCTTTAATTATAAAGCTTTCACGAGGTTTATAATTTAATTTATTATAATTTTCAAGTATATCAGTAATTTTAATAGTAACTAATTCACTAACTCTCATGCCACTTGCATAAATCAAATGAACCATTGCGCTAAGTCTGATTATGTCATGCTCATCACCATTGGCTAAATATTCTAGCAATATCTTTATCTCATCTTGGCGTAAGAAAGATGGAAGCTTTTGAGAGAATTTAGGCTTATCAATATTCTGCACTGGATTATGCTTAGCTATATCTTCACTGATTAAGAAATTATAGTAATTTTTTACTGTAGATAATTTTCTATTTATAGAGCGCTCGGAAATATCTTTACGCTTTAAATGAATTATATAATTTTCAATATCCTTTGCACAGGCTGCGATGTCTGAAATATTTTTTTGCACTAAAAATATATTGTAATCAGCAAGGTCGCGCGCGTAGCAATCATAAGAATTTTTTGCAATGCCTCGCTCAGCAAGCAGCATTTCTAAAAATGGCGGGGCATAATTAAGCATAGTTTTAGCTAAGAATATATTTTGTTAATAAACTAGATATATCACAAATTTGGTAATTCTCAAAAGGTAAGCGTTGTTTTACTATGCTATTAGTAATATAAAATTTATTAATCACTCCAGTAGAATATAAACTTTTACGAACAATTGACATAACAGGGTGCGTTATCACGGCGTCTATTGAACTGGCTTTATACTTATTTATAAATTTAGCTGCTGCAAATATAGTTTTACCACTATCAATAATATCATCCACAATTATAGCCTTTTTATTATTCAATTTAATTCTATCATTTGGCTTATTAAAATCAACCCTAATATTATTAGCACTTCTTAGCTTAGTAAGTAAAATATAATCTATATTTAGCATGAACGCTAATTGCTTAGCCCTATTCCAGCTACCCTCATCTGGAGCGACAATCACGCATCCCTGCGGGCCAATCTCATTAATTATATTTTCGATAATTTTGCTAAATATTTCGCTATACTCAATGTTAATTATATTACTTTTAAGATAATTATTTATGGTCAAATTATGAATATCGGCAATGATTATTTTTATAACTTTAGCGCTTTCAACAATATTAGCTATGGTCATGAGGTAATTTGGCTCATTATCTTTGATCTTATCTTGCCTTGCATATGCAAGATATGGAATGCATAAAGTGATTTCATGAACCTCCATAGCATTTAGATAATTAAGCAAAAAAATTAACTCTGGGATACTGTTATTATTGCTAAGGGAATGAACCAAGCAAATATGCTTTGACAGATTTTTATTAATTATTATACGACTCTCGCCTGAGGGAAAGTTAATGATATCTATTAAGTTTAACTCATTACCGCTTTTTAGCGCAATATCTTGCGCTAAGTCTAAACTTCCTGGGGTTGCTAAAATTTGCATGTATTTTTAAGCTTAATGAATATCATTACTCATATATAGTAATCTTCATTGGTTAGATTCCTCGCCAAGCAAACCCGCCTCTTGACAAGGAGCTTTATAATGATCACCATACATATCTTCCAAAGGCGACATACAGCTTGCGCAAGACACTAGATAATCAAATAATGGCAATATTTTATTAAAGATTAGGCTCTTAATAGATATATAATTAATAAATCCTATATTCTCTATATCTGCATTATCAGATTTTTTTGCCATATTATTTACTCCCGCATTTTTTATTAAAAAATTATTTCATTGTTAGTGCATGCAAAAATATGCTCACCATTTTTAAGAGGAACAATGCATCTGCCGCATATTCCCTTCATCATGCATTCCATTGGAACTTTAAAGCGAACTATTTTATTTTTACAATCAAGGTTAGTAAAATTATTAAGTATATTAATTTTACTTTTATAATCATCACTACCTAAGTGGAATTTATCAGCTTTTTTTATAAAATCAATTAATTTTTTGTCATTAATAGTAGCTGATACATTAATTTCTGTAAAATCATGTGTAAAATAAGAATAATCAACTAGCTCTAAAAGCTGATCTAAATATCTACTCAGCTTATCTTCATATTCACTATAAATCAGTAAAATTTGGTGCCCATTATTTTTTAAGGCCCGAGCAATTTCTATATAATAAAGCAAACTTAAACCGCTGCCAATAATCACATGCAGTTGCCCCGCCTCATTTTCTTTATAAGAATTAGATTCTGCCCCCACTGGCCCAAGCAGAGCAACCTCTTCACCTACGTTTAGCTTAGATAAGATAGCTGTAGACTTTCCTGCATTATAAATTATAAATGTCATATGATTACTATCCTTGCAAACATTTATTGGGCATAATGCAACTCCAGCTGCGGTATTACTCAATTTATGGCTATAATTTTGTAATTTATAAAATTGACCAGCCTTAAAATTTTCACTGGCTAATTTAGATTTTAAGGTAATTTCTCTATATTCGCCGACCTGCTTATTAGCAATTACAATTGTTTTCAAAGACTCATCAAGCTGCTTATTTAAATCATCATTCACTCTAAGGGGTTTGCTTGAAGATACGTTTTCAATAATAAACTTATAGCTATCCTTAACGCTAGCTAATGCTTTAACAACGCTTCCGTGATATTTTTCATTACAATCGCCATGATGAGTAATGAATTGCCTCTCATTAAGCTGTTTTGCATAATCTGATTCGAAAATATCAATAAATTCATTATGATGCGTGCCAATAGCAATAAGCAAACCGCCACAATCATAAACGTTTGCACCGCATTTAACTTTATAAATTAAATTATTATCATCTTTAAAAGTATCTTCAATTTCTGCATTGGTAATAATTTCAACGCCGCTACTAATAGCATGCTCAATCTCCTCTATATTTAACTTATAAGCCGCGCTGTCAATAATGTTTTTACGGTAAAGCAACTTAACTCCGCCAAAGCTTTGCACCGCTTCAATATATTTTTTAGCTTTGCCATGTTCACTTAACTCAGCATCATCAAGTATTTTAAAAAATATGTCAGCATGCGCTAGATATTCTTCTATGATATCCTTATTAAAATAATCAAAATTTTGCTCTCCCGATCTAAATTCATTGGCAAAATTCATAACTTTTTGCGGATAATAATGCATAAATTCTACGGCCGCATCAACTGCCGTAAGGCCTAGTCCATATACTATTAGTGGCAAGCGAATAGGCATCTGATTTAGCCTACTATTACTATTTTTATCATGCGCAGCATATTGATTTATTTGCATAAGAAAATTAGCCGCAGAAGTAACATTTTTTGCACCAATATCTAATCTTTTGTCGTAGTTGGGCTTGCCAGCGCCAATTGCAAGAGCTACATGATCAAAGCCCATTTGCTTTACATTTTCTAAAGTAATATTGCTTCCTAGTCTTGTGCTATCGTAAATTTTATAATTCTTAAATCGGCGCATCAAAGTTTCAAGCAAGTTAAGCTTATTTTTATCCCATCTGGCAGTTATACCATATCCTGCAACGCCGCCATAGCCTGACATGGTGATGCGATCCTCGCTCTTTTGATCTTTAATAAATGCTATAAAATCCTTAATTGGAACATCTTGCTCATATAAGTTTTTTTCAATTTTCATACCATCAATAGCGCTAACGTTAAAACCTTCACGAGCTAAATAATAACTAAGCGCAATACCTGCTGGCCCTTGTCCTACTACTAAAATATTATAATCATTTGCTTGTTTAAAATAATGATCATTATTAATTATCAGTGGATTCCAAATTAGTAACAGATAATAAATCTCAGCCCCCCACGGCAAACTAAGGATGTTATCAACAATACTACTTTCAATTAATGGGACATCTACAGCATCTTGTTTTTGAAAAATACAGGACTTGATACAATCATTACAAATCCTATGCCCTGTAAGCAGCGCTAAGGGATTATCAACCATCATCATAGCTAGAGCTCCAATGTTAAAGCCCCTGCTAAAAAGATTGTTCATCTCTGATATTTTTTGGTCTAAAGGACAGCCTTGTTTCTCTTTATCAATCCCAATTGAGCAATAATCTTTGCTCTGTTTATGGCAATATATGCAATATTTAGCCTGCCCTAAAGCTAGTTTTAAATCATTAAACCCGCGATAATCAAAGCCAGTCTTAATATCTGCGCTATGTTTTTTTATTCTATGCTCTCTAATTTTATTATCTTGATTAGTCTTTTGAGCTATATCAAACAAAGCAAGCTTACTATTTTGCTTTATCATAAAGAGCGTATAAATAGATAATATCTTTAGCTCTTGGCTAAATTTTTCTCTATCTTCGAGCCAATCAAGAGCTTTACTCGCAAGCTGTTTTTCATTAATCTCCTCAACTAAATAAGTCTTTAAAGTTTTTGATATTACTTCAAATGATTCAGTCGATAAGTCATATTCCTTATATTTTGCTAAAGCAAATCTTTCAACGAACCTCTTTTTTGCAATATATATCACATCATATTGCGCTTGCTTTTTAGCTAAAGCGTCATTTTCAGCAGAAATATTATATTCACGCGCGATAAATTCATCTAAATATGGAGCTATGCTGAGCAATAATTCACTATGATATTTGCTATTAATGTTCGTTTGAATAGAATCATAATTTTTCTGACGGTAGTTTTTTATCTGATTATATAAATCTTGATTTTGCTCTTTTAGAAAATCATTAAATTTATTATCAATAAATTGGATTTGCTCAGTATTAATTGGTGCTTGCATCTAATATAATTTGATTTTCACTTAATAAATTCATTTCCATGATTAGTTTTATTCCACTTAAAAGGGTTAATAATTATTTGACATACCGCCATATAAGCTGCAAGGGAATGCAAGATAAAATAAAAAGGCCATAGGATTAATTCTATACCATTGCTAAAACTTTTCAATCTAACTAATTTCTCTTTTCTAGTATATGTTTTTAAAATTATAAAATACATTATAAAAAAATAAATCAAAATATTAATGCTAATTATATAATCTAAAAAAAACATTTCTTTATGCATTAAAATTAAATTTACAGGGAATAATATAAAGCTTAATACGCTTAAATGAACGTGTAATATAACGCAGAGTTTATTCCAAAAACTAAGTTTAGAATAATATTTAGTATTTATTGAATATACTAGAGCCGTTTGAATGAATCCTTTAATCCATCTTGATCTTTGATAAAGCCAAGTAAAAACATCTCTTGGCGATTCTTCAAGAGT
This sequence comes from uncultured Alphaproteobacteria bacterium, assembly GCA_963762045.1. Classification (GTDB taxonomy): domain Bacteria; phylum Pseudomonadota; class Alphaproteobacteria; order Rickettsiales; family Rickettsiaceae; genus CAVXJA01. The sequence goes on along the minus strand of CAVXJA010000003.1, from coordinate 106,708 downwards.
AAAAGAATCGATTATTCCTATCTTACCCCCTAAATTAGCAATTTTTATACCTATATCAGCATCTTCAGTAACATTATGCGCATCCCATAATTCAAGCTTTTTTAATATATCAATTTTGAAATGATTACTTGTACCGCCGAGTGTTACCGGAGTCTTTAAATTTGCAAACCCCTTTATTAAAAACTCAAACCAAAAACTATATTCAAGCGAAAATAATTTAGTAAGGATATTATCATTAGCATTGTAAAAGTTTAACTTTGCTTGCAAACACACATAATCATCAGGGATTTTTGAAAATATATATACAGCTTTTTTAAGTTGGTATTTATCAGGCTCATCCTCAGCATCATAGATAACCACATAATGTCCGGTGGCAAAATTCATAGCATAATTCAGCGCTTTTGGCTTGGTTCTTATAGGGCATTTTGGTATATGTATTACATGAAAATACACAGGTAAATCTTCGAGCATTATTGCTTTTCTCGTTACATAATCATCCTCTTCTAATATAATTTTAATATCAAGTTTGTTTTTAGGATATTCAATTTTTTTTAATGCAATTATGAGATCTTTAACTTTATTAACTTCATTATATAGCGGAACGAGCACAGTATATATTGGCAAATCGCAATCTTTTATATTACGGTAATATTCATCCCTATCTGGTAATTCCATTTTACAAAGTCCCGAATTTTTTAATCCCGCAATGAAGAAAACTAATTTAAATAGATTATTTATCAGGAAAATTAAATTTATTATTATTACTGAAAAATTAGGAAAATAATTGATTGTAAATGATAAAATTATTATAAAAAACATCATTAATCTAAAATAATTAATATCCTTAGCGCTTTTTATATTTAATTTATAACCTTGTTCATAAATTGACTTAGCGCATAAAACTCTTTTACATAAATCATTTAACTCATTGTTAAAGTTTTTGCTTTTTACTAAATAAATTTTTTCACATATATTTTTAGTATCAATAATATCTTCCCTATCTTCACTAATTGCGATTGATTTTAAACCTTCAACATTATAAAAGTAAAAAAATTTATTCTTAAAATAATGGTTTATATTATGATAATCTATTATTGACTTAGCTTCATTAGGCTCATAATGCTTAATAATTTTATTATGTTTCATATATCTAGATCGTTAAAGAAACAGAAATAATTGGTCCCCTAATAGCTTTTTTAAAAAATAAGGGTATGGTTTTTTTAAAATAACTAATTGTAACTCTAATATTATCTTCATCATCTATTCTAAAAGGAAATTTTTTAGATAATGATAAAATATCAGTATAAATTTTTATATGACGCCCTCTTTTTTGGTTATATTGTTCAAAACTATTATTGATTCCAAAATAGACATTATCCCCTATATTCACCCCAGAAGAGTTGCTAATTTTTACGACCGCTTTATAGGAAGCCCTTTTTGAGGGAAACATAACGCTAAATAATACTTCATCCACTAAGCTCCATTTGTATTTTCTTGTTTCATGGGTTTTTGAAGATTTACCTATTCCCATAGAGCATCCTACGCTTTTAATATAATTAAACTCCCTATTTCCTGAATATGAAAATTCTGGCATTAATGTTATGATTGAATAATCTTTTTTATAAATCGCAATCTTACTACCAATATGTACATTAGTAGTAAGGGTATTTTTACTTCCTACATGCATATGATTTTGAGATAATAAGCTAAATATTGAAGCTCTATCGCTAAAGCCATGTTCCAGATTCACCCCGCAAAATCCTTTATCCATATATTTATCATCAAAATTATTAAAAATTTTTGTCTTAGCATCTTCAACTTGCTTTAAGTCATTTATAATTTTACTAAGGCTTAATTTTAAAGATTCTCTAACAGTTTCTTGCCTGGGTATTCCGAGTTCATGGCTGGTCTCATCAAACTTATTCTCTTGAATATTTATGGAATTTTCAATCTCGCTTTTTTTATTTTCTAAAATTGCTTCTATATATAATAATTCATTTATAGCCTTAATCACAAATGGTTCAATCGAAGGATTATAAGTTTTCTTACTTTGAAATACATTTAGCTCAATATTAGATTTCCCGCTCGCAATAGGCCAAACTGAAGCCATGGCACTATTAATGCATAGGCATATTGTCAATATTATTAAAATTTTTATAATTTTCACCTAAAGTAGATTTTATAATATTATAAAAGCAAATTAGTGTATGCTTAATACCTTAAGTTTAAGGAAAATGCAAGTTTAAAATTTTATGGTTAACTTGTGTAAAGGTTATTTAGACTTTGAGTATATATAGTTAATTTATATTTAAGCTCTACACAAGCGTTAATCGAGCGAATATTATATACTAGCTCCCTAGCCGCGAAGAAACGCACGCTTAAGAAAATCTAATAGTTATAACATTATAAGAGCAAATTAGCGTCTACTGAATACCTTAAGTTTAAGGAAGTTGCAAGTTAAAATTTAATATTCAACCTGCGTAAAGGTTGCTAGGTTTTTGAGTAATATGCTAGAGCTAAAAGAGCAATCACTAGAGCTTGCGAAACGACCCTTAACGTCATTAGTTTGTTAGAATATTTGTCATTATATTTTCCGCCCACAGCCATTAAGATTATACCTAAAATAAGTGCAAGCGCAGTAATAAGAGAAGCTGAATATAGATATATCATAATTTTATTCAAATGGTTTTACAACTACCATAATAACTGCAATTATCATAAATAATACTGGAATTTCATTAATTAACCGATAAAAATTTTCACTATATTCATTTTTACCATTTGCAAAAGCTCTAACTCTATTTGCCATAAATGCATGATAAAGCGTGAGAATTAATACAGCAACCATCTTTATATGAAACCACATTCCAAGTGCTGATAAGCCATAAATATAAGCATTTAGCAATCCGAAAAAATATGTAGCAATCAAAGCCGGGTTCATTATAATTTTCAACAATCTTCTTTCCATGGTTTTAAATGTATCATCCATCACAGATCCCTTTTCGGCTCTGGTGTGATACACAAAGAGTCTAGGCATGTAAAACATGGCTGCCATCCAAGAAATAACCGCAACAATATGAGCTGCTTTATACCAGGAATAATAATCTTGAAAATTCATATTTATAATATTTATATTTAAAGAAAGATACTAAATATCTTTATAAAATTTTGCAAGGACAATCTTTTTTATCTCGAGGACAAATTCTAGATTTTCTTGATGAGAATGTTATTTCTCCCGAATTATTATTTGCGCTAGCAAAATCTCTAACCATGAAGGTAAGCGATTCAATGAATTTAGCATCCGTGCTCAGAGTTGGAACTCTGTGATATTCTAACCCACCTGCTTTTGCGATTTTGCCATATTCAGCATCAAGCTCAACTAATGTTTCAACATGCTCCGAAACAAAAGCAATCGGCACTACGATAAGAGCGTCAAGAGCGCCTATAGCATTTTTAATCTCCTCTTCAGTATCAGGCATGAGCCACTTAACAGGCCCCACCCTGCTTTGGTAAGTTATCATATAATCTATATCATTCTCGCTAAATTTTAAATTTTGCGATATCTTTGCTACCGTTTTCTCAACTTGCCACTTATAGGGATCGCCTGCTTTAATAATTTTTTCAGGCAATCCATGCGCTGAAAATAATATTTTATACTTTTTTCCTTTTTCAATTTTACTAATATATTTTTCAAGCAATGTCGAATGAGATTCTATGAATCTTTCATCATCGGGGTAACAACAAATAGTTTTTATTTTAACTTTATTTCTTAAAGATGCTTGAGTTATTTTTGACCAATTCTCTTTAAAATCTTCGATTGAAGAAATTGATGTGGTTGTGGATAATTGCGGATAAAGTGGTAATAATATTATTTCATCTGGATTAAATTCAAGCATCTCTAAAATGGCATCTTTGGCAAACGGCTTCCAATGCCTCATAGCTATGAAAGATTTATATTCACAATTATCTTCATTTTTAAAATGACTCAATTGCTCATCTAAAGCAACTTTTTGCTTTTCAGTTTCCTCTAATATTGGCGATTTGCCGCCAACATGAGAGTAAATCTCTTTTGCAGTTGAATTTCTGGATCTTGAAATAATAAAGGCCAGTATGAATCTAAAAAATTTAGGTAACCTAATGATGTATTTATCATTAAATAAATTAAACAAAAAATGCTTAACAGATTTCAAACTATCCGGACCGCCTAAGTTAAACAGGATAATTGCTACTTTCTTTGCATTTTTACTCATATTCTGTTCTTTTTTGTCTAACATAATTCACTAAAAACTCAACGTTTTTAACTGGCGTGGTAGGCAATATACCATGGCCTAAATTAAATATAAACTTTTTACTTCCTAAATGCTCAAAAATATTATCCACTGACTCTGCAATGATTTTTTCATTAGTGAGTAATTTTAATGGATCTAAATTACCTTGCAAGACTACATCATATTCTTTTTGCCATTTTTGCTGTGATGATAATGGAACAAATTGATCAACGCTAACAATATCAACCAAAGTGTCTGTGATATATTTTTCATAATTATATCCGCTTGCTCTAGGGAATCCGATGAATGCTACATCAGGATATTTCTTTCTTAAAACAGATACAATATTTTTAGTTGGCTCAATGACGTAATTTTTAAATTCTTGTTCGTTTAATATTCCTGCCCATGAATCAAAAAGCATAATCACATCCGCGCCATGTTCTATTTGATTTGAGAGATAGTCAATTGTCATAATGGTAAGCTTTTCAATTAACTCCATAACTAATTCTGGATTTTGATAAGCAAAAGTTTTTGTATAAGCAAAGTCTGTTTTGCCTCTTCCTTCAATTAAATAACAAGCTACAGTCCAGGGGCTTCCTGCAAAGCCAATTAAAAATTTATCTGCGCTTAAATTTGATCTAATTTTTTTAACAATTTCATAAACATTTTTAATTTTTTTATCTGGTTTTTTAGAAAAAATATTTAAATCATCCTTAGTTTTAAATTGCCTCAATAGAGGGCCTTCTCCTTTTTTAAAAGTTACATCCCAATTATATGCATCCAAGATAAGCAATATGTCTGAAAATAATATTGCGGCATCAGTATTATATCTTTTGATAGGCTGCATAGTTACAGCGCTTGCGCTATCAATATCATAGCAAAGGCCTAAAAAGTTCTTATAATTATTCCTAATCTCCATATATTCTGGCATATACCGGCCTGCTTGACGAAGCATCCAGATAGGGTAATTTGTGCTTTTAAATAGTTTTTTCATTATTAAAATCAGTTTTGTTTTTTAATAAATTAATGTAATACTACATAATAATAATAAAATATATATATATTTATATTAGTTGATGTAGTTATATGTATAAGTGGGATAAAATTTTTATACACTAACTTATCCACAATTATTTTTAGGTGTCTTCTTAAGGGATATAACCTCTATAGAAACTTATCCAAACTATAAACATATGAAATTATACAGTTGAAAAAAATGTGGATAAGTTGATAGCAAAATGTTTATAACCCAGCGCTCCTCTAGTATTGCACATTCTATACACAATTTTATAACAATATAATACCAAAACTATAATAGTAACTCACACTCATTGATATTTAAGGGCTAAGAGGGTGAAAAAGCTTTTTTAAACGCATAATCCATGATAACTTATCCACATATTAATATGATTATGGCTATAAATTTGAAAAAAGTTTCATTTCACCTAATTTCTGAAAATACATGCAATTCTGTTATAAGCGTGACTAACACAGCGCTGCTAAAATTTACTGAACTTGACGTGAGCCAATATCATTGGCCTATGATAAGAACAGAAGACCAAATGAAAGAGGCTTTTGCTAAAATTCAAAATATTGGAGGTATTGTTATTTACACAGTGCAGGATGACGATTTAAGAAAGTTGCTAAAGCAACTGTGCCATCAATCCAAAATATTATGTATTTCTGCAGTGAGTCAAATTGTTAATGGCATATCCAAATATTTTGGAGTAGAAAAAGAGCAATTATCTAACTACAGTAATAAATTTGATGATCGCTATTTTGACAAAATTGATGCTATTGATTTCACTATCAGACATGATGATGGACAGCTTATGGAGGAAATTGATGAAGCTGATATAATATTACTTGGCGCTTCAAGAACTTCTAAAACTCCAACTTCAGTATATCTAGCTTATAATGGCTTTAAAACTGCAAATGTCCCGATAATTTATAATATGCCAATTTCAGATTATGTAACGACTTTGAAAAATAGGGCGGTATTTGGTTTATTAATTAATCCCCATCAACTTACTGAAATAAGGCAGAGTCGTTTAAACTTAAGCAAGGGAACGAACATTGATAATTATGTTGATACTGATATAATAAAACAAGAATGTAATATGGTGCGAAAGCTTTGCGAGCAAAATGGGTGGCAAATCATTGATGTCTCGCTTAAATCAATTGAAGAAACTGCCGCATTGATTATGAAGAATTATTATGATAATTTAGCTAGAGATTAATTTAAAGAAATTTTATATATTAATATGACTAATGTTGCCATAACTGGTTGCTATGCATCTGGTAAAAGCTTTATACTCGAAAAACTAGCTCTTGAAGGCTACCAGACTTTCAGTTCGGATAATTATATTGCAAAATTATATACTGATGATCAAGGAGTGGCTCATCATATTATGCAAATTGCTGGTATGAGCGGCGCTTTTAGTAAGCCCCATCTAGCTAAGGCCATGTTTATTTCTGATGAAATTAGGGTTAATATAGAAAATTATCTACATCCTATGGTGCTAAGTGAGATTCAAAGGTTACAAAAGTCCAATATTTCAAATAAATTATTTTTCTTTGAAGTTCCTTTATTGTTCGAAGCTCAATATGATAAGTATTTTGATAAATCAATATGCGTGCATTGCCCATACGAAACACGCTTGAAACGAGCGAAGTTAAAAAGCAACTTTAACTTACAAAATTTCTATAGAATAAATAAAATACAATATAACTCTAATATTAAAAAAAAGAGAGCCGATTTTACTATAGATTCATCAAAAAACCTTGATATTATTAAAAAACAAATTAAATTAATACTGGGAAAACTTTAATTAGAATCATTATGACAAGGCAAATTATACTGGATACAGAAACTACTGGCTTTAGTCCATTTAAGGGCGATAGAATTATAGAAGTAGGGGCGCTTGTGATGGAAGATATGGTGCTTACTGGGGAGAAATTTCATTATTATATAAATCCAGAAAGAGATGTGCCAATGGATGCCTATAGGGTGCATGGTATATCAACAGATTTTTTGAAAGATAAGCCATTGTTTAAAGAAATCGCAGAAGAATTTGTAGATTTTGTTGCAGATAGCCCAATGGTCATACATAACGCGCCATTTGATATTGGATTTTTGAATTTTGAGCTGCAAAGACTAAAATATAAGGCATATAACCTTAATGACGCCATTGATACACTAAAAATATCTAGAAAAAAGTTTCCTGGAGCCAGATGTAGGCTAGATAATTTATGCGCAAGATTTAAAATAGATAATTCAGACCGTGATTATCACGGAGCCCTTAAGGATGCTAAGCTTTTAGCGCAAGTTTATGTTGAGCTTATGGGCGGGGTGCAGGCATCATTTTCAACTAAGACAGTTAAAGCAGATCTTTTTGTTGATAGCGGTAGCGCTGTTGCTAATGAGGCTTTTGCAGTCAAAGATGGCATAGTAGTTGCTCCAAGCAAAGCGGAAGAAAAACATCATAAAGAATTTCTAAAAGAGTTTTTTTCATAAATATAAATTATTAAACTATTTGAGAAATTGAATTCAATGACTATGCTTGAAAAATTTAAAATACGTAAAAGACTGCTATCTTTTAGAGATGAGTTTGATAATAGTAAATATCAAGATAAAGATAATTTGATTTTTGAAAAAATTCTAAAGCTTGTAAATAATCATAAATCTCTTAAAGCTGCCGAAAATATACTAGGTCTATATTTTTCTCTTAAAACTGAGCCAGATTTATTTAAGCTTGCGCTAATGTCTGGAATGAAGGTGGCGCTGCCAAAAACTGAAAATGCACAAATGAATTATGTTTCTTATATGCCTGGTGGAAGCTTGGTGAAAAGTAATTTCGGTGATTTATATGAGCCAGCGGGCAATATCGTGATAAACCCTAATATATCGATTGTGCCAGGGGTAGCTTTTGATCAAAGGGGCTTTAGGCTTGGATATGGAGTAGGGCATTATGATAGATATTTTGCGCTAAAAGCAAATAAAGATATAATAAAAATAGGAACTTGCTACGATGAAATGTTATTTAGTTTGCTTCCTGCTGAACCTCATGATATAAAAATGGATTATATTGTAACTGAAACTAATATTTATAAATTCTGAACATGGTCTTTACTTCATTTGATGTTATATCATCCTCAATCGTACTTATATCTTTTTTATTTGGTTTTTACACCGGTGCTGCTCATATCATTATTAATCTAACGAGTACAGTAATTTCAATTATTGCGGCAATAAGTTTATATCCGTTTGTGCAAGGAGCTCTGGAGAGTCATCTAGAGGGCCCGTTGCTTACAGTGATTGTTTCAGCGGTATCTTCATACTTGATATGTCTTATACTTACAAAGCTAGTTTCCTCCAAAATATTATCTTTAATAGCGAATTATAAAAAAGGTTATTTTGACAGATTTTTAGGAGGAACACTTGGAGCTCTTAGGGGGGTGATTATAGTGTTTGTTGTTTATAGTCTTATCGTTATGTCTTATAATGGCCTTTATGTTAAAGCTAAAACTTTCTTTGACGTCGCTAATGTTAAAGAAGAGCAATATCCAGATTGGCTAAAAAATTCGGTGACTAACGGCTTCTATAGTAGCCTATATAAAATTTTCCTTGGTGGCTTTGAAGATAGTGATCTTGCTAAATTAGAAACTCCATTTAATAAAAACAAAGGCCTTGATCAGAAAGATCTCGAAGAAGAGTGATCTAATTAAGTTTCAATTAGATTTCTTGCGCATAGCTTAAAGCTTAATTGGCAATATGGATAAAAATAATATTTTTTACTTTACAAATACTGGCATTTTTTATATAAGATATACAGAATATTTCTAAATATTCAATTGGGTCTGTAGCTCAGTTGGTTAGAGCAAACCGCTCATAACGGTTTGGTCGCGGGTTCAAGTCCTGCCAGACCCACCAATGCTTTATATTATGGCTTTATTTTTATATATGCATTATTATAATATATTAAATACAAAGCTTGTGTTATATAACTAAATTAAGCTATTATATTTAAATGATACTGTAATATAAGTAATTTAATTTCAGTTTTATATTGCAATTTATTATTTATTTATTATATTTAATATAATAAAATGGCTAGTAAATGAAATTTAATTTTAAACCTTATGAATATGTATAATTCTATCTCAGTTTTTTTTATCTCCATATTTTTACTTGCATGTAGTGGTAAAGTGGGTAGATCTATTGGTATGGTGGAAACTATGCCAGATGAATATCAAGTCACTAAAGCGAAGCCTTTAGAAGTTCCTCCTCACTACGAACTTGTAGCTATCGAAGAAACTCATACTAATTAATAAATAAAATAAATGCTCAATAGATCAGTTTCAATTTTTATCCTTCTTATAGCTTCAGTTATAGTTTTTGCAGTTACTTTGCATAATGCATTTGCGTCAAAATTTCCTCAAAGTAAAATTGAGCGTGAAATAGAAGAAATGGGATCTATTATTGGCGGCGAAGGTATAGTTTTAAAAACTTCAAGAGAAAGGCCGCTTTCAACAAAAGCTAAAATAGGTAATGTTAATAAATATCTTTTTAAGTCTTCTGTAGATTCACTAAGTTTTGCACCAATTATTACTGCGGATGTTGATTCAGGGGTTATTATTACCGATTGGTATTATCTTGATGGTAAGAAAAATTCGCAGGTGAAGCTTAATGTGTCAATTAAAGAGCAAGTCATCAGCCCGGAGGGTATTGATGTGGTAGCTTTTGAAAGAAAAAAGCAAGGAGATGTTTGGGGCGAAACAATTCGCAATAATAAACTTGCAAATGATATTGAGAAAAGAATATTACGCAAAGCTAGAGATATGTATTTAAAGGACATAAAAAAGTAGTATTTAGATTAATGTAGAGCATTTATTTATAAGTGCTTGCCTTAAAGCTCTAATAGTTATTGACTATAATTATATGTGATTTACTATATAATTTGATCAATAATTATGATGCGTTAATATCAATATATGTTAGAGTTCTTGAGTTTAAACACTATATTTCAATTTGGCTTAGTATTTGCCCGGGTTGGCACTGCTTTATTAAGCTTACCAGGAATAAGCTCAGAATATATTAGCACTAGAGCGAGAATATTTAGCGCGCTATCTATCTGCTTACTATTATTTCCCTTTTTAGAGCAGTATATTCCGAAAATAAGTAATAATAATTTTCAAAATATCACTTCGCTTTTTTTTGAAATATTTATTGGTCTTTTAATTACCGTTGCTGCAAAATTTTATTATAGCGTTATAAACACCGTAGGTCAGATAATATCATTGCAATCAGGGCTCGGTATGGCGAGTTTTTACGATCCAAATCAAAGAACGCAAGTAACAGTTTTTTCTAATTTCATGTTGCTTATCCTAACTGTTTTTATATTTCAAACAGATTTACATCATAAATATATATATTCATTTTTTGAGAGCTATGAAAGGTTTCCCCCTGGTGAGATAATTCTAGCCGGGGATGTGAGTAATTATGTCATTAAGGTTGCGAGTAATTCTTTTATGCTAGCTTTTAAACTAGCTGCGCCTTTCATAGTAGTGTCAATGGCTATTCTCACTGGATCAGGCGCTTTAGCTAGAATAATGCCTAACTTGCAAATATTTTTTATAGTCTCCCCGCTTCAAGTGATGGTGCTAATTGCAACTTTATATATAGTTATTAACCAAATAATACTAAAACTTATTAGCGTTATTGCAGATAGTGTTAATAGTTTCGTTTTTTAATGTATAGTTATTGACCTTGAGGTTAAATGTCTCTATAACCCAAATGTAATTTAAAGTATTTGGGTAACTAAAGTGAAGCAACTTATTGGTTTTATACTTGCAGGTGGTATAGGTAAAAGATTATCGCCACTCTCAAACAAAAATTTTCCTAAACAATTCTTGCAAGTATCTGAAATTCTCAGTCTCTTTCAACAGACGCTATTAAGAAACTTATTCTTAGATAAAATAGTCATTATGACAAATAGTGAATATGTAGATATTGTTCGCGATCAAATTTCTAAGCTTGAACATATAATTGGTCTAGAGCATGATATAAAAAAGATTGATATTGAAATTATTGCGGAGCCAGCAAATAAAGACACTGCTTCTTGCGTGCTTACCGCTGCTTATTATTGCAAAAAAAATAATATCGATGAATTTATACTTTTACCCGCAGATCATAAAATTAGTACGAATCAAATATATAAAAAAGATATTCTTGATGGCTTTAATTATCTAAACCGCGACAATAAAATTGTAACTTACGGAGTAAAAATTAAAAAATTTAATCCTAATTATGGTTATATAGCAAGTAGAAAAATTGAAGGCGAGGATAATAAATTTATAGTTGAAAAATTTATAGAAAAGCCGTCTAAATCTGCCTCTTTGATTTTTGATCAAGATACTTCAAACTATCACAATAGCGGGATTTATATTATTCAAACTTCATATTTACTTGAGCTAGCGCAAGTTATTGATCCTGATATGTTAGATTTAGTTAAGCAAGCTTTTGATTATTCCATAAATGAAATTAATTCGTTAGATAAGAATTATAAAGTATATAATTTATGCTATGAGCATTATCAAAAATTAAACGCTTATTCATTCGATCGACATTTTATTGAAAAATCAAATAATGTGGCAATGATTAAAGCGGCCTTTAACTGGAGTGATCTTGGCTCATGGGAAAGCTATATTGAGCATTTGGTTGGAGATGATTCAAACCATCAGTTCAGTCATAATCTAGGCCGAGCTTGTAAAAAACCATTCATAAAAATATTCGAGTCTAATTATAATGCAGGCATATATTATGGCAAAAATATAGTAATATTTTGGTATAAGCTAGGTGCAATTATCTCTAAACGTGGTAAGTATGATGATATGAAATTCATTTCACATGATGAAATGCTCTCTCATAATATGCTTAGCTTAACTTGACTATAGCATTCGCTTTAAACGCGCTTGCGGTGAACCTCAAATACTATATATTAACTAGATATATTTAAGTAGTTATAATTTAGTTCCTTGATTTACTTCTACTTAATATGTATTATATTTTAAATATCATTAATTAACATAAGGAATATTAACATGAATCAATTTATTGGATCTAAAGCCCCAAATTTTGTTGCTAAAGCGGTTATGCCAGATAATCGCTTCGACGACGCCTTCAACTTAAAAGATTATTTAGCTGGATCAGTTGGAATTTTATTTTTCTATCCGTTAAATTTTACATTTGTATGCCCATCTGAAATCATTGCATTTAATAACCGTTTAGGTGAGTTTAGTTCAAGAGGAGCAAAGGTCATAGGCATTAGTGTTGATTCTCATTTTTCGCATTTAGCTTATAAAGAGACACCTACTACTCGTGGCGGTATTGGTAATATTAAATTTCCACTAGTTTCAGATATTAATAAAACAATATCTAATAATTATAATGTATTAAATGCTGATGGCGTAGCTTTTAGGGGCACATTCTTAATAGATCAAGATTTTAATATAAGGCATTATTTAGTAAATGATTTACCTCTTGGTAGAAATGTAGATGAAGCTATAAGAATGATAGATGCGCTTGATTTTTTCCAAAAAAATGGCCAAGTCTGTCCAGCTGGTTGGAACAAAGGTGACTCTGGCATGAGTCCAACCCAAGGCGGCGTCTCTGATTATCTTGCTTCAAATGCAGATAAATTATAATTAATAAAAATCTAGGCTATGATTAGCTCACTATTTTCCAGGCGCAAGCCTAATTATAGCAAAAAAACTATAGATATTCTTCGCATAATTAGAAGCGAAAATGTTGGCCCAAAAACTTTCTTTAGACTTATGAAGGTTTTTGGTTCAGCTGAAAAAGCATTAGCTAATATGGCTGATTTCTCGATTAAAGGCGGTAAGAAAAAAGCTATAAAGGTTTTTAGCGAAGATGAAGTTTATGATGAAATTGAAAAGCTTGAATATTATGGAGCGAGTTTAATTTCAATTGAGGATGAACTATATCCGAAGTTACTTAAAAAAACTATTGATCATCCACCTATATTAACTTACAAAGGCAATATTAATTTGTTACAAAGTGACGATATTGTTGCTATTGTTGGAGCGAGAAATGCCTCGATAAATGGTAGATGTTTTGCTAAAAAGCTTGCTTTAGAATTAAAGGAAATTGGCTTTAATACAATCTCAGGATTAGCTAGAGGTATAGATTCGGCAGTCCATGCGGCAAGTACCGATAATACTATTGCTGTAATTGCGGGCGGCATTAATAATATATATCCTTATGAGAATAAGAAGCTATATGAAGAAATAGCCTCTAATGGATTAATTTTATCTGAACATCCCTTTGATAGTAAGCCGTTAAGTTCTCATTTTCCTATGCGTAATAGAATTATTTCAGGAGCTGCTAGAGCGACGGCTATTATAGAAGCTGGCTTATCTTCGGGTTCGCTTATCACTGCAAATTTTGCGCTTGATCAAAATAGAGATATATTTGCAATGCCAGGTTTTCCTTTGGACCCAAGATCAAAGGGTACCAATAAACTTATTAAAGATGGAGCTTATTTACTTGAATCTGCAGAGGATATTATTAATAATATTAGCAGTTTAGATAAAATAAATTTTGAAGAAAAAGCAGTGAATGATAATGCATTTAATGCAAATACTCACATTTCAAGTTTGCAAATAACTGATAAAAATAGAGAGAAGATACTTGAACTTCTCTCCTCAAGCTATATAACAATAGAAAATATAGCTAAAGAAACGGGTTTCGACTTATCAATGATATATGTTGTTTGCCTTGAGCTTGAGCTTGCTGGAAGGGTTTTGCGAGGTCCTGGCGGCAAGATAGCGCTAAATTATGAATGAATTATAAATTTTGAAGAGATTATTAAATGAAATTAGTTATTGTAGAATCACCTGCTAAAGCTAGAACTATAAATAAATATTTAGGTAGTAATTACCATGTTATAGCTTCTTTTGGCCATGTTAGAGATTTGCCAACAAAACCAGGCTCAGTTCTACCTGAAAAAGATTTTGAAATTATATATCAAGTATCAGATAAGGCTAAAAAATATGTAAGTGAGATTGTTAAGCATTCTAAGGGGGCAGAGGAAATAATACTAGCAACTGACCCCGATCGTGAGGGCGAGTCAATTTCGTGGCATATTATTGAAGTTTTAAAAGAAAAGAAAATTTTAAAAAACCAAAAAATTAGCAGAGTTGCGTTTAATGAGATAACGAAGACTGCGGTTAAAGCTGCTATGGCGGCGCCTCGTGATATAGATAAAAATTTAGTTGATGCGGGTCAAGCAAGAAGGGCGCTTGATTATTTAGTTGGATTCACGCTTTCTCCATTATTATGGCGTAAAATGCCGGGATGCCGATCTGCGGGTAGGGTACAATCGGTAGCGCTAAGGTTGCTTTGTGATAGGCAAGAGGAGATTGATAAATTTAGAACCCAAGAATATTGGGATATTATTCTAACATTAAGAGGGGAGGCCAAAACAGATTTTGATGCAAGGATTACTCATATTAATGATGATAAATTAGAGAAATTTTCGATTCAAAATCAGGAGCAGGCCGATAAATTTACAGCAGATTTGCAAAATGCTAAATTTAGTGTTGTTGATATTGAGAAAAAGCAGCAAAAGCGTTTTCCTGCGGCGCCTTTCATAACATCTTCTCTTCAACAAGAAGCCTCCAGAAAGCTAGGATTCAGCGCAAAGAAAACTATGCAAATAGCCCAGAGATTATATGAAGGAATAGACATTAAGGGCGAGTCGATAGGTTTAATTACATATATGCGTACGGATGGAGTAAATCTTTCTTCGGAGGCGGTTAATGATATTAGAGAAGTTATATCGGAAAAATATGGGAATAATTACTTACCATCAACTTCTAGAGCTTATAAATCAAAAGCTAAGAATGCACAAGAAGCTCACGAAGCTATCCGGCCAACTAATATAAGGCTTTATCCTGAGCAAATTTCTAGTAACTTAGATCAAGATCAGCTTAAATTATATACTTTAATATGGAGAAGAACATTAGCCTGCCAGACTGAAAATGCGCTGATTGATATGGTTGCAGCAAATTTAGCAACTTTCGATAAGAAATTTCAAGCTAGAGCTACTGGTAATTCAATTGCATTTGATGGCTTTTATAAAATATATAAAGAAGGTCAGGATGATAAAGAAGATGAGCAAGATAACATTCTTCCGCCTTTAAAAGAAAAAGAGCAGCTTGAACTAAAGAAAGTAAGCCCTAATCAGCATTTCACTGAGCCACCACCGAAATATACCGAAGCAAGCTTAGTTAAAAAGCTTGAAGAATATGGTATTGGACGCCCATCAACTTATGCTTCAATAATTTCGGTACTTCAAGATAGGGGATACGCTAATTTAGAGAAAAAGCGCTTCACTCCAAGTGATCTTGGTAGGCTACTTACTGTGTTTTTAGTTAAATATTTTGAAAAATATCTGCAATATGATTTTACAGCTGGACTTGAAGATGAGCTTGATCAGGTTGCTTCTGGTGACCTAAACTGGAAAAAATTACTAGGCAATTTTTGGTCAGGTTTTGATGAAAATATTACTAAAGTATATGAATATCCAACAAGTGAAGTTATTGGTTATGTGCAAGATAGTTTAGAGCATCATTTATTTGGGGATCCAGAAAGCGAAGAATACGAGAAGAATAAGTTATGTGCTAAGTGTAAGGATGGAAAGCTTTCCCTAAAGCTTGGAAAATATGGTGCATTCTTAGGATGTAGCAATTACCCTGAATGTGATTATAAAAAAAGCGTAAGTAATTTAGGTTCAGGTGATGAGGTCCAAAATAATACAGAAATAGTTGAAAAGAAATCTTTGGGTTATAATGATGCTGGCGAAGAGATATTCATCAAAAAGGGACCTTTTGGTTTTTATATTCAAGAAGGCGAGGCAAAGGCTAAGGGCGAAAAACCTAATAGATCATCCATTCCACCATCGATGAATATTAATGATATTGACTTAGACTTTGCTAAGAAGTTGCTTAAATTACCGATCATGCTTGGCAAGCACAGCGAGAGCGGAGAAGAGGTGTCAGTTGGAATAGGCAAATATGGCCCATTCATTAAGCATGCGCGCAAATTCACTTCAATCCCAGAAGAAATTGATGCTTATAATATTGACCTTACAACGGCTGAGCGCTTAATTGAAGAAAGAGAAAAACAGAAAAAAACTTTTAAGCCTGTTGCGAAGAAGGGTAAGAAATAATATTATATATGAAGATAGCTAGCTGGAATATTAATTCAATCAGAGCGCGGATTAGTCATTGCAATGACTTCATTGCAGAATATAATCCTGATTTAATTATGCTACAGGAAACAAAATGTCTAAATGAAGTTTTCCCTGAAGAAGAATTAAACATAGGCAATTATAATATATATTTACATGGCCAGAAGTCCTATAATGGCGTGGCAATTTTTTCTAAAACTCCAGCGGATGAAATAAAGACAGATTTTGAAGGAAATCCTTGCACTGATCAAGCTAGATTTATTGAAGTTTCCTTCAATAGCGATAAATATGGATATTGCCGATTCATCAATCTTTATGCTCCAAATGGCGGAGAAGTGGGCAGTGATAAATTCCAGCTTAAATTCAAATTCTACGAATCTTTTATCAAATATATTGAAAAAATCTTAAGTTTTAATGAAACGCTCATTATCGGAGGTGATTTTAATATAGCGCCATTTGATATTGATATATCTAAAAAATATTTTGATAGTCGCGGCACTTGCTGCACGCAGGAAGAGCAGCAATTAATGCGAAAATTGCTTAATTTGGGGCTTATTGATACTTATAGATTTTTAAACCCTGATGATTGCGAGTTTAGTTGGTGGGATTATCGCGCTGGTGCATTTGAGCAAAATCATGGACTTAGAATTGATACTATCCTTAGCTCTCCAAGGATAAATTCACATTTGGGTGAAAGTAAAATAATTTATGAATTGCGTGGCAAGCCAAAATCATCCGATCATGCGCCAATAATTACAGTTTTAAAGTAAGCTATGGTTAATTAAACCGAGGGGCCACGCACGCGCGGACATATGAGCGAAGCGTGCGCACTTAAAGGCGCGCGCATGAGCTAGCTGCTCGCCTCAAAGCCCGATTTTATTGACTATAAATTAAGCCCAGCTTACTCAGCATGCTCGCTATAATCCCCTAATTTACCCCCTAATTTATCTCCTAATTTATTATTTACATCATCATGCTGATTGGCTGAATGATTAATGCCACCATTTAGGTAAACTAGATGCATGATTTCAGGAAAAACATTTTTATAAGATGAGCTAAGTATATTTACATTCCCCTCTGAGGGTGATTGCGAATTATCATCATTATCAAATGATTTACAAATTCTATTTAAATGGAAATAATTTGAATTTGCAAAGTAGCTTTCGCATAAATCCTTTTTAAACATTTTAAAAGTTTCTGCAAAATTATTCAGCTTGGGATGAGAATCTTGAGAGATAAATTGATCAGGGTAAGGATGTTTCATGAAATATTCTAAAAGCCATACTTTACCAAAAGGCTTTAGCTCTGCTGGGCTTAAATCTTTAGGCAGGTCTGAATTAGTATGAACTTCATCTTTTAGCCAAGTTTTATTAGTTATGTCCTTTTCTTCATAATATTTTTGGTTAATATATTGAGTAAATAATTTACTCATGAACCATTCAGTGCTTTTAAATAAATGTTTATTATACGCTGTTTTTTGAATGATTTGTTCAAGCGTATCAGACTTTATATGCGCAATAGGAATATGTAACGCTTGCAAAGAAGTGTTGGTTTCAAGCGCTTCTACAAAATATTGGGCACCGACATTAGTAATTTTGGTCTTAACAAGATTAAGTGATCGTAGAGAAGTATTGCTTTTCAAACTTTCTGCTAAATACTGCGCTCTAGCATCAGTAATTTCATTACCATAAAGGTGGAGCTTTCGCAAATAAGTGTTGCATTTAAGCGCTTCTGCTAAATGCTGCATTCCAGTATCAGTAATACCATTATGACCAAGATCAAGTTCTTGCAAGGTAGTATTAGTTTTAAGCGCTTCTGCAAAATACTGCACTCCAACATTACTGATTTGATTATCACGGAAATTGATCTTTAGCAAAGAAGTGTTGCTTTCAAGCGCTTCTGCTAAATGCTGCATTCCAGCATCAGTAATTTTATTGCAACTAAGATCAAGAAATTCTAAGGCAGTATTGCATTTAAGTGCATTTGCTAAATACTGCATTCCAGCATCAGTGATTTTAGTATAAAAAAGATCAAGTTCTTGCAAGGTAGTATTAGTTTTAAGCGCTTCTGCTAAATGCTGCGCTCCAGTATCAGTGAATTCAGTATAATAAAGTTTAAGTGTCCGCAGAGAAGTGTTAGCTTTAAGAGCTTCTGCTAAATTTTTAACATCATCATCTTGTAACTTAAAGCTTGTAACACTTAGATCACTCTCAACATTAGCATTAATAGCGTTTATTAATTCTTCAGTGTTTCTACAAAAATGCATTATAGGTTCCTTTTCTTAATTTACTAAAGTTTATTATATGAGACGCGCTAAATCTTAAATAGAAAAATCTAAGTATTATTTAAATTTTTATTATAGAGCTTTGTTATTATGTATGAGTTAAATTAGCCAAGCTTACTGAGCATGTTCGCTATAATCCTTTAACTTACCCCCTAATTTATTATTTACATCATCATGCTGATCGGCTGAATGATTAATGCTTAAGTTCACCTTATTTTTAAAGTAAAAATTTTCTTATTTTTGCCTCTATTTATTATGCAGCGCCTTCAGATTAATATGTTTTTACTTGCTTTTAGAGTATTAATATATTATCCTTAAAAATTCACTTATTAACTACATATTGGCTTTATCCAACTTAATTCTATGCAACTTGATATAATAAATAATTTTATTGAAAAGCTTGCGTCACTGATGCCACAATTCATATATATTCTTGAAGGGCTGAAAATAACTCTACAATTCAGTTTAATTGGTGTTTTCTTCGGCTACATAATCGGCTTTATATTAGCAATATTAAAAGTATCAGATAGCTTTACTTTAAAAACTATAGCAAAATCATACACATCAATATTTCGCGGCACGCCCTTAATTATGCAAATAAGCATATTCTATTTTGCATTCCCTCCATTGATTGGTGTTAAATTAAGCGTGTTTACAGTTGGAATCATTGCATTTTCACTTAATTCGGGTGCATATGTTTCTGAAATCATTCGTAGTGGTATAGAATCGGTTGATCAAGGGCAAATTGATGCGGCTAAAGCGCTTGATATACCGCCAATCCTAAGAATGAAAGATATAATTCTTCCGCAAGCCTTGAGAAGATCAGTGCCAGCGCTTGCCAATGAATTCATAAATCTCATTAAGGAATCTGCTTTAATTTCGACAATTGGAGGAATGGATATTATGCGCCGCGCGCAGTCGGTTGCGGCTGAAACATATGATTTCTTTACTCCAATGATCATAGCTACTTTGATCTATTACTTTATAGTTATGATAGTTTCAATATTAGCCAAACATATTGAAAATAGGTTGAGCTTATGATCAGTATAAAAAATATAAGTAAAAAATATAAAAGCGATTATGTGCTGCGTAATATTAATATCGATTTTGAAAAGCATGAGACAGTTGTATGTATCGGCGCTTCTGGCAGTGGTAAATCCACTTTGCTGAAATGCATTAAAGGGCTTGAACCGGTTACCGATGGAAGTATTTACGTAAACAAAACCAAGCTTACAAAAAGAAATAGCCGTAAATTATGTTCTAAAATTGGTATGGTATTTCAGCAGTTTAATCTTTTTAAACATATGAATGTTCTTGATAACCTAATATATAGTCCTATCAATGTTAAGAATATGCCTAAAATCAAAGCGATTGAAAAAGCTAACTTGCTCCTAAGGCAGTTTGGCATTGAAGATAAAGCATTTTCAATGACCGAGAAATTATCTGGTGGTCAAAAGCAACGAGTTGCTATTGCAAGGGCGCTAATGATGGATCCTGAATTAATGCTGTTTGATGAACCCACCTCTGCGCTTGATCCTGAAGTTATTAAAGATATTATCGAAATTATATCGATGTTAAAAAGCAAAATGAAGATGCTTGTAATAACTCATCATATTAAATTCGCTAAAGTTATAGCTGATCGGATTCTATTTATGGATAATGGCCTTATACTTGCAGATCAACCAGCTAATGATTTCTTCGTTAAACCTTCATCGCATAGAGCCAGGCTATTTTTGAAAAATGTTGGTGATTTACTTTAATTTTAGTAAATTTTATCATCATTTGAGGTCCCGCGCGTGGTGAGACTTAATTTACTAACGCAAATCAATATTTATAGAGATTCTTTACTAACTTTTTCAAAATCAATATTGCCATCTTCTTTTTTGATAATTTTTTCAATTTCGAGCTTTGCGGCATTAAGTTTCTTCTCGCAATGATTTTTCAGCTCAACCCCTTTTTTAAAACTACTTACAGCAATTTCAAGCGAATCTGCACCAGAGTCAATTTTACGCACAATTTCCTCTAAATTTAATAAAGCTTCTTCAAAAGACATTTTATCAATAGATTTATCATTCATCATAGTTTAAAATAGATTTATATTTATATTATGATATATACTAAATAATAAAAAACATTTATGCAAGTTCGAATACATAAACCAGTTAAATCTGCTATGCAATCAGGTAAGAAAATTGAGCGTTGGGTTCTTGAATTTTTACCTAGTGATAAATCTTTATACAAGGAATCTTATATGGGCAGAACTTCAAGTTCTGACATGAATAGTGAGATAAAGATGTATTTTGATGATATGAAATCAGCAGAAGAATATGCTATAGCGCATAATTATAATTATGAAATCATCATGCCTGCTAAGAAAAAATTGCAGAAAAAATCGTATATTGATAATTTTATCTAAAATAATTGTAGAAAAAATATTCGTTTAGTGCTATATCTATTGTTGCTAATATCAATAGCAACAAATAAGCGCATACTTTTGGAGAGATGGCCGAGCGGCTGAAGGCGCTCCCCTGCTAAGGGAGTATAGGGATCATATCTCTATCGAGGGTTCGAATCCCTCTCTCTCCGCCATATTTCAAAAAAGAAGATATACAAGAAGAAAAGCGAAGCGTATCTTGTATAGTCAATAACAATGAGTTTTGAGGGTGTCACTGCTTCGCTCACCTATTAGTTATAGTATTCGCTCTATTCGTTCCTACTCAAACCTCATTGTTATTAACTATAGTGATTTAATTTGAAGTTGGGACGAATACAGCGGTTTTAATAAATTGTATGATGCTATGTATCCTACTTCCAAATCCCAATTCCAAGTTAATTAACTATATATATGTAGATTTTTGAAACAAAGTGAAGGTTGGGTGAGAACCCGGAAAAGAGGGTTTGTTCTTGAAGTAATTCTTTGAAAAAGAATTACAAAAGCGGCGAAGCCAATCCCTCTCGGCTAGCGCCATATTTCAAAAAAGAAGATATAGTAAATTGCTAAGGCAATAACTATTCGTGATTTCTAGGAGCGCGGCTAATTTCACTAAATTGATTAAGGTTAGGGGCTTCAAATACTAAATGACCATAACATAATGCAATGCGAATAAACTATTTGCTTTTTCTAAAATCAGTAATTAAATAAAATTAATCACTGTATGATAATTATGGTACTATTAATATACTTGACAAAAATTGATATAGTAAATATGATCCATATGGTTTAAAGCCTTTAATTCAAACAAAGGCGATGATCATAACTAGTGCCCACGCACCCGTAGCTCAATTGGATAGAGTATATGACTACGGATCATAGGGTTAGGGGTTCGAGTCCTCTCGGGTGCGCCATATAATAAATATTTGACCTATTTGTTTTAATGATTAAAGAAGAGTATTTTAACTGCAGTAGGGATAAAAATGATTCAGACGATGCTCTTAGCCAGTTCAATAATATTTTAGATTTAACTCTTGAAAATTTAACTGAAAAAGTTAACCAAAATCTTCCTTTTTACAAAATTTTGAATCCTAAATATTGTCAGGAGCAGTTAAATATAGCCTTAGAACATTGCCAAAAAATACCTAAATTTGATCATTGGATTATAATTGGTATGGGTGGATCTCATTTAAATCCAGCAAGTTTAATTAACTTTGCGCAAAAGTCTAATATTGATAAAGTTACATTTCTGAATTCTACGGACCCTTTTAAGTTTAAAGCGTCAATATCTAACATTAATCTAACTCAGGCAGGAATTTTAGTTATTAGTAAATCAGGCAATACATCAGAGACTGTGGCTTTGCTTGGTAGTTTAATTAATGAATTACCTGAAAAATCTGCCCAGAATATTGGTGAAAGGATTTTCTACATAACATCATTAAACCAAAATAGATTGCTTAACAAAATTGCTAAAGAAATTGGTGGGCATATTATTGAACATGATGAAGATATAAGCGGACGTTTTTGTGGTATTAGCGCGCCTTGTTTCATTGCAGCAGGGCTTGCTGGAATTGATATTGAGCAATATGCAAAAGGCGCTATAGAGCAATTAAATGAGTTTTTAAATAATAAGCATAATATGCAGCGCGGAGCGGTGTATCATAAACATGTATGCAAGAAACCCGTATCTGCTCTTGTAACTTATCACAAGCATTTAACCAGTTTCCTAGGGTGGAATAGCCAAATTATTTCTGAATCTCTTGGAAAAAATGAGAAAAGTCCTTTGCCTATAACTATATTTGGCCCTGAAGATCAGCATAGCTTATTTCAATTGCTCATAGATGGAGCCGATGATAAGTTCTATCAATATATAGATATAGAATTTGCAAAAGCAGAGAAAACTAACGCTAAAATTTCCGAGCATAAATGCTTTAATTCAATAGCTGGAATGGAATTAAAGGAAATTCATGATGCTCATAATAATGCCTCAATTGATGCATTAGTTCAAATTAATAGACCAGTAAGAAAAATTACTATTAGCAATGATTTAAAATCATTCGGTCAATTATACGCAAGCTCAATAGCTGAAACTATCCTTCATGCAGAATTGATGAAAATAAATCCGTTTAATCAGCCAGGAGTAGAACTTTTAAAAAATACATTTAAAAAATATATTATTTAGATAATTAATATAATATAGTTTAATAAAGTAATTTAAAATTAATCTAATATGCCCACAGAATTTGAAATAGTCATTACTGGTAATAATGATTCATGTAGCTCTGAAGAGGGGTGTAATCAGGAAAATACTATTTTAATTCAAAATGAATTTACACCACTAATTCCTAAAATTAATATAAATGATGATTCATCTGGGCAAGCTCATCTTGATTCAATTCCTCAGGAGCCTAATAAAAATTATTGTAATAAAATATTTTGTATTTATGGCCCTAGAATATTACCATTCTTCCTATGTGTAAGTACTATAGGTATAATTATTACTAACGTTTTACTTTAATGTTTAATCATGCTTATAGACAAAGTCTTTAATTATTGGCACAATATCTTGCCTAAATTTGCTGCCACTAAATACACCATAATGCCCAGCACCTTTTTGTAAGTGATATTGTTTTAGTTTGTCTGGTATATTTGAGCATAAATTCAATGCAGCTTTTGTTTGCCCAACCGCAGCAATATCATCTTTTTCGCCTTCAATACCAAGCAAAGCGCATTTTTTTATAGCTTTTAGATCAACTTTCCTACCTCTTGAGATGAAATTGCCCTTAGCCAATGAGAAATTATGGAAAACTTCTTTGATTGTTTGTAAGAAAAATTCAGCTGGTAAATCCATAACTGCCAAATATTCATCATAAAAATCTATTTGTCTTTGAGAATTCACTTTATCTTCAATAAGTAGACTTTTATATAAATCTATATGCGACTTAACATGGCGGCTTGCGTTCATACTAATGAAGCTAGTAAGCTGTAAGAAACCTGGATAAACTCTTCGGCGGTAACCTGGATAATTAACCGGCACACTTGTGATCATCATATTATCAAACCATTCTAGATTTTTCTCAAGCGCAAAATCATTCGGCACTGTTGGGCTTTTTCTTGCATCAATAGGGCCGCCAGTAAGTATTAATGACTTTGGAATGTGAGTGTCATTCGCTTCAGACATCATAGCAGTTGCAGCAAGTGCTGGAACAGTTGGCTGACATATTGCATATACATGTACATTAGGCCCAAGCTGAGTAATATAATTTCTTATATAATCAATGTAGCTATCAAGATCGAAACTTCCTTCACAAATAGGGACCTGGCTTGCGCTAATCCAGTCTGTGACATATACATCGAAAAAAGGTACAATATCTTGAATAGTTCCCTTAAGGAGCGTTGCATGATGGCCAGCCATTGGAGCAATCACAAGTAATGTAGGTTGATCTTTTTTATATTCTGGTTTGCTAAAATGTAATAAATTACAAAATATATCTTTTTTAGCAACTTTTTGCTTAACTTGATACTCAGTGCCATCAATCTGACATGAAGTGATATTGAATTCTGGCTTTTTATAGTTTCTTGTTAGCCTCTCAGCCATTTCAACATTAGCTTTAAAGAACATATGAGATGGATTCTTAGTATCACTATTAAGATTTTTCATATAATTACTAGCAAGCATTAGCATATACCTTGTAGGTGACATGCTATGCCTCATAGTTTCGACTAAAGTATAAAGATAATTATTATCTTGAATAAAATATGGTGTCATAATATTAACCTTATTAATTGAACTTATATATATGTTAACACATTTTTAATTAATTTAATTACTTAAATGTTAATATTGTGGTTTAAATTTATTATTAAATATGATAAATTGACTGCTATTTATTAAAACTAAAGTTAAAGTAACCATAAAATGCTCAAAAAATGCAAAGATTAAAGATAGCTATTGTCGGCAGACCTAATGTAGGAAAATCTACCTTATTTAACAGATTACTCATTAAATCCAAGTCTCTATATAAGGCCAAAGCCATAGTGCATGACATGCCAGGTGTTACTAGAGACAGAAAATATGCTGTTGGTGAGCTTGGAGATATTCAGTTTGATTTAATTGACACACCTGGCCTTGAAGAAGCCGCTAAAGGATCAATTGAATATGATATGACTGAGCAAACTATAATTGCCATCAAAGAAGCTGATATTTGTATGCTGGTTATAGATAATTTATTAGGCGTCACTGCTGATGATAAGCATTTTGCAAATTTGATTCGCAAATATTCAGCTAAAAATATTTTAATTGTCAATAAATGTGAGAAAAATTTACAGCATGATAAGGATCATTTTAAGCTAGGATTTGGTGAGCCAGTGGCAATTTCAGCAGAGCATGGCTCAGGTTTAATTGATTTATATGAACTACTTATTGAAATTTGCGCTGAAGAGTTAAAGTTATATGATGAAATTCAAGAGCAAGCGCAAAATAATGATTATCTCAAAATAGCAATTGTTGGTAGACCCAACGCTGGTAAATCCACTTTAATTAACTCTCTTATTGCCGAAAATAGGCTCCTGACCGGCGCAAGTGCAGGAATCACGCGAGAGTCAATTGAAGTTCATATGGAATATAAGGGCAATAAATATGCTTTAATTGATACGGCTGGCCTCCGAAAAAGAGCGAATGTTACAAAGAGCTTAGAGAAGTTATCTACTAGCGATACGATTAACTCAATTAATTTTGCAAATACGGTGGCTTTAGTGCTTGATGCATCATGCCCACTTGAGTCGCAAGATATAACAATTGCTCAATATGTTATAGAGAATGGTCGTGGACTTATAATAGTAATCAATAAATGGGATTTAGTTAAAGACGAAAAAAGCTATATCGAAGAAATTGATTATCAATTAAGTAAAACGTTGCCTCAGGTGAAAGATGTACCTGTGGTTTATTTATCAGCATTAAACAATAAAAATACTACAAGTTTGCTCGATGCTTCAATGAAAATCTATGAGCTTTGGAATAAGCGTATTCCTACAAGTAAGTTAAATCAGTGGCTTGCAAATGCAGTCGAGGCGCACCCTCTTCCCATAAATAAGAAACTTGGTAGAAGAGTGAAGATTAAGTATCTAACGCAAGTAGGTTCGCGTCCTCCAACTTTTAAGCTATTTGCTAATATACCTGAGTCTATTACTGAAAGTTACCAAAAATATTTGATTAATGATTTCAGGGATTATTTCAATATGCCAGGTATTGTGATTAGGCTTAGATTCACTAAAAGTGAAAACCCATATGCAAAAAATGCAAAAAAGAAATAATAACTAAAAGTAAAAATTAACTAATCCTCTCCATAATTCATTTGCAAATTGCAATGAATTTATTATATCATCATAGTAATGCACTATGTAATAGTTATAATAATATCTAAGGGAGATCAAAGAAATGAGTGATAAAGAAGAATTTGCAGAGCTGAATTTAAGAGGGGAAAAGTATAAATTACCAATTATGAAAGCTTCAATTGGGCCAGATGTGCTTGATGTTAGAAAATTATATGCTGAAACTAATATGTTTACCTATGATCCAGGCTTTATGTCCACGGCTTCATGCGAGTCTGAGATTACTTATATTGATGGTAATAATGGCATATTAAGGCATCGTGGTTATGATATTAAGGATTTAGCAGATAAAAGTGACTTTTTAAGTGTTTCTTATTTACTGCTAAAAGGCGATATGCCAAATAAGGCTGAAGAAAAAGAGTTTAAAGATAGTATTGCTACTCATTCACTTGTAAATGAGCAAATTCGCAATATTTTTGGAGCATTTAGGCATTCAGCTCATCCAATGGCAATTATGATGTCGGTTGTGGGGTCACTTGCTGCATTTTATTATGACAGGGTGGATTTCACTACTCCAGACGGCAGAGAAGATTTAGCTATTAGATTAATTGCAAAAATGCCAACCCTAGCTGCCATGTCTTATAAATATTCTGTTAGCGAGGCTTTTATCTATCCCCATGAAGATTATAGCTTCACAGAGAATTTTCTACGTATGATGTTTGCAAATCCTAGGGAAAAATACAAAGTTAATAAAGTTCTGGCTCGCGCATTAGATAAAATATTTATACTTCATGCGGATCATGAGCAAAATGCTTCAACTTCAACAGTAAGAACCACGGGTTCATCTGGTCCCAATGCTTTTGCTTGTATTAGTGCAGGAATTGCGTCTCTTTGGGGGCCTTCGCATGGTGGCGCTAATGAGGCTGTTATAAATATGCTTAATGAAATTGGGGATGTTAAAAATATTAAAGAATATATATTAAAAGCTAAAGATAAAGAAGATCCATTTAAGTTAATGGGCTTTGGTCATAGAGTGTATAAGAATTATGATCCTCGCGCTGCAGTGCTTAGAGAAACATGTAAAGAAGTTTTAGATGAGCTAGGTATGCTTAAGGGTAATCCAATGCTTGAAATAGCTATGGAGCTTGAAAAAATAGCATTAAGTGATGAATATTTTATTGAAAGAAAGCTTTATCCTAATGTAGATTTTTATTCTGGTATAATCTATAGAGCTATGGGTATTCCGTCAAAAATGTTTACAGTTCTATTTGCTGTTGCTAGAACTGCAGGATGGATCTCGCAGTGGAAAGAAATGATTGAAGATGATACTCTTAAAATCACTCGTCCACGTCAGCTCTATAGAGGTCACGTAAAAAGAGATTTAAAAAGCTAATTAAAGAATTTATGGGCAAGTATATAGTTAATTAAATTGAGTTTCGAGTAGGAGCTAATATAGAGCGAAGCCTAAGGGCTAAAGGCGCGCGCGAAGCTGAGCTAACTCGCGCGAGGGAGCGCAATTTTATTGACTTATAGTTAATCAAACCCGAGAGGTTACACTGCAAGCGCGTATGGGGCTACACTATGAACTAGTAGTTGATTCGAAGCTAGCAAAGTAACCTCAAACTCAATTTTATTGATTATACTTGCTTTTATCTGCATTATCTGGTTTTAACACTGCTTTTCTTCTTTTAATATTCATAAGCAACGCTTTTGAGAGCTTAGTTTTTGATTCCTGCTTGCTAACAGCTTTATTTTTATCTTCATTCATCATCAATAATATTTTTAAATTAAAAAACTTACTTAAAGTGTGATTTAATACTTGACCATAATAACATTTTGTGGCAAAAAGTACATTGGAAATTTCAAAGGCCGCTATAGCTCAGTGGTAGAGCGCATCATTGGTAATGATGAGGTCGGGAGTTCAACTCTCCCTAGCGGCACCAGTAAATTTATATCCATTATTCATTATCATTTGTAAATTTATTAACTAGCTTGTATAAATCGCTTTTAGATTTAAGTTTTTTATAATTAATATGTAATTTATTAACAATATCTTTTGCTGTAAAGCCTTCTAAGAGACATTTTTCTATCTCATTATTTAAAGAAGTATCATCCAATATAAAATCTTTAGTTTTATTCTTAAGTAAGATAACTATTTCCCCTTTGGGTGTATTTTCTTGAAAATGTTTTATCAAATGCTCAGCTTTGCCACTTTTAACTTCCTGATATAGCTTAGTAATTTCGCGCGCGATGCATATATCCATTTCTCGGTTTAGCTCCTTTAATGTTTCTAATGTTCCAACTAACCTGCTGGGGCTTTCAAAGAATATTAAAGTAGCATCCAGAGTATTTAAATCCTCTAATATATTTTTTTTAGCTATAGTTGTTTTAGGCAAAAAACCACCAAAGTAAAATTTGTCAGTAGGAAAATTCGATAGGGTTAGCGCAGCTATTGGTGCAGACGGCCCTGGCATAATATCAAAAAAGATATTTTCATTTTTAATATATTTGAGTAACTTATAGCCAGGATCAGAAATAAGGGGAGTACCAGCATCGCTTACTAAGCCAAGTTTCATACCTTGATTTATCTTATTTGCGATATTTACTCTATCTTTTTCAGAGCTTTTATCGTTATAGACCATCATAGGTTTATCAATATTATAATATTTAAGTAGCTTATAGGTGATTCTAGTATCTTCGCAAATAACTGCATCCATTTTTTCTAAAGTTTTCACCGCTCGGTAGGTAATATCTTCAATATTACCTATTGGCGTGGTGATTATATATAAACCGGGCTTCATAAATTTTTCGTACTGGTATTTTTTAATAAATTATGATACTATATTTCTATATATTAATATATTAAAAATTTTTCTATGCAACTACTTAAGAAGCTATTAACCTATATT
Organism: uncultured Alphaproteobacteria bacterium; assembly: GCA_963762045.1. GTDB lineage: Bacteria > Pseudomonadota > Alphaproteobacteria > Rickettsiales > Rickettsiaceae > CAVXJA01. The sequence continues at coordinate 77,210 of CAVXJA010000003.1, read as the reverse complement.
TTCTGCTTTATTTTTTCAATATTTCTAGCATCTTGCGCGAATGATAGTAATCTTGCAAATAATTCCAATTTTTCTAATACAACACGCAAGGTAGCTATTATTCTTCCATTATTTGACAAATATTCTGTAATGGATTTAGATAATATACAAAAAGAAATGGAAATTATGATTAAGCTTGCTATTGCAGGCACAGCTAAGTCAAAGGTTACTACATTAAGCTTCTTTCCAAAAAATATAGATGAACTTAAAGAAGCAACAATAATTTGTAACGAGCGAAATGTTGATATTATTATTGGTCCTATTTTTTCAGAAAACACAAAGTTTATTGCTAAAAATATAAGAAACAAACGCACTCCAATAATTTCATTTTCAAATGATCCCGCTATAGCTGGAAATAATGTAATAGTTTTTGGCCATATGCCGGTTAAACAATTGCAATTTGCTTTGCAAAGTACACTTGATAATGGTTATGAAAATATTATAATGCTGCTGCCTGCTGGTAGGCATGCAAAATCTATTTCGGAAATTTTGCAGGAGCAGATTATGGCAAGTAATGCAACTCTAGTGAGAGTTGAATATTATAATAATTCTAAGGAAGATATGAAAAGAGCTGCAAAAATTGTATCTGATAATATAATTTCATTAGAAACTAATGATGAAAACTCTAAAACAGCAGTAATTGTTGCTGATGATCATAAAACTTTAAAAGCGCTTTCAAATATACTTGCAAGCCATAACCTTGGTTCAAGGAGCCTTATTATAAGCGATAATAGAATAAATAATGATAGTGCATTGAAAAAATATCTTTATTGTGGCGGAGATATTCAATCCTCAAATGAATTGCTAAAAAAATCTTCGCTATATGGCATTAAGCACCTTAATTTAATGCATGAACTAAGCTATGATGCTGGAGTACTTGCTATGCAAATTTTGAAGCTTAGCGCTGATAGTAATGCATATGAATTAAAAGGCATTTCAGGAGATATCAAAATATTAGATAATCTAGCTAGTAGAAGATATAACATTATCACACAAGCAGATGGTATAAAAAGTTACTTTAATGTTGAGCAGGATAATGCTTCTCTTACAACGCAATCGCTTGCAGATTTATCGAAGTAAGTTTTTACCTAAATAATCATTATTGGCCATCATTATTAGGCATTACTTGAATCTACTAAAAAATATTTCTAAAAACTCTTGCTAAAATCTATAAAATAATACATAATACCAGCAAAGTAAAAACCTGTGCTAATTTTTTAGCTTTCAGGGCGATTAGCTCAGTTGGTAGAGCGCCTCGTTTACACCGAGATTGTCGGCAGTTCGAACCTGTCATCGCCCACCATTTTACCAATTCTTAAATATATTACATTGATTATGCTGCAAACTTCATCAGAAAATAAAAAGAAAATTTATTTAGCAATTCTTAGCATTCTGCTTGTTGCTGCTATTTTATCATTTTCTAGGATTAATTCTGCTAATGGAAGCATATCAAAACTTCATGGTAAGCAATTTGATGATTGGGGAGTGGAATGTTTTGAAGAAAAAATCATTGATGAGAAAACAAAAAAGGAAGAAGTAAAAGAAATTTGTTTACTTCGCCAGAATGTTGAAGTTAAAAAGGATGGTAATACTACTACCTTAGCTCAATATCAAGTATCTTACCTTGGCCCAACAAAGCAGCTTAAATTCATTCAAACCTTTCCAACTAATGTAAATATTAAGTCAGGTACTGCATTAATCCTTGATAAAAAAATAGCATTAAATGGTGAATATGTCATTTGCACTGGATTAACTTGTCAGGCTATTATAAATTTAACTCCTGAAAATGAAAAAGCTATTTTAGAAGCTTCAGAAATAGTTGCTTCATATATCACTCCTAAAAATGAAAGAGTTAACTTACCCTTATCAATTAAGGGCTTAAGCAAGGGTTTAAAAGCTTTAAAAAATTAGTTTTTAGAGGTTGTTTATAATCATGTCCTCAAAAAGCTCAATTTTATCTGTATTATTGTTACACAAATCTACATTATAAGCTATTTCTTCTATGCCAAGCATATGACTGGGTTTAGGATGTAGTTAAAACTTTTTGTTCCGAGAGTGCCAGCTAGCTTAGCGCTAGAGGGCTCTTGGGTCTAATTAATTAGAATCAGTAGAATCTTTCAAGTCTAGGCAGACAAAATCTCCGAGTGTGCTTACAAACTGAGGTTCACTATCATTTTCATATTTCTTATCAGTATTATTATCTTTATCTTGCTGATTGCTTATTAATTTATGAAAATGTGGAGTGATGGTGAATTTATTAACATGCGCTTTGAGCAAATTAGCAATTAAGTGAATCTCTTTAGCCTGATTATCACTATATCTCTCTAATTTATCAATCTTTTTTAATATAGCATCATAAGCCGTCAAATTTTCATTATTCTTCAGGGATGTATCAGCGCCTAAGTCTAGAAGATGCTTACACATTTCAAAATCGTTTGTTAAAGCTGCAAGGTGAAGAGGTGTATATTTATGATTATCAGTAGCTTGATTTACTTTAGCTCCTTGTAATACCAAGTAATTTATGATTTTTTTTGCCCCGGTTTCAGTGGCAATAGTGATTGGTTTTGGGGATAGCCCTTCAACTCCATCAACAGAAGCTCCTTTACTTATAAAAAAATCTAATAATTTAAGGCTTTTAATTTTAGCGGCCTCATTCATTAGTGAGGTTCGATATATAGTTTCATCTGACTTCACTATTTTAAAAATAAAATTATAATCCTTAATTTCACTTAATGTTATTAAATGCTCAATCTGTTTTATATTTTGAGATTTTATTGCCGTTATTATAGAATGTGCTAATTTAGGATAATGATAATTTGTAGATTCTTTGGACATAATAATTCTTATTTTTAATTAATTATAGTTAACTTCATTATAATTTATTAATGGTCGTCAATTCAACATAATAATTAAGTAAATTTTATATAAAAACAAAAAAAATTATATTCTAGCACTTGTAAACTGAAAAAATTACACTATATGAATATGCATAAAAGTTAAAAACTTGATAAAACTAACTAAAAAATTAATTTTGAATAAGAGGAAAATAATATGAGTAAAATTATAGGAATCGACCTTGGTACTACTAATTCATGCGTAGCTGTGATGGAAGGTAAGGAGCCAAAAGTTATTGAAAATAGCGAAGGCCTTAGGATTACACCGTCTATGGTGGCATTTACGGATGATGGTGATACTTTAGTTGGTGATCCAGCTAAGAGGCAATCCGTTACAAATCCTGAGAAAACTCTTTTTGCTATTAAAAGACTTATTGGTAGACAATTTTCGGATGCAATGATTGCTAAAGATCAGGAATTAGTACCATATAAAATTGTTAAATCTGACAATAATGATGCTTGGGTTGCAGCTGGAGATAAAAAATATTCTCCTAGTGAAGTGAGCGCTTTAATACTTCGTAAAATGAAAGAAGCAGCAGAAAGCTACTTAGGTGAAAAGGTTACTAGAGCAGTTATCACTGTGCCAGCTTACTTCAATGATGCACAGCGCCAAGCTACTAAAGATGCTGGAAAAATTGCTGGCCTTGATGTCGAAAGAATCATCAATGAACCAACTGCAGCAGCGCTAGCCTATGGTTTTGATAAAACTGAAAATAAGACTGTTGTAGTTTATGATCTTGGTGGCGGTACATTTGACGTATCTATTTTAGAGATTGGTGATGGTGTTTTTGAAGTGAAAGCGACAAATGGTGACACCTTCCTGGGCGGAGAAGATTTTGATAGAAAAGTTCTAAATTATCTTCTAGATGAATTTAAAAAGCAAAATGGGATGGATTTAAAAAATGACCCTCTTGCTTTGCAAAGACTTAAAGAAGCAGCTGAGAAAGCTAAAAAAGAACTTTCTTCAGCTCAACAAACAGATATTAATTTACCTTATATCACTGCAGATAGCAGTGGTCCTAAGCATTTGAATATTAAGCTTACAAGAGCCAAGCTTGAATCACTTGTTGAAGATTTGATTGAAAGAAGCCTTGAGCCATGTAAGAAAGCGATGAAAGATGCTGGTTTAAAAACCAGTGATATTCAAGAAGTTATCTTAGTTGGTGGTATGACTAGGATGCCTAAGGTTGTTGAAAAAGTGAAAAGTTTCTTTGGTCGTGAGCCTCATAAAGGAGTGAATCCCGATGAAGTTGTGGCGCTTGGAGCGGCAATTCAAGGCGGTGTCTTACAAGGCGATGTTAAAGATGTTCTGCTTTTAGATGTTACACCTCTATCGCTAGGAATTGAAACATTAGGCGGTGTATTCACTCGTCTTATTGATAGGAATACCACAATCCCAACTAAGAAGAGTCAAATTTTCTCAACAGCAGATGATAATCAGCATGCGGTGACTATTAGGGTTTTCCAAGGTGAGCGAGAGATAGCAGCGCATAACAAAATGCTTGGTCAATTCAATCTTGAAGGTATTCCTGCAGCGCCGAGAGGCATGCCGCAAATTGAAGTTACTTTTGATATTGACGTGAATGGTATTGTTAATGTATCTGCAAAAGATAAGGCATCTGGCAAGGAGCAAAAAGTAACAATTCAAGCATCTGGCGGATTGAAAGAGGAAGAGATTGAGCAAATGGTTAAAGATGCTGAAGTTAACGCTTCTGAAGATAAGAAGAAAAAAGAACTTATTGAAGTAAAAAACCAAGCTGACGCCCTCATCTATTCAACTGAGAAAGCAATCAAAGAACTTGGCGATAAAGTTAAAGAAGATGAGAAGAAAAATATTGAAGCGGCAATAAGTGACCTTAAATCTGCTCTTGAGCAAGAAGATATCGATAATATAAAAACTAAAACTACTGCTTTAGCAGAAGTGAGCGCTAAACTTGCAGGAGCTGGTGCTGGTGCAGAAGGTGCAGATATGAATAATATTGATCCATCTGCTTTTGCTGGGGCTTCAGGCGGCGGTAAATCTACAAATAGTCAAAACTCCAGTGAAGGCAAAGTTGTTGATGGCGAATTTAAAGATGTCAGTGATAATCAGGAAGATAAAAAATAAATAATATTTGAAATTGTATTCTTAGGAAATTATGTCACAAAAAGATTTTTATCAAATACTTGAGATACCGCGCTCAGCAAATGCATCAGAAATTAAAAAGGGCTATTTAAAGCTTGCTAAGAAATATCACCCTGACCAAAATCCGGGTGATAATAGCGCTGAGCAGAAGTTCAAAGAAGTGAGTCAAGCTTACGAAGTTCTCAAAGATGAGCAAAAAAAAGCAGCGTATGATGCCCTTGGACATGATGCTTATATGCAAAATGCTTCTGGCGGTGGATCTGGAAGGGGTCAGCATCAGGGTAATTTCTCACAATCTGATATTAATGATATTTTTGGTGATTTTTTCAGTGATTTTATGGGAGGAGGGCAGCGCTCGAGGCGCCGTGGCTCAGTTCAGTCTCGGGGAAGTGACTTAACGACAAAACTTGAAATAACGCTTGAAGAAGCCTTCAAGGGCGCAAGCAAAGAATTAAAATATACCACTTACACATCTTGTAGTCCATGCAGCGGTCGCGGAAGTAGCGACTCAAGTGGTAGCACTAATTGCTCTACTTGCGGCGGGCGAGGCACAGTGCGGATGCAACATGGCTTTTTTGCTGTTGAACAAACTTGTGGAAAATGTAATGGCGCTGGTGAAATGATAAAGAATCCTTGCACTAATTGTAATGGTAATGGACGTGTGCAAAAAGATAAAAAGCTTATTATCAATATCCCAAATGGTATAGAAGGCGGCATGCGTATCCGCCATGCTGGCGAAGGAGAAGCAGGGCTTAGAGGGGGTCCAAGCGGAGACTTGTACGTAGTTGTGCAAGTCAAACCCCATAATTTATTTGAAGTTGAAAATACTAATTTACATTTTAAATTACCGCTGAGCATTAGCAAAGCAGCGCTCGGTTCAAGCATTAAAATTCCGACTATAGAAGGTGGACAAATTGAGCTTAAAATACCAGCAGGTACTGAAACGGGTGATCGCTTAAGGGTAAGCGGCAAAGGAATGTGCGGCGTAAAATCTAGCCATAGAGGCGATATGTTTGCGCATGCTTTCGTAAGCACACCTAAAAACTTAACAAAGAAACAGCGCGAACTACTTCAAGAGCTTGACAAGGAACTTGGTGATGAGACTAAGTTTGAAGATCCAGGTTTTTTTAGCAAAATGAAGAATTTATGGTCTTAAGCATAGTAAGCTATAGTTATTTAACTAAACCCCTCGCACACGCGGACATGAGCGAATACTATATATTTAATTCGTATTAAGAGGCACCCCGCAGTGAGTAATGAGCGAAAATTATATAATCTAAGCGAGTGAGCGAAGAAACGCGCGCTTATAAACTTCGACTAGTTATTGACTATAATTAATTAGGTTTAGGTTCTCTTTACTTGTAGTAAATGACTAATACAGCAGTGGCCCCGAGTGAAGCTACAGACATACCTATTCGAGATTTGCAGGCGCCGCTTCACTTGCGCGATTAGTATATGATTCGCTCTAACTATTCGCTCCTTCTCAAACTTATAATATTAATTCTATACTGCCTTTATTCGAAGATCTTGAGGCGAGGATGCGCCCGCTTCGCTCACGCCTTTAAGTATATAGGATTACTCATGTCCGCTTGTGCGAGATGCCTCTAATACTAATTAACAAATTTAACTTAACTTGCAATAATTTTTTGCCCACCCATATAGGAAATCAGCGCATTGGGTACTAAGATAGAGCCATCATTTTGCTGATAATTTTCAAGTATAGCTACTATAGTACGTCCAATGGATAGCCCAGAGCCATTAAGCGTATGTACAAAAATATTTTCCTTAGTAGCACTGTCTTTATATCTTGCTTTCATTCTCCTGGCTTGAAAGTCGCCACAATTAGATACGCTTGAAATCTCTCTATATTTATTTTGCCCAGGCATCCATACTTCAAGATCATAGGTTTTATTGGCCGAAAAACCCATATCACCAGTACAAAGTAACACAACCTGATATGGAAGCTCCAGTTTTTGTAATATGACTTCAGCGCTTTTCAGCATTTTTTCATGCTCTTGCTTTGAATCTTCTGGAGTTGAAATTGTAACAAGCTCCACTTTACCAAATTGATGATTTCTAATCATGCCTTTAGTGTCTTTGCCGGCGCTTCCAGCCTCAGATCTAAAACATGGGGTATAGCCGCACATTCTAATTGGCAAATCTGATTTTTCCAGTATTTGGTCATAAACCATATTTGTTAGCGGCACTTCTCCAGTTGGTATAAGGCAATGTGTTTCATCCTTTGTCATATAAAATTCTTCAGCAAACTTAGGCAATTGTCCAGTATTATACATCGCAACTGGCCTAACTAGAGCAGGAGCAGATATTTCTTCAAAACCATTTTCATTAGTATGGGTATCAATCATGAAACTAATCAAAGCTCTCTCCAATTTGGCTAAGTCTTTTTTAAGTGTAACAAACCGACTACCGCATATTTTTGCTGTTTGTTCAAAATCCATCATTTTAAGCTTTTTTCCAAGTTCAAAATGCTCTTTTGGATTTTGAATATATTTTGGATCAAGATGATTTCTAATGATTTTATTATTAGTTTCATCTTTACCAACAGGAACATCATCGGCAGGTATATTAGGTATATTACTTAAAATAGTATTTAATTCATCCTTATTTAGGAGCTGCTTATTTAACTCTTCAAGCTTATCATTGATATGTTTAACATCGCGTTTAATCTGTTCAAATTCAGCAATAGTTTGATTACCCTTTGCACCAAGGCGCTTTGACTTAACATTTCTTGCTTGCTGAAATTGCTGAATTAAAGTCGTTAAATGTCTCTTTTCTTCATCAAGATTTAAGAGTGAGTTTATATCAATATTAACTCCGCGCGCGCTTATGAATGCCTCAAACTCTTTTGGATTTTCCCTAATCCATTTAATATCTAACATTTTTTCCTCTTATTTTCTAAATATATGCATAATCTTATTGATATTTCATACAATAAAATTAAAGGTAAAGCAAGCGCCACTTGACTTAAAACGTCTGGTGGGGTGAATATTGCTGATAATATGAAAATTATTACTATAGCGTAGCGCCTGAATTTGATAAGATTTTCTATTGAAATGATACCAAGTCTATTTACAATAAATATTATAATAGGCAATTGAAAGCATATACCAAAAGCCATAATAAGCTGAAATGTAATAGATATATACTCACTTATACGCGCTTCTAAAACTAAGATATTAGCATCAGTTCTATCTTCAAAGCTTAAAAAGAATTCCCAAGCTCTAGGCATAACATAATAATATACAAATACGCATCCCAAATAGAATAAAATCGGAGAGATGATTAAGCTAAGGCCAATGACTTTTTTTTCATTTTCATAAAGTCCAGGAGCAAGATATGCGTATATATTATAAGATATTATTGGAAATACCAAAATTAATGACATATAAAATGACAGGCTTAAATAACTAATGAATGCTTCAGTTAAACCTGTAAATATAATTTTTCCTTTCCAGCTCGTTGAGCGCTCTAAAGGGGTAAGCAATATTTCAAAAATTTGCTCTGAAAAGTAATAGCAGGTTAAAAACAAAATTATTATAAAACCTAAGACGTAAATTATTCTTTTTTTAAGATCATCTAAATGCTCTTTAAGTGTATATTGTTTCATAAAACTAAGAATCTAAAAAAAACTTAAAAAAATTCCTCAATATTATGTACCGGCAAAAAGTAAATTGCAATCAAAACAAATAAATTAATAATATATAAATTAAAATTGAGAAAATTTTTATTTAAAATTATGGAGTAATGAACGTTTAGTTATATTGTTCTTTGTTTTTCTTTAATACTTATTATTAGTGACTTTACTTATATATATATTCGGTATAAAATATATATAAATGGCCGAATATATATAATATAAATTACTTATGAAACGAATTGAAATTAAATTAAAAATTGATCCTGATATAAAGAGTGGTGCTGATTTAGTATTCAAGCAATTAGGCATTACTACAACTGAAGCTATTAGAATGTTTCTACAACAGTCAATAAACAGTCACGGCCTACCTTTTAGGCCTCATATGCCTAAGGTTTTTAATGAAGATACTTTGCAGGCAATTCATGAACTAGATGAAGGAGAAGGAACTAAAATCACATTTAATAACTTAAAAAATTTAGACCTATAAAATGCAAAGAGATATAATAATATCTTCTAATTTTAAAAAGGATTTAAAAAAGATTTAAAAAAGAGGTAAAAATCTAGATAAATTATATAATGTAATTGAACAATTGGCCAGTAATATAAAATTAGATATTAAATATAGGGATCATAGCCTCATTGGTAAATTTACAAATACAAGAGAGTGCCATATTGAACCTGATTGGCTGCTTATATATAATACCAATGAAAAAACATTAAAACTATATAGAACTGGCTCTCATTCTGACTTGTTTAATTAAAATTATGTTATTTTGCTAATTATTATTTAAGCGGCTTAGCTTTGCAGAATTCACCTTAATAATATATAAAATTTATTTTGGGAACTAAGTAGTTTGGGATTAAAATATCGCAATTTTATAAAGTTTCAGTAAAACTTCATGTTATAAAGTTTTACTTTAAAGAATGTGTTTATATATTAAAATGCTAATAAAAAGAGTTTATAATCAACTTGACCCGAGGCTCCCGCATGTGCCAGTAGAGCGAAGCTTATATACTAAAGCGTGAGCGAAGCAGCGCCTTCGCGAGGGACTAAAAAGTTAGTGACTATAATATAAATTTAATTGATTTAAAAGGTTTCAATGTATGTTTTGCAATAGTAGAAAAATAAAACAGCATGCTAATAATTGTTTAAAAGAAGAATTCTCTAGAGAAATTGAGAGTAATAAGACGCCCCTAACTTGTAAAGTATATATAAATAAAGCTAATCCATTAATAGGATCAGATTCAGCTAATATGAAAATTACCTTACAATATACTTACCAAAGCTTTAATCCTCATTTTGATACGAGTTTATTAGAGCAATTTCTCTATAGCTTCCCAAGCAATCCTTATGATGAAAAATTTGATGAGTTGCTAACGGGTGTGCAATCTCCTATCGAAGTTAAATCTTAAAACTATTTTTTTTAAAACAAGTATAATTCACTATAATTACTAGACCATTATAGAAAATTTGCTATTATTATAAAATATGTTAATTTGTAAAAGAGTAATTATATGAGTGTAGGATTAGGACAGTTATTAATAATATTATTAATAATATTAGTTTTGTTTGGTGCCGGTAAGCTTCCCCAGGTTATGTCTGACATGGGTAAGGGTTTAAAATCTTTTCGCGAAGGTATGAAAGATAACAATGAAGATGAAAATAAAAAGTAAATAAAGCTTTTCTGCTAATCATTTTTAAGTATAATAAGCTATTATAAAAATAAAAAATTAAATTAAAACTTCTTGTATGTTAAATTATTTTAAAAAAAATCTCTTTAATGCTTTTTTCATAGCAATTTTATCCATGAATTTAAGTGCTTGTAAGAGCGCTAATTCAAATAATGTTAGCGATATTGCAACTCCAATCGATCAGCTCTATGGAAAAGGCCTCAAATATTTAAACGATAAAAGCTACCAAAAAGCTGCAAAAGAATTTGAGAGAATATTCTATGAGCATCCAGGCAACCCTATCACAGCTCAAGCTGAGCTTATGCAAGCATATAGCCTTTATTTAGCTAAGGATTATGATATTGCAAATGATATTTTAGAATTATTTATTAAATTGCATCCTAGACACCCCGATATCGCATACGCATACTATCTTAAAGCTTTATCAAACTATGCGCAAATATCTTCAGTGAATTTAGATCAGTCAAGAACTAAGATCGCTAAAGAAGATTTCGGGGAATTATTGCGTAAATTTCCGAATACAAAATATGCTAATGATGCTGAGCTAAAACTTGATCTTATCAATGATCATTTAGCGGGTAAAGAAATGTTGATTGGTAGATATTATTTAAAAAATAACAATCCTATCGCAGCTTTACAAAGATTTCAAAATGTGATTGAAACTTACTCATTCACCGAGCATGCTGAAGAGGCGCTGTTTAGAATGGTTGAATCTAATATATCCCTAGGCCTTATAGGTGAAGCTAAGAAATATGCCGCGGTACTTGGGCATAATTACCCTAAGGGAAATTGGTATAAAAAAGCATATAGATTGGCTAATAGAAAATAATAGATTTAATAGAGGCTAATGGCATTAAAGTTTTAATTTAAATGTTATATAATCATTATAATTTAATTACATTAGCCACATATATCAGGATATAAATTATGTTGCAAAGTCTAGATATACAGAATTTTATATTAATTAGCAGCCTGCATATTGATTTTAAAAAAGGGTTTTGCGCAATTACGGGCGAAACCGGCGCTGGTAAATCTTTAATGCTTGATGCTTTATTATTTACTTTCGGTTCGAAAGCTAATACTAATCTCATTAAAAATGGTGAATCAAAAGCTATTGTTACTGCAATATTTGATTTAACAAATATTGCTGAGCAATTTCTTGAAGAATATGATATTGAGTCTAGCGATGATGAAATTATAATTATGCGTAGCTTAGATCAGAATTCTAAGAGTAAAATATTCATTAATAACCAATTAGTCACTAGGAAAATAGCCCAAGAATTATTCGATATTCTAATAGAGATGCATGGGCAGCATAGCTCAACTAGTTTACTTGATAAAAATGAGCATATTAAAATTTTAGATGAATTTGAATGCCAAGAAGATTTACTCTCTTCGGTGAGAGAAATTGCAAGCATGCTAGGTAAGCTTAAAAAGGAAATATCCGCAGCGCTGGGAAGTAAAAAACAAATAGAAGAAGAGATTGATTACTTAAAGCATAGCTGCAAAGAACTTGAAACATTAGACATACAAGAAAATGAAGCTAGTCATCTTCGCGAAAAAAAGCATCAGTTGCAATCTCTTGAGAAAGAAATTGCATTAAGTGCAGCATTGATAAATGACTTCAGGAATATAGCATTTGAAGAATTAGTTGTAAATTCTACTAAGAAAATCAGTAAAAGCTTATATAGTGATAAATATAATGATACATTGCATCATCTTGAGAAGCTCTACGATCATGGCGAGCATATTAAAAGCAATCTCCAAACTATATATGAGGAAATAAGTTACAGCGATGAGAATCTCGAATCTGTTGATGATAGACTAAATAGCATCAACGAAATGGCTAGGAAGCATAATTGCGCTCCCGATGATCTTCTGAAAATACATGAAAATTATTTGTGTAAGCTTGAGTTATTGAGTAATAAAATTATTGGATGCGATGCGCTTGAAAAAGAATATTCAAAAAATCTAGATGAATATAAAAAACTCGCAAATAAACTAACTTTGCATAGAATCAAAAGCTCTAAGCAACTTGAAATAAGAGCCATGGATGAGTTAAAAGCACTTGATATGGGTAGAGCAAAGTTTTATACAAAAATTAGCACTGACACTAATAAAATTAGTCTTCTGGGCAATGATGAAGTCATATTTGAAGCAAGCACAAATCCTGGCGCACTTCCAGGTCCGATAGATTTAATTGCTTCTGGAGGCGAGCTATCTAGATTCATGCTGGCTCTAAGAGTTGCGCTCATGAAGGATCATTTCGAAAAAGTCATTATATTTGATGAAATAGATGTTGGGGTAAGTGGATCAGTGGCGGCTAGTATTGGTAGCAAAATAAAACAAATTAGTGCGCATAGCCAAGTGCTCGCAATCACTCATCAGCCTCAAGTTGCAGGACTTGCCGATATGCATATTCTCGTTAATAAAAAACAAAGCGAGAATCATACGATTGTAGAAATTAAAGAAATTAAATCTGATAGTCGCGCGCGAGAAATTGCGCGCATGATTTCGGGTAAAAGCATTACAACCAAGGGTATAGAAGCGGCCAAAGAATTAATTGGATAATATTTCAAAAAAATTTAATTTTTTACTTGCGTACGTATTTCAAATAGATTAATATTATATATATAACAAAATAAAAATATTGATTTATGCCACTTTACTATATCAATCTTAACCCTGGTCTTATAAATATAAAGTTATAAAATTTTTATAGAAAGTGAGCATATTAGAGCTAGTATCATTTGATGATAAACTAGTAAAGGATGAGGTAGTATCATACTACACCACCATAAGTTGATTAAGAAGGTAATATTATGCATCCAAATAGCGATATAAATTATATTAAGCAACATGTATTAGAATTATATAAATCAAATATAGATTTATTTCAGCCTTTGCAAATTGAGAATGATAATTATGAATGGATTGAAATAAAAATTAATTCTGATGAGCTTAGTAATGTTAAATCTATTTTACTAAGAAAACCTATTAAAGCACCTAATAATACGCAATTTAATAGCTATAAAAGAATTTCGAATTACTTATCTAAGCTAAAATGTAAAATCACTAAAGACAAGTTAGCCTTACTAACATTATTAAGTTTAATTGATTCAAATTTAATGCAAAAAATCTTAAATGATACACAATCATTAAAAAATCATAATAGTAACTTGCATTTTGAAATTTATGATAATATTTTAGAGCCCTTAAAAGTTAAGGAAATTAATAATAATTTAAAATACAATATGTCTAAAAAACATCAACCGCCTGATAATGATGGTTATAGCAAGCCACCATTAGGTGAAACTTATCCAGATGTGTTTCACTCGTTTTTTAATATGTGTGGTCCTGTGAATGCTCCACAAACTGCTCCACACAAAGTGTTTGAAATTCATGCTAGCAACATGGGTAAGGATCCAAATCAAATCATTAAATCTGCTCACACTTTTGCAAATGAAGCTAATCAATTCATTAAAGATGGCTCAAGTTTAAATAATAAACAGAGTAATGTAAGTGAGTCAAAAATTGATCAAGTTAAGTTAGAGGCGAATTTAAATGATCAAATAACACTAGCAAATGAGCATGAAAAGTTATATACTGAAAGTTGCGATAGCATTAATAGCGAGCGCACCATAGGTAGTTCTAATACTAAACCTTTAAACCCCAATAGAGAGGGCCAAATTATGTCTAAAAATACTAATCCAGAAATATTATTTGAAATATATGAAAAAATTAAAGAAGGCTATAATGTACTAGTTGAATCCACGCGCAGTAAAAGTAATAAAATGAAAATAGTTATTACTGGACTTACTGGGGAAGGTAAAACTACACTTGGACATTTGCTTACTAACGAACAATTACAAATTTTTATACAAGATAATGATATCTTCTTTGAGCAGGTTAATAGCTCTAATTCAAACTCCAGAAATATTGGAAATTTAATTTCAAGATCTGAGACCTCTATACCAAATAAATTTACTTTTTCTGATATAGATGTGTGGGATCTACCTGGTAATAATGATAGTAGCGGACCTAAACAAAATATAATTAATTTATTTAATACCTTACACATTCTTCAGCCAAGAGATATTAAGGATAAAGAATTTAAGTTTATTTTAACTGTATCACATCAAACTTTATTAGTTTCCAGAGGGCAATTATTTAAAGAATATCTAGAGCAATTTGTTAATAATTTTAATGATATTAATGAAATAGTTAAGAGTTCAATTATAGTTATAACGAAAGTTTCTAAAAATTATAACATAGTTGATATTCAAAATAAGCTCGCAAAATTTATTAATGATGAGTCAAATAAATATTTGAGTGATGAAGCTAATAATTTACTTAATAATTTAATTAGTAAAACTTGTTTATTTTATGACCCTGGCCATGAAGAAGAAGGTATGGTTTATAATACAAATAAACTGCAAGCTTCACCATCTGCAGCGAATATTATGGAATATTTAGAGGATTTCGTTCCTTCCCTTGAAGGAAATTTAAACCCTAATATAGTTAAAGTATCGCTTAAAGAAGAAGACAAGATTTATTGTGAGGAACTTGCTAAAAGTAGCTTAATTAAGCTTGTTGATATTACTTCAAATATGCTTGGTTTATTTATTGATGATAGTAATGGTAAATTAGATATATCAAAAATTCAGAGTTTAAAAAATGGAGAAGCTTTTTTAACCTTTGAAAATAAGTATAAGATTATTAAAGAGCCAATATTTAAAAATATTGCTAAATATGCACAATTTTTTGATTTTACGCAAAGTGATTATTACAATCAAACAATATCTAATAATAATATACTTAATAAAGCTCAGTTGCTCGTTAATTTCTTAAGCATATTAGCGTATAATATCGATGATAAGGAGATTATATCGCAACTAGAGCGCGTTTCGTATAATATTATGCAAATGGGTGATTATTTTGAATTATTTAGCTCTATTATTCCTGAAATTGATTTTAAAAATACAATTGAAGAATTAAATAAGAAACTTAATGATTATAAGCTAGAAAGCGAAAAATTTCTAATTAATTCAATTACTAATATCAGCGCAGATGACCATATTAAGGATAATTTTGAACAATTGGATGCTGCATATTTACTTTTACTGAAATGTCCAAGCTTTAAGCCTAATGATGATTTAAATTCAAAAATATCTGTATTTTATACTGGGTACGCTAATTATTTAGAAAATTCTATTTCAAGGGATATTGAAAATTTTCATAATATAAGAGATAAATATATTAAAGCTACAAAATATATTAAAAATAGCATTGAAATATTTGAAAAATTATTAGCTATAGATATAGCCATATTAGATAAAACCATTGGATTAACTGATCCTATAATTTTCAAAGAAGCAATTGAATGTGCAAGAATTGTTAAAAAGCTTGACAAAGTTTCTTACTGCATTAAGCATTATGATCCGGCTTTTACTTCAGTTTCTTATGAAGAATATGCTGATATATTAGCCAATGATTTTGGCGAATTTAGTAAAGCTAGGACCTACTACACAAAGGCAAGGCCTTATTGTAATAGCGCTGAAAGTAAACTACTCCTTGATGTCAAATTAAACGATTGTGCTAAACATATAAATGATAATAATGTTGTAGCTTTAGAAAAGATAAAATTAGATATTTTCCAAAGTCCAGAAATTGAAATTGATGTTACAAAATCTCTCAATATATTTGGCATTGAAAATAATGATGAAATTCCTAGCGTTGGTAAAGTGATCGAATTTGATCAAAACGACTAATAATTCTTAAATTTGAAGCGCCCTATGACCCATAGTTAGTATATGTATAGGGCGCTATAGTCAACTAAGTTGAATTAGCATAAATTAAAGAAGTTAACCAAAGCATCATAGAGCTCATTAAAACCACTAATTTTATTCCTAATCCATCTTTTCATATTAGCCCAGAATTTTTCTATCGGATTAAAGTCTGGTGAATATGGCGGTAAAAAAATAACCTTACATCCAACCGACTCTATCAGTTCTTTTGTCCTTTGAGATTTATGGAAAGCCGCATTATCCATTACAACATTTTGCCCTGGCTTTAATTCTTTAATCAAAAAATTTTCTACCCAACTATTAAATACATCAGTATTGCATGACCCATTGAATACCATTGGCGCTATTGCTTTTTTATTAACATATCCAGCAATGATATTTGTTCTTTGGTAATATTTTCCACTTTTTTTAGCAAGCAACTTCTCGCCTTTTTTACCCCAACCCCTATCTTTGCAAATTGTCATTTCAATGCCACTTTCATCAATGTATACAAGCTTTTCTAAAGGAATATCTTTTATAACTTCTTGATATTTATCTCGTTTTTCTTTGCAAGCTTCCACGTAGGTAAAGGTTTTTTTTTATAACTAAAGCCTAATTTCTTTAGCCAATAATAAATACCTCCCTTACCAATGCCAAATTCTTTTGACATATCTTCTGCACTAGAATTAGGATACTTAGATATATATGATTTTAAATCCTCTGTTGAAATTTTACTCTTTGCCCCAGGGCGCGGCTTTGCTAAGTAATTTCCTTCTCTTTTATATCTTAGCCACCATCTATTTACCGTTGATAAATTGATGTTAAATAACTTTGATACTGATACCTGGCTCTTTCCTGCTTCTACCTGGAATATCACTTTCTCTCTTAAATCTATACTGTATGGGCTTGTTGTCATTTTTTTATTTGACTATAACACACCTATGACGCTAATTCAACTTAGTTGACTATATATCCTGATTACTGAAAAATTACTTTGATATATAATTTACGAATTCTTTGCCATTGAGCGGTTTTTGAAAAAATGCATAAGCTTCTTTCTGTGCAAGCTTCACTACATTACTTGTAGTTGCTGAAGAAGAATAGATTATTACTGGTATATCAAAATTTTTACGCTTTAATAATTCATTTAAGCCATTTATTGCTTCTTGCCCATTCATTTCTGGCATAGATAGATCTAATATTATGAATTGCGGAATAAAATCATCAGCGCATAAATTATTTAAATATTTGATAGCTACACTGGCCTTATTAAATGTCTTTAAGTTTAAATTCTTATCACTCTCATTAGTCAATATATCTTTAAAAAGATTTATTTCAGCATCACTATCGTCAATCATTAAACCTCTAAGGTTCTTGCTCTTTATTTTTCTAGGTATTTGTTTATATATATAAAAATTATTTAGAGCTTTTGGTTCAAATATATCGACATTATAATCAATAGTTTGCGGCATATGTTGCACCTCATGTGGTATATTTATTAAAATAATTAGTCAGTAACTATCAAACTAATCTTATATTAATATGTTAACCAATAATTAACTTGTTTACAAGTATTAATTTTTCATTTAATTATCATTTGAATTACATGATCAGTGAACACGCTGAGTTTACCGTACATGAATGGGAGCACAAACAGCATGCTTAAATATACTACGATAATTTTTGGTACAAAAGTTAGGGTAGTTTCTTGAATTTGCGTTAAAGCTTGGATAAGAGAAATAATAAGACCAATTGCAAGCGCAATGATGAGCAGCGGGGAAGAAATATATAATAATGTATAAATTGCCTCTCTACTAATATCAGAGATAGAAGCTATATCCATATCTTATTTTTCATACACTCTTTCACCTGTAATCACTTCAGTTAGAGTTATGCCTATTTTATCTTCAACAATAACTATTTCGCCCTTAGCAACTATCTTGTTATTAACATATACATCGATAGGATCTCCAACATTTCGCTCGAGCTCTATAACTGCACCTTTACCTAGTTTAAGAATGCTGTTAAGCGGCATTTTAGCGCTTCCGAGCACAACTGAAACCTGTACCGGTACATCATATAATGCCTCTAATGTAAGCTCAATATTGTCTTTATCAGCGGCAGTCGCTTGATTCGCCTGCTTTTGATCTTTCTCATTTGCTTGTGCTTTATCTTTGTCTTTTGCTTTTTCTTTATCTTTTGTATCTTCAGCCATAATTGCCCTAATATATTACTTGCGCAAATTAATATTATAATATTTTCTTGATAATGTAATCAACTTCTTCAATTATTTGTTCTTTATTATAAGATATGATTGCATCATTCCAATTAACTATGCAATCATCTTTATTAAATTGCTCATCAACTTCAATTTTAATATAATTTTTAAATTTATCTGGGATTTTCTCAGAATGCAAAATTTTACTGCAAAGTTTTTGTCTTTCTGGATGAACAGTAACTACTAAATCACCTTTTTTATAAAATGGCTCAAGTTTTTCATTAAATAAATCTTCTAGCATCTTCTCATAGTCTGTCTTAGCAGATGCATATAATTTATTAATTAATGCTGATGTGACTTCTGAAAGTAATTTTGCATTATCAGTGTAAATTTGCTCACTCTCTGTCAAATCTTCAATTTTTTGAGTTAAGAGCGCGGCAAATTCGTCTTGCGTTTCTTGAGGTTCCTCATTGCTAACTTCATCAAGCTCTAAAATATCTGCTTTTTCATCATTATTGCCTGGAGCATTTGTGTCTTCTAAGTTATTCTCACTATTTTTTTCAATAGTTTCAGGTTCAAGAATATCATCTTCACTATCAGGTGAATTGCTTTGAGTATCTTCAAGCTGCTGACCTTCTTTTATTTCACTCGAATCCGCCTCAGATAATGCTTCATCAGAAATCTCCTCCTCGCCTTCATTAGGCGGGGCTTCGATGATTTCTTCCTTAGCACTAAATTCCCTTATGCTTAAATCAGACAGCTCATCATTAAGTTTAGTTGTTTTAGGCACAATTTTTTTTAAATGTTCCTGCACAGCGATATTAATGAAATCTTCAATTCCATTATCCTTATCTGATTTATTTTCATTAACTACTGATTCCTTAGAAAAACTTTCGAAATCTAGCTTTTGATATTTACTCATATTTATACTAAAATTTTTGCTATCATTGGAATTTTACTCTTCAACAAAATCATCTGAGCCTTCACTTGAGACTTCAATTTCACCTCTATCTATAAGACTTTTTGCAGCAACAACAATTTCAACTCTGGCTGCATCCACATCCTTAACTTTAACCTTACCAAGCGCCGCTAAATCATCTTGGATGATTTTAGCTGCTCTTTGAGACATGCTTTTAAATATAATATCTTTAATTTCTTCAGGAGCACCTTTAAGGGCAAGTGTGAGCTTTGGTTTTTCAACTTCGCGCAGTAATTTCTGGATACCTTTCATATCAATTTTAACAAGATCGTTGAAGGTAAACATCTTATCCTTAACTTTAGCAGCAGCTTCAGGAAGATTGCTTTCCAGCATGCCCATGAACTTACTTTCATTATTTCGATCAAGATTGTTAAATATCTCAGCCAGCATTTCATAGCTATCAGATTTGTGAGTTTTACCAACACTGCTAATGAATTCTGTGCGCAGTATTTTTTCAACTCGCTCTAGGACTTCTTTTTTTACAGTTCCCAGATTTAATACTCTCGAGATTGTTTCATAAGCGAAATCATCAGGTAAATTACTAAGAACTCTAGCTGCGTGATCTGGTCCAAGCTTTGACAAAACTAATGCAGCTGTCTGAGGATGCTCGTTTCTGAAATAGAGAGCTAGTAACTCTTCATTAACATTAGCAAGTTTTTCCCATGTATTTCTACCCTGAGGCCCTCTAATTTCATCCATGAGATCTTGCACTTTATCTTTATCAAGGATTTTACCAAGTAAGCGCTCTGTAGTATGAATATTTCCAAGGAAGCTTGAATCGCCAGCTAAATCAGCACTTAAATTTGCAAGTACTGCATCAATAACTTCAGGACTAACTGCTCCAAGCTGTGACATAGCATGAGATATCTCAGTGATTTCTTCTTCTGTCATTTGCGCAAATATTCTTGTAGCATTCTCATCTGACAGTGATAATAATGCTATTGCAACTCTTTGGACGCCTCTTAATTTAGTAATGTCTTTTACAGTAACTCCCATTAGCTATCCTCGTTCATCCATTTTCTTAAAATATTAACTAAGTCTTGGCTATGACTTTCTGCAAGCTGGTTTACCTTCTCTATAGGGCTCTCGCTCTTATCTCTTTGTGCAGACGCGCCAGTTTTATCGCCGCCGCTCGTAATATTAGCTATATTTCCATCAGCTTGTCCTATTCCAGCGCTTGCAGCAATTGTACCCCCAATATTTGCCCCGCCAAATGCTGCTGATTGGCCACTTATACCTTCTGTTAATGAATCATACTCATCACCGCCAGGTGAACTATCTGAAGTTTTGCGAACTTCAAATGCCTTAAGTGCTATTGGTCTTATTACGGTAATTAACACTAAAAGAACAACAATCGCAAATATTAATGTTTGGAATAAGTTTGGCAGCTCTTCTTTAACCCAATCCACGCTGCTTTCTTCAAATGCTAACTCATTTTCAGAGAATCGCATATTTACAACTTCTATTGAATCTCCTCGCTCTTCATTAAATCCAACAGCTACTCTAACTAAATTTCGTATTTTATCTATGTCTTCAGGGCTTCTAGGCTGATATTGTTTTTCAGCCGGATCACCTATCATAGTGTAGTCTCCATCAACTAAAATGCCAATGGACATTCTGCTTACAGCTCCAGTTTCAGAAATATGATTCTTAATAGTTTTAGAGATTTCATAATTAGTTACAGAATCGCTTTTTTCAACTATAGCAAATTTAGAACCATCACCTCCGGCCCCCCCAGCGCCGCCAGGAGCTATGTTACCTGCAACTGATGGGTCACCTTCATTACCATTGCCAACTGGTGTTTGCTCCCTTTCATCAATAGATTGTACGGATCTTGCAACAGCTCCATCTGGATCATATAATTCTGAATTTGTTACAATACGGTCAAAATTCATATCAAGCGCTACAGTCGCTTTGACCTTGCCAGTACCTAATGTTTTTTCAAGCATTGATTCAATAACTCTCTGTAGCCTCATTTCCTCAGCTACTCTTATCTCCTCATTTTTTGCTCCTGCAAAATCAGAATTATCTTCATTATTTCCAAGCTTAAGAGCATGACCTTTAGTATCAACTATGGTTATATTATTCATTTCTAAATCAGGCACAGCCGTGACCACTAAATGACTTATGGCATCAATTTGGCTTTTCCCAAGCTTTCGACTTCCTTTAAATTTAATCACTACGGAAGCGCGTGGTTTTGTTTTTTCCTTAGAGAAAATTTCTCTTTGGGGCATAACAAGGTGAACCCTTGCTTTATCAATTTCATCAAAGGCGCTAATTGTTCGGCTCAGCTCGCCTTCTAATGCTCTAACTAACTTAATATTTTGAGAAAAATTAGTAGCACCAATACTATCATCCTTATCAAATATTTCGTAACCAACGACTGATCCGCTATTTGGAAGTCCAACACCGGCAAGCTCAAGGCGTGCTTTTATAACTTGAGAGCGGCCAACTTTTATAGTGCTTCCATCTACTCCTGTTTCATATATAATTCTTCTATTATCAAGCTCTTGCGCTATTTTAGAGCTATCTTGCAGGTCTAAGTCAGAATATAAAACTGCAAATTCTTCACTATTAATCTTATTTATATATAAGAAAAATAAGATTATAAATAGCAAGAGCGAGGCTATGGCTGCTGCTAGTTTAAGTGGTGATAACTCTTTAAGAGTCTGAATTAGTACTTGCATAATTTAATATTGATTTAAATATTATTTAATCCAATTAGTATTAGGGTTTGGATGAGTCTTATCATCAAGGAGAAATTGCAATGCAATTATACTTCTCAAAACTATCCAAACAAAAGATATTATATATAATAGAGGGCCAATCAGCACAATATTTGCAATATTAGATATTGTAATACCAGCAGCTCCAATTAAAAAAGTTCTTAAAGCAAAGCGGTAATGGCTTCTTAGATATGTATCATCACAATCCTTACTTGCAAATGCAAATGCGGCTCCTATGACAGATAGTAAAGGCGCTATAATTCCAAGTGCATATGTTAAATATACTAGTAAAATATTATTTTTACTCGGATTAATTAATTTTTTTAATTTTTGGTCCATTTGCATCCCCTAGGTTTAATATATTCAAAATTAGCGTATGTACTTAAATATTTATATTTTAAGTTACATTGTTAGGGCAATAAAAAAAGCATATTATTTAACTTTTAATTTTACTCAATAGATATAAATGTGCTGCTTTTATGTCAAAATGCTGGTTAAGAAATGATTTTTAAAATAATTTCTTAAGTAATCGATAATATAGATTTTTATTTTGTAGAAGTTAATTTGACAGCGCTAACATATCCTATAATGACGAAGACCATGATGTAAAAGATAGGAAAATATACTAATTCATATTCTCGAATCATATATATGCATATGAAATTTGCTGTTCCAGACATAAGCATGGAACCGACTGCATGGCCAATACTAACGCCCCTATATCTTTCTCTCACTGAAAAGCTATTTGTCATTAAGCCATGAGCCAAAGCATTTATAGGAGCGACCATCATTGCTAGTAAAAGCGCTGATACTAAAACTAAGTTAAAAATTTCATTAACCAAACCAACATATAATAATATCAAGATAATGAAACTACATGCAAGACTAGTTTTAATTACTGGCATCAATCCAAATTTATCAGCCAAAATCCCTGCAGCAGGCATCGAAACACCAAAAATTAAAACAGCAAACATGGAAATTGTGGTGATTATAGTCGATGACGCAGGCATCACTATAGGTAAATATTGTTTAAAAAATATTATTGATACTTGATATAGAACGCCAAAACTTCCTGCCAGTAATATTATTGGTATTATTGAGTTATATCTTTTTTTAATAAAAGGAATGAACTCATATATTGTATATGCGTTTTCCTTATCGCTTAAAAATTCAGGGGTTTCAGTTAAATTCTTGCGATATTTCATAGTTAATAAAGCTAGCGGTGCCGATAGTAGGAATGGAATGCGCCAACAATATTCTGGGAATAATGATGAATTGAAGAAATTTGTTGATGCAATTCCAAGTAATAATCCAAGCACTCCTGTGAACCTTGTTAGAGCAGATGCCGTATATTTATAGCGCTTGCCAAGATGCTCGATAATATAAATTGCTGCTCCATCATATTCGCCAGCTAGAAAAAATCCTTGCATGAGCCTACATATAATTAAAATTATAGTGCTTATTATTCCTAAAATTTGATGTTCCGGTATAAGGCCTATTATAATGGTAGGAAAAGCAATGCCTATTATTGTAATTTCAAGGGCTTTTTTTCGGCCATATTTATCACCAAGTTTACTAAAAAAAATAGCGCCGAGGGGCTTCATTACATGTGATAATGCATATATACTAAAGACATTTAGTAGGCTAAGCATTGGATCAATATTTGGAAAAAATTTACTGGCTAATATGTGAGCTGAAAATCCATAGAGGCTATAATCATAATATTCAACTATTGTGCCAAGAAAAGCTCCAAAGACCTTATCATTCTTGTTATTTTGATTCATATCTACTCAACATTAATTGGTATGTAATTGACTATATACTTATCTATTGTTTTTTTGCTTTTATAATTTGCTTGACCAATTCAACAGTCAAATTCAAATCTTCATTGACAATTGCGTGATCATATTTATCTGCTTCCCCAATAATTTCTGATGCTAAACCAAGGCGCTCACTAATTTGGCTAGACGAATCTTGATTTCTTTTCTCTAAGCGTTTTTTTAACTCCTCAAGACTTGGCGGCACTAAGAATATACTTAAAGCTAAATCTCCTAGTTTATGCTTTAAGTTAGCAGCTCCTACATGATCAATATCAAATAATATATTTTTACCAGATTTTAAATTCTCTTCAACAAATTTTTTTAATGTGCCGTAAGAATTACCATAAATTTCAGTAGTTTCAAGGAATTCATCATTTTTCAATTTTTTATCAAAAGCTTCTTGGCTAATAAAGAAATAATCCTTCCCTTCAATTTCATTCTCTCTTGGCTTTCTAGTGGTAGCTGAAATCGATAATACAGCATCCTTCTCTGATTTTAGCAAAGCTTTAACCACAGAAGATTTCCCGCCTCCTGAAGGAGCAGATAATATGATTATGAAATTTTTAATAGATTTAGAGTTCATTATGTATTTTAATTTGATATAGCAATATTATCAATTTTTTTGATAGCTTCTTCTATTTTATCATCAGCTGACATTCCTACAGATGAAATAATTTCTATATCAGTAATACCAATAAATTTAAAGAAATGCTTAACCCAAGGGCTTAGGAAATCTATATCACTACCAACCTTAGTTCCACCAGAAGCATATATCAAATAAAGCTTTTTATTTTCAAGTAAGCCAATAGGGCCTTTATCTGTATATTTAAAAGTGACTCCTGCCTTAGCAACCATATCTGCCCAAGCTTTAAATGTTGCAGGAGCTGCAAAATTATACATAGGCAAACTTAATATAATTTTATCGGATTGCTTAATTTCATCAATAAGCTTATCTGCAAGCTCGGAAAGGTCTTGATATTTTTTATCTAAATTATTATATTTCATGCCAGCTGCGGCATGGGTTGCGCTTTGCGCGAAATTTTCGCCCTTATTTAAATCGCGCTCAATAACTTGATAATTATTTTGTTTAAATCTGTCAGCTAACCTATTAGATAATTTTCTAGAGACCGAATCTTCATAGCGAGCGCTTGCGGTTATATGCAAAATTTTATTCATATAGTTGTCTTATTTAATTAATTTTAAAGGATCTATGGCTTCCTTACCTTTTCTAATAGCAAAATGCAGTTGGGCAGTAGCAACCTTTCCGCTGCTTCCAGCATATCCAATAATACCACCTTGTTCAATTTTTGCATTTTTACGCAGTATAATATCCTCAAGATGCGCATAAGCTGTTATATGGTTATTATCAAGTGTTTTAATCATCACTAAATTACCGAAAGTAGCATCATATTCAGCATATATAACAGTACCAGATGCTGAAGCAACTACCTTTGCTCCTTTTTTAGCAGCAATATTAATACCCTTATTTTTGCCATAAGCACTGCTTGATCCAAACTTACTTATAACCTCGCCTTCAAGCGGCAAAATGAAAGCCGAAGCTTTAGTTGGTATTGGTTTCACTTCGACTTGCTTTTTCTCTTCAAATTTTACCTCAGGTTTGTTTTCGATCGGCGCATCTGGAGCAAATTCCTTAGCAATTGGATCATCCTCTTTATTAACTTTAAGTGACTGATAAGCTACAACTTTATAAGGCTTAGATAGGTTATTCATGCTAGCAATTTCTTCCAAACTTAAACCATATTTTGCAGCTATATCTTCAATTTGTTCATTTGGTTTAACTTCGTGATAGGTGCCTGGGTCATGATGCATAACATCTTCAGGGATAATATGATCAATATCAATATCACCATAAGGCTGTATAACTTCAATATAATCCTCATTTATTTTTTCATAATCACTAATATTATTTGCACCATATCTTATTTTTGCCGGCACATTATTACTAGCGCATGACGTTAAAAATATTGATAAAACTATTGCAATGAGGTTAATATTTTTCATAATATAATTTTGAATTATGTTTTAAAATTTTAGTTCTTCTGGATTATATAAATTAACCGGAATTAGTAAAAAGAGCTAGCATTTTTTTATAAAAAGAGCAAATTAATTTATGAAAATACAAAATATTTTAATAGCAAGTGATCATGCAGGCTATGATCTTAAGCAAAAAATAATTAATCACGTAAGCTTTAAGGAAAAGATAAAATTCAAAGATCTTGGTACGGATAGTAGTGAGCGAGTCGATTATCCTGATTATGCAAAGAGACTCACGGAAGAATTGCCTGAACAAAGCGACAATATAGGTATATTGATTTGCGCAAGCGGTATTGGTATGAGTATTGCTGCAAATCGAAGTTCTGGCGTGAGAGCTGCGCTTTGCTATAATGCTGAATTAGTTCAGCTTGCAAGAGCCCATAATGATGCAAATGTGCTGGTTTTAGGGGCAAAGTTTATTAATTTAAATTTAGCTATCAAGATGATTGAAGTTTTTCTAGATACTAAGTTCGAAGGTGGCAGACATAGAGCAAGAATTGATAAAATAACTTAAAATCTCAGCTATTTTATCAATTCATTTTTTTAAATAATGCGTTTAATTAAAACTCATTAAATGCATTGGTAAGAACATCCATTTCATCACCTGAAGTGCTTTGCGAGTGATCCTCACGTGAATAATCATTTTCTTCTGCTTCTTCTTCTGAATTTTGATATTCACTTAGATCTAGCTCTCGCTTTTGTTTTTTAGATGTAAAAAAAGTTAGATTAAAAGCTTTTTCTTTTGAATTTAAATTATTATTATCATTTGGATTACTATCATCACCTTCATGATATTTATCATTCTTTCTCTGAGCTATTTTTTCTTTAAGCGCTTTCAGTTTTAAATTTTTAGCAATTGCTTCTTTAGAAGGCTTAATAGCATTTGCAGTTAGAACTTGCTTAACGCTATTTTGATCAATTACATTATAAGTTCTAGCAAAGCCTTCAATTAGCATATCTTTATATTTAGAATAAGCGCATATGGCTTTCACAGATTCATATTGCTCGCCACTAATAATCTCATTATTACAAATTTTATACATCACATTATATAAAGCAGGTAAGATTGTGCTTTCATTAAAATTCTGTGTATAAAACATACTTTCATCAATTTTAGAGCCAGCATTGATTAAAATATCTACTAAATCCTTATTGTCATTCCATGCGGCATAATGTAGTGGCAAGTATTCGTGATTATCGTAAACATTAACATCAACTCCTTGTTTGATCAGGTGAGTAATTACGAGTTTTTTATTGCCAAAAACTGCTGCGCCAAGCGGAGTCATATCTTCAGAATCCGGCCTATTAATACTTCCGCCATATTTTAAATAAGTATCAATGGCTTTAATCTCCTCCTTTGAAATAAACACGTAAATAGAGCTAATACCTTTATACTCCATATTTATATCGCCACCTTGCTTAATAAAGTTCTCCAGTGCAAATTCATCATTTGTACGTAGGGCGCTTAGTAATTCATGCCAATTCATTTTTAACCTTAAAATTCATTAATAATAAATTCATTATATATTAATATTTGTTAATGTCAATGGTTAAATAAATATATTATATATTAAGTTAAATTAACTTATAATAAGCTGTCATATGAGTAAAGGATTATTGGGATAATAAAAAAAGGCCAGGAAATTAATCCCGGCCTTCTTTAGGTTAAACTAATGATTTGTACTAATTAGTATTACATTGACTATTAGCTTGCTCGCCGCTTAGGAATGCAACTAAATCAGGTGCTTTAAATAAAATACCCACGCCAACGGCAGTCACTGCAGCAACGGGCCAGCTAGATTTACCCATAAGTAAACCAAGGCCAACAACAAATATCGCTATTGTTGCTAATGCTTTAGCAAAACTACCTTGCATAACGCCAACAATTCGGCATAATGTTTCACCAATAACTGTTTCTTGGGCAGCAGTGTTTCCGCCAGCACCACCAGCAAAAGCAATATCACTTGATGAAATAATAATGCTTACTATCGAGAAAAACATAATTAAGCGCCATATCAAATCATTATTGATTTGTATATAAAATTTTGAAAAATCCATACGTTACCTTTTTAATTATAAAAAAAATTTATTCTATCCCCTATAGTTAATAGTTTAATAAAAATCATTAATGAGTGCAACTACTAAAATTAATTCAATTAAAAATTTACTCATTGACCATGATTTCTATAAATTATAGTGTATTATAAGCAACAATTAACGCATGCTAACGTAATGTAAATTACTGTAAATTATATTTTTTTGATATTATGACGCATTATGTAAGGAAATTGGCTTAGCATAAAGCCTATAGTTAAAGGTAAAGTCCCAAATACTTTGAAATTCACCCAAATATCTTCAGAATAATTTCTCCATACAATCTCATTGAGAATTGCCATAAATATGAAAAATATGGCAAAGCGCCCGCTTAATTTAAACCAAATTTCATCATTTTTAAACTCGAAGGCCCCTGCAAATAAATGCTTGATTACTGGTTTTGAAAGATAATTACTTATTAAGAAAACTAGACTAAAGCAGCTATAAAGGAGAGTTGGCTTCATTTTTATAAAATCATTATTGCCACTAAAATAGGTGAATGCATAAGAAATAATCAAAATCACGGTTGAGAAAATGTTAACCTTATTAAAGCTTTTATCATGAATATAAGTAACTATGATAGCAATAACTGATACTACTAACATATAAAAAGTTGCTGTAAGAATGCCTTCAATTTTATAGCCTACAAAAAAAGCTATAAGCGGAAGAATTTCAGATATAAATTTGATCATGTGAACCCACTCAAAATGAACTATAGTTAATAAGTATTTGAAATCAATCCTTAGGATATAAACTAAGCAAAGCTAGCTGTGCTTCTCATAATAAAAAAGTTATTGACTATATTTATTTAAAAATTTTCTTAAATAGATCATAGATAAAGTGAATATTATTGTAAAGCCATAAAAAATAGCTTGCAATTGGCTAGGCCTAGAATCATAGCCAAGTGTAATAGATAAAATTTTACCAAGAAAAGAGTTATTATCAATGAGATTACTCGTATCCCAGAGCTGATTACTATAAATTTCAACTAAGCCGGAGGAGGTTAAGATGCCTGCACCTTGTGAAGCAAGACCAGCGGCAATGAATATGAGCATTAGGCTTGATATTTTGAATATATATTTTCCTGAATAACCCACAAGGCCTTTATATATAATTAAGCCAACGCTCGTACCGCTTATTGCCCCAACTATGATGCCCCAAATGTAATGATTATAATCAATAGTTTCTGTGGTAGACACGCTATATATAAATAATAAAATTTCAACTGTTTCTCTAAAAATAGTTACAGCCACAACTAGCATTAGCATAGACTTGCTTGCCATTCCGTTATTTATTTGGTCTGTAAGTTCAAGCACATTATTTTTAATTTTATAGGAATATCCTTGCATCCAAACTGTGGTCCAGCTAATTAAGGCGGCGGATAAAAGAATCACGACTACGTTAAAAATATCATCTTCAGTGCCCAAATTTAAATGCAGGTAATTTATGAAAAAAGCTGCAATAGAAGCGAGGGTACTTCCAAGTAGCATACCTGCAATAATGAAGGATAATGAGTTTTTAATGGGTTTAGTTACCGCAGTAATTATGCCAAGCATCAAGGCTATTTCTAAAAATTCTCTAAAAATTATAATTGAAATCTTAAGCATATTATTCTGTTTCTTTAATTGTATCAACTACTTGTAATATCCCTTGAGCAGTTTCTTCATGAAATTCCCCATAGAACTTATATTCGCCTACTTCCAGTGGGGCAATCATGATCCTAGCATGAGTTCCAGCGGGTATAATTTTTTCACGTTTAAGGTCCTTACTTTCAAATTCTTCAATTGTTTCATCATTATTATATATCACTAATTTGATTTTATAGCCTTTTGGCACCTTCACTATAGCAGGTTCAAATTTATGATTTTGAATAATGATTTTAACTTCATATATTTCACTTGCTAAAATATTGTTAATATTAGCAAAAGTTATTAGATATATAAAAGCTACTTTCTTCAGAAGTGAAAATAATTTCATAAAAATATTCAATTGTAATTTTGTTATATATTAAGATAATTTCACTATGGTTACAATATAAATAATCAAAATTAGCGCAACTACAACTGCAAATAGAGTTTTATTTTTACGCTTACGATTATTTTTATTTAAGTTTTCTAACTCTTTATTATCCATGAAATAACTTTAAATTTAATACTTTAATATAATATAATATTACTAGCCATAAAGTCAATATATTAGCTAATATAATGTGATCAACGCTTAGGCGCGAGAACATAAATAACTTGAAAAAATTAATTATATGTTATATTATATTAATTTAGAGATAATTATTCATAACTACTTAACATTTAAGATAACATGACTTTACAACTCATTCACGTTCCAAATCCTATATTGTTTAAAAAAGCTGAACCTGTTAGCCAAGTTGACGATGAAGTGCGCACTATCATGGATCAAATTAATGAGCTCCTAGTATTTAAAGGCAATGGAGTGGGGCTTGGCGCGAATCAAGTTGGCATATTAAAAAGAGTAATGGTTCTAAATTTAGGAGTTGATGATGATGAGCAACGGCCTGAAGGATTCTATCCTCTTAAAATGGCAAATCCTGTAATGATTTCTCATAGCGATGAGACAGCAATTGCTGATGAAGGCTGCCTTTCTGTTCCTGGAGTAAGGATTAAGGTTAAAAGGTATAAAGAAGTTGAGTTTGAGTATTTAGATTACAATAACAAAAAACAAACTATTAAGGCTAAGAGTTGGCTTGCGCGCGTTTTGCAGCATGAATTCGAGCATCTTGATGGTATTACGCTAGTTAATCATATGTCTCCCATTAAGCGTAAAATTTATATGGATAAGCTAAAAAAGCGCACTAAAATAGCTTAAACCTAAATTTTTTAATATAAATAAATAATGCATCTATGAAAGTAATTTTTATGGGTAGTCCAGCTTTTGCATTGCCAACATTGCAAAGCCTGATTAACTCATCTTCAATTCAAGTAAATGCGGTTTTCACAAGCCCTCCAAAACCGCGCGGTAGAGGTATGAAAGTTCAGTATAGCCCCGTGCATGAGCTTGCAAGCAAACATTCAATTACAGTTCATACTCCAAGCAGCGTAAGGTCAAAGGAAGTGCTTGATATTATTAATAATATTAGTGCAGATGTTATTATTGTATGCGCTTATGGACTTATAATTCCTAAGGCTATACTTACTGCTAAAAAATATGGGTGTCTAAATATCCATCCTTCTGATCTACCTAAATATCGTGGAGCGGCGCCATTGCAAAGGACTATTATTAATGGTGAGAAAAAAACAGCTATTTGTATAATGCAAATGGATGCAGGCTTAGATACAGGCGATATATTGATGAGGGAAGAAATGTTGATTGATTATACAATGACACTTCAAAAGCTGCATGATATCACTTCAAACCGTGGTGGAGAAATGCTTTTGCAAACATTGCTTAATATTGACAATATTACGCCAATAGTCCAATCTAAGTCGCCGATCATCTACGCAGAAAAACTTTCTAAAGAAGAAGGTGAAATTAATTGGCAGAAGAGTGCATTTGAGATTGACTGCATGATTCGGGGTATGAATCCTTGGCCAGGGGTATATTTTGATTTTTCATATAAATCCTATCAAAATACTCTAAAGGTGATTTCAAGTGAAGTTATAAATTTAAGCCAAGTTGAAAGGGAAGAGCTCGGGCTTATTGATAAAAAGCCAGGATATTTTCTTGTAAAAGATTTCGCCTTTTTGTGCGGATGTGGTAATTTGCTCAAAATTAGTAGCTTAAAACCTGTGAATGCTTTAAAGATGCAAGCTACGGATTTCCTCAATGGCATCAAGTAATTTATATTGTCATTTATCGTTAATTTGATATATATAACTTAATTAAATTAATATTATATAGATACTTATGAAAGAAAAAATTGACTATAAGTTACTGGCTGATGCTATCAGAATAATATCTGCTGATGCGATTGAAAAAGCAAATTCAGGGCATCCGGGATTGCCTCTTGGAGTTGCTGATGTTATGTCCGTTTTGGCAGCAAAATTTTTAAAATATAACCCAAATGATCCAACTTGGTTTGCTCGGGACAGACTAGTGCTTTCTGCCGGTCACGGTTCAATGTTGCTATATTCCTTTTTGCACCTTGCTGGTTATAAAGACTTTTCACTGGCTCAAATTAAATCATTTAGGCAGATTGGCTCAATTTGCGCGGGTCATCCTGAACAACATTTAAGTAATGCTATTGAAACTACCACAGGGCCACTAGGTCAAGGCATCGCCAATTCCGTAGGTATGGCTATTGCTGCAAAAAAATATAGCCAAAAATTAGGAAAAGATATAATCGATAATAAGATTTACTGCATTGCTGGCGATGGCTGCCTTATGGAGGGTATATCTTATGAATCATTAAGCTTAGCTGGGCACTTAAATTTAAATAATTTAGTCATAATTTTTGATGATAATAGCATATCCATTGACGGTTCGACAGATTTATCAATATCTGAAAATATTAAGGGCCGCTTTGAGGCAATGGGATTCAATTATCAAGCTATAGATGGGCATAATGTTATAGAAATTGAAAATGCCTTTGAAAATGTGCAAAGGGCTGCTAGGCCTTCAATAATAGCTTGTAAAACTCAAATTGGCAAGGGCTCGCTCCATAAGGCAGGCAAATCTAGTGCACATGGATCACCTCTTGGCGCTGAAGAAATTGCTTATATGAAAAGCAATATCGGCATTAATAATGAGCCATTTTATTTAGAAGAAGCGCATATAGAGGCTTGGAAGAATCTATGGAAAGTTAATGAATCATACTACCAAAAATGGCAAGCAGATTATGCTAAATTACCTTTAAAGGAAAAACAATATACCTTGAGCTTACCACTTGAAATTCCTGAAGAAATTGAGTTTATCAGCGCAGAAGCAACAAGAGTTTCAAGCGGGCGAGTGCTTGAGCACGTTATGGCTATGAATGAGAAAGTTATATGCGGTTCGGCTGATCTTGCAGGCTCAAATAATGTAAAAAACAAACATTGTAAAGTTATAAATAGAGATGATTTTAGTGGAAATTTTATTAATTATGGAGTGCGCGAGCATGCTATGGCGGCTATTTGTAATGGCCTAGCATTATCAGGGTTTAACCCAATTTGCGCGACATTTTTTGTATTCACTGATTATATGCGTCCCGCCATTAGATTATCTGCTCTAATGAATTTACCCGTTTTATATATTGCTACCCATGACTCAATTGGCGTTGGTGAAGATGGTCCGACTCATCAGCCTATTGAGCATTTAGCCTCCTTCCGGGCAATGCCTGGTATTGATTTATACCGCCCAGCAGATTGCCTTGAGACTTTATTTGCTTATAAACTATTCGCTCAAAAAAACAATAGGCCGGCAATATTCGCGCTCTCGCGGCAAAAAACTAAAGCTATATGCGCTGATTTGGAAACTTCAAGTTTAAAAAATACACAAAATGGAGCCTCTGTAATTGCAAATTCGAATAAGCATGAATATAGTATGTTAGATGTCATTATTTTTGCGAGCGGATCTGAGCTTGAAATAGCAAAAGAAGTCTATGATGCAATGATTGAAAAAGGCTATAATGCTCGATTAATTTCAATGTTATCTATGGATGTATTTATGCAGCAAGAGCTTAAAATTCAAAAGCAAATTAACGCTGATGCAAAGCTAAAATGTGCAATTGAAGCTGGCTCGTCATTTGGATGGCATAAAATTATTGGTGAGCATGGTATGTTTTTTGGAATTGATGAATTTGGCGCATCTGGGCCTGGTGAAGAATTATATAAACATTATGGTTTAACTAGTAAAAATATAGTAAAAAAGTTAATTACGGAACTAAATAAATAAACGCAATTGAATAGGATATAATTATGGCAAAAATGACAGTTAATCAAAATAGTTTAAATGATATAATATTAAAAACTACTCTAGCAAAAAATAATTATATCAATAAAGAATATGTATTTGCTTTAGATTTATTCAATGAAGCTTACACGCTCGCAACAGAAATGGGAGCGGGTAAGGAACTTCTTTCAAGCGCTATCGCAAGAAATAAAGCTAAAATATATATATGCCTGAGTGATTATGAGCAAGCGAAGACTAACATAATGATGGCTATAAAGCATCTAAATCCGGCAATAATTGAAAATCATAAGTTTTTTCAACAATATATAAATTCTACTGATCCTGTGTTTTTACAAGGTAAAGATACAATTTATAAATTGCCCAATGCTGAGGCTCATCTAGAAGAATATAAAAAAATACTTTGTTTAGAAGCTTATATGAGCTTTATTAAAAATGACTTTAAATCCGCGCTTAATTTGCTTGAGGAAGCTAAGCAAATTGATAATGTTTACAATAAAAAAACAGATTATATATCTGAGCTAGCAAACTTTATTTATATTGAGCAATTTGTTTATGAATTAGACCATGGCAAAGAAAGGGATGCAAAAGAAACTTTAAAAAATATAGATTTCAGCAAATATAGAGGTGATCTAGATCAATGTAACTCAAATGATGATAAATTTAGTTTCCTTAAAGGAACTTTACTTCCAGAAATAATTTCAAAATTTATATCTAACTATAATGAGTTTGCATCAAAACATAATGACATGCCTAATTCTCTGCCTAATGAGCCTTTCGTAACATTAAAACATTACTTAAATAATAACATTACTCATAATGATATTGTTATTTATCAAACTGGTGATGTTCGTGATCTCGATAATCATGAGGCGTAATAATTTTGCTAACAGTGCCATATATTAGCATTTTAGTTTATAGATAAATTTCATCCATTACTTGACTCAGATGTTTACAAAAGTTAATATTCTATTAAGGGGTATTTAAGTTATATTTTCCCCTATATTAAGTAACTTAATTAAAGCGGGAATATTGCTATGGAACCAAATTATAACCTTTCTTCAACTATTTACAAAGACTATACTATACAAGATCTCATGATCGCCACACAAGATGGTAATTTAGAATTAGTTAAAATAATTTTTGCCAATTTAGAAGAGACCTATAAAGGTCGCATAGTAGAGTTAATAAATAAATTTGAATTATTATTTATAGCTCTTGAAGTTAAAAATTTTGAAATGACACAATTTTTACTTCAAAAAGGTGCCGATACATATATATTTGATGAATTTGAAAATTCTCCGCTAATGGTTGCTGTAAGTACTGAACAATTAAATCTAGTACAGTTACTCGTTGAATATGATGCTGAAGTTAACACTGTTAATCAAAATAATCGCTCGGCTCTCCAGGTGGCTTGTACTAAGGGTAACTTTGAAATAATAAATTTTCTTTTATCGCGCGGCGCAAATGTACATAAAAATATTAATAAATATATAATTCTAAATGATAATTCGGATGAAAATAATAATAAAAAAATATCTGATTTATTATCAAATCACTTAAACGCAGAAAATAACACTCAGCAACCTTCAGGAGATTTAGATGAATAAGCGCCCATAATCAGTAATGATGACTATATAATCAATAATTAATCGAGGTCCCGAGGGCGGCTACTAGCTTCGCGAGAGCTTTTAGTATATACTATTCGTTCAATCCGCGGGTGCGAGTGACCTCGTTCTAATTAACTATATTGAATAAGTTTCAATTGTCGGTAAAATTTTCTTGCAAAATGCATTATATTTCTTATGCTATGCAATAACTGCATATATATAAAATATTGCGCTCTTGCGCGCTTTTATGCATAAACTACAAACAAATGGGAGAAAAGAGATGTCAAAGACCACAAGGAATGAAACTTACGTAGTAAACTCTAAGCTAAGACAAGCTATTGATAATTATTCAATTAAGGTGCATAAGCTTTATAATGAATATAAATATGAAGAAATATTTCCAGTAATATCTGAAGCATGTGGAGTTATTTATAATTCAACTAAGGCGGGTGATTATGCCTCAATTGATCTGATGTATAAATTTTACTGCACTTTAATGCAATTAGGTAAATATAAAGAAGCTTTAAATGTATTAAACTTATTTAACAATGCCCCTGTTCTTA
The DNA here is from genome assembly GCA_963762045.1 of uncultured Alphaproteobacteria bacterium. GTDB lineage: Bacteria > Pseudomonadota > Alphaproteobacteria > Rickettsiales > Rickettsiaceae > CAVXJA01. The sequence goes on along the minus strand of CAVXJA010000003.1, from coordinate 41,089 downwards.
AGAAGTCATTATTACCATTAACTTCAAGCGACTTTGAAAGCGTTAAAGAATTTCATAATGTTAGCTTAGAGAAGCTTAATATGGATAAATCTCTCCTTCCCGATGAATTGAGGAATGTAAATTTATTTACAGTTTTTATTTCAGAGCAGCTTAATTATTATAATCAATTCTTTGTGCTTAATATTTATACAAATTATATAATTGGAGGAAAAAATATTACGCTTGCGTTGCAGGCTATAACAATTTTAAATAATCTTGTACAAAATATAAAAAAATTAGATATAAAGCTTGATGATAAAACTCAAGAATGTTTAGATAGTGATTTGAAAATATGTGAATTTTTCAAAACATTAATCAATGTCCAAGATCTTTTGATTTATAAAAATGATGAAACCAAATTCAAAAAAACCTTACTTAAAATTGATTTAAATGATTATTTCCAAATCGATTTACCCGCTGATATAATTAAGAAAATGAGTCAAAGCGAAGTTAAGTCATTCATTGAGAATAATATAGTATATTTACTTAAGAGTAGAGAGCAACTTTTTGATGAATTTTGTATAAATGAATTGCCAAAATATACTACATTAAAGATCACAAATGCAAAAGCATGGTTTGCTCATGCGCATATCTTTGAGTTTGATAAAAAAAGTCAATATTCAAAAGATCCAGATAATTATGCATATATAGCAGCTAGTGGAGCTAAGCATATCAAAGGAGCTGAGGTTTTTACGAATATGATGTATGATTTTGCTATGGAATCTTTTGGTAAAAAAGTTCCTCTTGCCAGGATGGCAATTGAGCATATAGATTTTTCAGGTAAAAATTCTGAGAAAATTGGTTTTGACAATAAATATTTAAGTTTAATGGTTAAGGATGTATTTAGCAATATATCCTTATTCGGTCCAGATTATAAAATAGCATATAAAGCTGAAGAAGCATTATATGCTCCAAAATGTTTACAATCTTTTTTATTAAACGGCAAAGATATAGAGGTGAAAGCTCTTGCCTTAGCTAGTTATATAATATTGCAAGTTAATCAATATCATAATAATAAGCTCGATATAGGTAACTTAAAAGAAATATTAAGAGATAATATTAAACAAATTTTCTTAGAAAATCCAAACGATGAGATAGTAAAAAAATTATATAATGATTTGCTTGAAGTTAATTATAGAATTATTGATGAAGAAAATAAAGAAGCAAAATTGGAGCAACTAATTAATAGTACATACAAAAATGCTTTAAAAAATTACTTGCAATTTAATTATGATGATGAAGAAATGCAGCTAATATTAGATCATTCCAATATTAAAACAGGCATTGTGGTTAAGTTTGCTGAAGAATCAAAAACTAAGGAAGTTGATTTAAATAATAATTCCTCTTTAGGTGAAAAAACTGAAGAAGCTTCGGAAAAAGCAAGTGACAGTGCCGATATTCAAGAAACAAAGTCTTTAATTGATGATATAGTGGGAGGAGGTGCTAGCTCTAATAATGAAACTTCTCAAAATTCCTCAAATGACTCAGTAGAAGATCAAGCTGAGCTGAGCGGCGAAGAGTAATTTCATTTTTCAAGCGCAGTTTTGAACGTGTATTTATATAAGGCTTAAACTCAGCAAGTAACTAAATTAAGAGATATGGCTCTTAGCCAGCAAAATCAGGAAAACATTGTTTTTGCCTCTAGCAATCAGTGCCATATCTCATTCATCTAGTGAAAAAATTATATTAGATTGGTGTATATATGCTAAATTTATTGGATTTGCGTTATTGATTTATTATAATTAGAATAAAATTAACAATATTTGAGGGAGTAGAAACTACTATAATTATTTATGCCAAAACTCATAGAAACGCTTGGATTAGGAATCTTAGCTTTTGCCGCAATAGCAGAATTAGTCGCTAAGCCTCAAAATCCTAATACGGATGAAAAAAAGAAATTAATTATTGATACTCAAGATAAATTTAAAGATCATTTTCATCAGCTTTACACGGATTATGACAATGGTAAAGTTGAAATAATTTTTGAAGGAGAATTTTTAAAAAATATAAATGATAAATTCATATTATATAAACATCTTAACTATCATTACGAAGGAGCTCGTAGAGGCCCATTAAACGTAATTGTTTATTTTACGCCTTTATGCTTACTTGCATTAAATGGTTATACAAAATTAACAAAAACTTTATTAGAGCTTGGTGCTGATCCTTATATTGAATGTGAAATGACGTTAACATGTAATGAAAAATTTAAAATTTCTACATATCCTATGCATTATGCTGCTTTAAAAAAGCATACTAAAACGTTAGAAACTTTTGCAAAGCATGATCAGAACTTAATAAATTCCCCTGATTCTCACAATATGACTCCATATGATCTGATAAATTCGAAAAAAAATGAAGCACAGATTTTATATAAGTCTATGCTAGCTAATCATATAATTCCTGATCATTATAGGGAATTAACATATCTTATTAGTCCCTATGATTGGGGATACGGATATTTTAGTGATTTCGAAAATTGCTTTAAACAATTTGCAGGGATTGGGTGCAAAAATTATAAATCTATAATAGCTGTAAAAAAAGCAGGCGTAATTAGGGCTAAAATTTTAGAGAATGATTTCTCTGAAATTACTGGTGGGGATATTACCAATTTAAAGAATAATCAGAAAATTCGAGATGTAGTTTTTCAAGGTATGCAGCCTCATCAAATAGATTTAATATTTAATGAATTAAATAAAATATATCTTCAAAAGTTTCCAATCGCTAAGAGTTTAACATTCAATCTTGAAGTTAAAGATGATTCTAATGATGAAATATCTTATGAAGCACTTGATGTACCCATTGATATTTTAGGTCATATTATGTCAATGGTTGGTAATGATCTTAATCTTGATGCATATAAGGAAACTGCATCTGATTATAATATTAATGCTTACAATATAGGGCTTGCAATACTTTTTGATGTATAAATAGTCAATAATTCAATCATATTTGAAATAAATAAGTAAATGTCATGTTGCTTTTTTAAACTTTTAATTATAATATCATATGGCGTGTAGTTATCATATATATAAACATTGAGGGAGAAAAATGGCAAAACAAATCAGTTCAGAAAGCACTGTACGAAAATATAAAGAAATGTATGAATTTATTGAAACTATTAAACAAAAATTTGAGCAAAATGGTATAACCAATAATAGTTTGAAGCAACTATTAAAATTAAAAATTTTTTTAAATAGGATAGATAATAATAAGAAAGATGATACAAACGATCCTCTAATTTTACCTTCAATAAATTATCTTTTCTATGCATTAGTACAAATTGGAAGATATAAAGAGGCAAATGAAATATTGGATTTGCATAATGGATCACCTTTTTTCCAAGATTATTTTAGTATTTTATTAAATCCTGATTCAAACTATGTAAGTAAGACATTTAATGAAGAAATTGAGCAATTAAAAGAATCTATTGAACTAAGTGAAGAATCTAAAAGTCCGCTCGATCAAATCCTAATTAATGACATACGGACTTCTTACATAGCACTAATATGTAAAATTCACATAAATTACCTTATAGGCGGTAAGAATTATAAGGTAGCTTTTAAATATTCAGAATTATTCAAAATTTTTATCAAAAATAGTGAAAATTTGAAGATATTTAATGATGACTTTAAGCTAGAATTAAAAAAAATTGCAGCTATTGTAAGTAAGTATGACAATTTCATAAATATACAAAAATTTATAATGTCATTTAAATTAGATGATAATAATCTAATAAAAAAATATTTGTTACAATTTGATCCTGACTATCTTAAGATTATAAATATTTCCAAACAAGAATTAGCAGATAAAAGTATTTTTAGCATAAAAAATTATGCGAATGAAGTTATTATTAAATTATTAAAAAAGCATATAGAAGATTTTGAAAAATTTGTTTCAGAAGACTTAAAAGATCTTCCAATCCTTAATACACCATGGACAAAGCCATGGGATGCTTTAGCTCGTACCTATTCTATTTTAATGGAAGATAAAAATGATCCAGAGATGACCAGTTACTCATTCAATAGGCTTCAGAATGTTAAAAATATATATAATGAAGATATAAAATATATAAATACTTTATATATAGCTGATCTGACTAAAATTGAAAAATTAGATACTGAAGCACTTAAAGCTTTAGTAGAATATGTCGATTTAATTATAAAATACAAAGATAAATTAAAATATACTGATATAGCTATAAATTCAATTTGCTTAGATTTTTATAATATAACCTCTAGTATTGATGATAATCAAATTAAATATACTATAAGCGAGGCACTAAATATACCAGAATTGTTAAAGCCATTTGTCGGCAACAATGCTGTATGTATAAATGCGGATACATTACTTTGCTATGCCGGTTTTTATTTTGCTAATAATGTTAAAAATGAAAATCTTGAAAATTCCTCAGATAGCGAAGATCTTGAAAATTCCTCTAATGTTAAAGATAAAGCTCAATTTTGGAAAGATGAATTAAAAAAGATATGTAGTAAATATCCAACAGATAAGTTAGCAAAAATATTCTATAATATTTCAATTGAAAATCTCTCAGATACCAATAACGCCCTAGATACTCAAAACATGAATGACAAAATTACTAGTTTCTTTAAAAATATTTATGATAGCATAATGCTAGGAGGCGTAGAGCCTGATGAGCGAGATGAAGTACTTAAAAATGTCACCATTGAAAATTTTAAAGATGATGTGGATTTTTTTGAGTTTGATTTTGAAGGATCAAAAAATCAATTGAAAGATCCAGATGAAAACAACTTATCAAAATATTATGATATAGTTAAGCAAGAAAAAAGTAATTTAAACAAACTTACTATTTTTAATACAAATTTAATTAACCTTGATTATTCTTTTTTAGGTAGACATGCGTCATTAGTAGGATTAGATAAGAATGATAGTGATAGTGATAGTGATAGTGATAGTGAACAGAGTCAAGATTGCGTGATTTTTTAATAATTTATAAATACTTATTAGATAAAAAAGTATAAGAATTTTAATATACAAAATTATTTCATTTTTCAAGTGCAATTTGAACGTGTATTTATAGAATGCTTAAACTTAGCAAGTAACTAAATTACGAGATATGGCTCTTTGCCAGCAAAACCACTCAAAACATTGTTTTTGCCTCTAGCAATCAGTGCCATATCTCTCACTTTACTGAAATAAAATTGCACTTTATATTGGTTTGAGCGAAAATTAAACTTTAATATTGAGATTTTTAGGTTTATATTATATATAATTCAAGTGAAATTAAATTAGCGAAAAATTATGTCAGATCACGCACATGATGCACCAACTGGTTGGAGAAGATGGTTATTTTCTACCAATCATAAAGATATTGGTAGTATGTATATTATATTCTCAATAATTGCCGGGCTTATTGGGGGCTTGTTTTCAGTGCTATTCAGGCTGCAGCTAGCGATGCCAGATTCTAATTTTCTTGGTGGTGATTATCAATTTTATAATGTATTAATCACTGCGCACGCTTTGATCATGGTCTTTTTCATGATTATGCCTGCATTGTTCGGAGGATTCGGTAATTGGTTTGTGCCTATCATGATTGGCGCGCCAGACATGGCATTTCCAAGACTCAATAATATTAGCTTCTGGCTGCTTGTACCTTCTTTTATACTTCTTTTACTTTCAAGCATGATTGATGGTGGTGCTGGAACTGGCTGGACATTATATCCTCCTCTTAGCGGCATAGTAGCGCATCCTGGTGCTGCTGTAGATATGGCGATATTTAGCCTGCACTTAGCTGGTATGTCTTCTATTCTCGGTTCAATTAACATTATTGTGACTGTATTTAATATGCGGGTTCCAGGCATGAGCTTGATGAAAATGCCGCTTTTTGTTTGGTCAATTTTACTTACTGCTTTCTTACTAGTGCTGGCTCTTCCTGTGCTTGCAGGTGCAATAACAATGCTACTTACAGATCGTAATTTTGGGACTCAATTTTTTGTTAGTGAAGGTGGAGGTGATCCTGTATTATTCCAGCATTTGTTTTGGTTTTTTGGACATCCTGAAGTATATGTTGTGATTTTACCTGGCTTTGGGATAGTTAGCGAAGTGATTGCAACATTTTCTAAAAAACGTATATTTGGCTATACTGGTATGGTTGCGGCAATGTGCATTATTGGCTTCATTGGTTTCATTGTGTGGGCGCATCATATGTTCACCGTAGGCTTATCTTATAATGCTTTAATGTATTTTACAGCTGGTACTATGATTATTGCGGTTCCAACAGGGATCAAGATTTTTAGCTGGATTGCTACAATGTGGGGTGGTTCAATTGAATTTAAAACACCAATGCTTTTTGCAATAGGTTTTATTTTATTATTCACAATTGGCGGTGTTACGGGTATTGTCTTATCAAACTCAGCTTTAGACAGAGTTCTACATGATACATATTATGTTGTAGCTCACTTCCATTATACAATGTCGCTTGGTGCATTATTTGCAGCCTTTTGTGGATTTTATTATTGGTTTGGTAAAATGTCCGGTAAGCAATATCCAGAATGCTTAGGCAAGATACATTTTTGGTTTACATTCATTGGAGTGAATTTAACATTCTTTCCACAGCATTTCTTAGGCCTTGCTGGTATGCCAAGACGTATTCCTGATTATCCTGATGCTTTTGCCGGGTGGAATATGGTTTCATCTGTTGGAGCAGTTATATCCTTTGCAAGTGCTATATTTTTTGTATTCATTGTATTTTATACATTATATTTTGGCAGAAAATCTCCTGTTAATCCTTGGGGAGCCGGAGCTACTACTTTTGAATGGACTATAGACTCGCCTCCAAAATATCATACATATGATAAACTGCCTGAATTTTGTGAAGATACAACAAATCAGCAAGTTATTGCGCAGAGTAATAAAGAAATTGATGGCTAGGAAATGCTATAGTCAATAACTATTTGAGATTTGAGTAGGAACGAATAGAGCGCATATTAATACTAGTGACACCTGCGAAGGAAGCGGCGCTCGCACCTTCACAAGCTCTAATAGTTATTGACTATAGCTTAGCATGGGGCTATTTTTGAGCTATGATTAGCTATCGCCGAGACACTTCTAACGCTAATTAACTATAATATATATTAGGATAATTTATGAATAATTCAGCCATAGCCAGAGACATAGGCGCTAGCGTAGCTAAAAATGCTTGCGCGCATGGCAGAGTAAGTAATTTTGAAAGCAGCCCAGAAGATTATCTAGCTTTAATGAAGCCAAGGGTTATGTCTTTAGTGGTTTTTACTGCCTATATAGGTATGTATTTAGCGCCAAGTAAGATTCATCCATTTTTAAGTTTTTGTGCGTTACTTTTCATAAGCATAGGCGCAGGAGCATCTGCTGCAATCAATATGTGGTATGATTCAGATATTGATGCCGCAATGCAGCGCACTAAAAATAGGCCAACTGTGACGGGCAAAATACACCCAAATGATGCCTTAGCTTTTGGCTTAATTACCAGTTTTTTTGCTGTATTACTTACTGCCCTTTGCATCAATTTACTATGCGCTATATTGCTGGTAGTTACTATTGCATATTACATATTGATTTATACTATGTGGCTAAAAAGAACCTCAGTACAAAATGTTGTTATAGGCGGCGCTGCTGGCGCTCTTCCGCCCGTAGTGGGTTGGTGCGCTGCAGAGGGTTCAATATCGCTTGAACCAATAGCTTTATTTTTAATTATATTTTTATGGACTCCTCCACATTCATGGGCATTAGCCATCTGGAAAAAAGATGAATATGCTAAATGCAAGGTACCAATGATGCCAGTGGTTTTTGGCAGTTCATATACTAAAAAATATATGCTTTTTTATAATATTCTGACAATTATGGCTAGTTATTTGCCTTTTTATCTAAATATGTGCGGTCAATTATATTTAGCATTTGCAACTATGCTAAATATTGGCTTTATTTTTTATAATGCTAGACTTGATGTTCAAAATGAAGTTAACACAAAAAAACACGCAAAAGAATTTTTCATATATTCAATTTTTTATCTTTTTACATTATTCCTTATAATACCGATATTTTAATAAGTGGTTGTAATTTGCTTACCGACTCATGCCTGAGTTAAAAGTTTTATGCTTAATATTAGATTTTTTAGCAATCAAATTAGCGCGCGAGATAGTATGCGCAGAATAGTTTTTTAAATCTGCTTTTTTACCTCCCGCATATTTGCTTGCTAATTTAAAACCACCAATATGCATATTATTTAAAAAATTTTGTAACTTTGTTTCACCGGCAATCTGATTAGGGCTCATAACCTTATATATCTCATAAGTAATAAATTCTTTAAACAATTTTTTTAAATTTCTTTTCGAGCGATTCGTTATATTGGATGTATCAATATCTTCTTCAGACTCAATTTGGAGCGTGGAATCTTTTGAATCGACTAAATTTTTGAGCGTTTTAGATCCGTTTAATAAATGTGCTAATTTAGAAATATCTTTTGCAAGCGCTGATTCATCGAAATTAGCATTTTGATCAGTGCCGATCTCGCTGAACTTTTTTTTCATTTTTGGCAGTAGAAGATTGAGCAATATAATAAGTTTGGTTTCAATTTCTTCTTTAGCAGTACCATTACTAATTATATTATTAACCAGGGTGCTGAGTTCCTTATCTTTACTAATAAATTTAGCAATTTGCATTAATTGCTTATTATTGTGCTCTTGGGTCATTATCGATATTAATTAACTATAAATGCTACTGTTAACAGTAGCATTTATAATTGTAACTTATAATATCTTTTCTCAGCAAGTTATTTCGATATATTAAACATTAAATGAGCTGCCGCAGCCGCATTTACTCTTTTCATTAGGATTAATAAACACAAATCCCGAGTTAAAGTCTCCTAGAATAAAATCCATTTTAGTGCCCATTAAATACATTTGAGCTTTTGGGTCAATGATTATGGTTAAGCCGTTGTGCTTAACAACTTCATCATATTTTTCAATATTAAAAGCAAAGTCAATAGTATATTTAAACCCGGAGCATCCACCAGATTTTACTCCAACTCTAATGCCAATTATCTTACTATTCTTTTCTAATGCGATCATAGCAGCAATCTCTTTTTCCGCTGCATTAGACAAAGTTATTATATCCTTGCTCATAGCAAATTATTATTTTTGCTTATCTTGATAATCCTTTACCGCAGCTTTAATTGCATCCTCAGCTAGCATTGAGCAATGTAATTTTACAGGTGGAAGTGATAAATATTCAGCAATTTCTTGATTTTTAATATTGGTAGCTTCCTCAATATTTTTACCCTTCACCCATTCGCTGACAAGTGAACTAGACGCAATTGCTGAGCCGCAACCAAAAGCTTTAAATTTTGCTTCAGTTATCACTCCTTCGCTATCAACTTCAATTTGCAGCTTTAAAACATCGCCGCAAGCAGGAGCGCCAACAAGACCAGTGCCAACAGATTTACTACTTTTATCAAGCACACCTACATTTCTAGGATTTTCATAATGATCAATAACTTCTTTACTGTAAGCCATAATATTTACCTTTTATAAATTTATATAATTAATGAGCAGCCCATTTGATGGTTTTTAAATCAATGCCTTCTTGAACCATCTCCCAAAGCGGGCTCAGATCTCTAAGATAATTAATTTTAGAAATAATAAGCTCTATTGCATAATCAACTTCTTCTTCCGTTGTAAAGCGTCCTATGCCAAATCTAAGCGAAGTATGAGCAAGAGCTTCGTCTAAACCTATTGCTTTAAGTACATAAGAAGGCTCAAGAGAAGAAGATGTGCAAGCAGAGCCGGAGCTAACGGCTAAATCCTTAATCGCAAGTATCATTGATTCTCCTTCAATAAAAGCAAAGCTCAAATTCACATTACCTTTCCAGCGCTTGTCTTTATCACCATTTAGAAAAATTTGATCGGCGCGAGATTGGATGCCATCAACAATTTTATTAAATAATTTCTCAGCATGTTTTTGGTCTTTATCCATATCTTGCTTGGCAATGAGCGCTGCTTTACCAAGCCCTACTACAAGGGGAGTAGCAAGTGTGCCTGACCTAAAACCTCTTTCTTGCCCACCGCCGTTAAAAATTGGAGCAAGCCTTATTCTTGGTCTTCTTCTAACATATAAAGCGCCAACGCCTTTTGGACCATATATTTTATGACCAGATATGCTTGCAAGGTCAATGTTACATTCATCAACATTAATTGGTATTTTGCCAAATCCTTGCGCGATATCAGAATGGAAATATATTCCATGCTCTCGGCACATAGCACCAATTTCTTTAAGAGGTTGAATAACACCAATCTCATTATTCACTGCCATAATTGAAATGAGTAATGTTTTCGGAGTTATAGCATTTTTTAGATCCTCTAAGCTAATTAAACCATTAGCCTGAACTGGAAGGTAAGTGACCTTAAAACCTTTCATTTCTAAATGTCTGCAAGTATCAATAATACATTTATGTTCCGTTTGACATGTTATGATGTGATCCTTCTTATCTTTGTAAAAATTTGCCACTCCTTGCAGTGCCATATTATTTGATTCTGTAGCACCTGATGTGAATATAATTTCTTTATCAGAGGCTCCAATAAGATCTGCAACTTCTGCTCTTGCAATTTCGCATGCTTCTTCAGCTTCCCATGCATAAGAATGGCTTCTGGAATGAGGATTGCCGAATTTTTCAGTAAAATAAGGAATCATAGCTTCCATAACCCTCGGATCAACAGGTGTAGTTGCTTGATAGTCGAGATAGATTGGTAGCTTTTTACCATTTGATGCTAAATGGTTTCTCATAGTTGCTAATTTTTCTTGGTTATTTTCCAAAATATTTGCCTCCCTTAAATTATTTTTAATATATCAATAAATTTATCCACTTCTTCAAAAGTGTTTGTGTGATTAAATGATACCCTTATAGCGCTACTAGCCATTTCATCATTATATCCCATTGCACTAAGTACGTGAGATTTTTTTACCTTGCCAGATGAACAAGCAGAACCTGAGCTAACTGAAAATCCAGCAAGATCAAGCGCAATAACAACAAGCTCTGATTTTTTATTTTTAAAAATAAGCATTGAAGTATTAATTAAACGCGCTGAATTTTGCCCAACTAAAATAATATTTTTGAAATATTGGCTTATCTTTTGCTCAAAATAATCTCTAATATTTTTAGTTATAGCTAAGTAATTATCATAATTGACCATAAGGCGCTTCGCTGCAGCAGACATAGCACTAATAGCTGAAGCATTTTCAGTACCAGATCTTGCTCCTTTTTCTTGCCCGCCTCCAAATATTGAAGGTCTAACATAATTAGTTGCTTTAGATATAAGCGCGCCCGCGCCAAGCCCAGACCCAAATTTATGGCCTGAAATGGTTGCATATTCAATCTCAAGCTGCTCAATATCAAATTCCATCTTGCCAGGCGCTTGTACTAGGTCTGAATGCATATGGGCATTGTATCGCTTACAAATTTCAGCAATTTCTTTTATTGGTTGGATAATGCCTGTTTCATTATTGGCAATCATAATTGAAACTAGCTTTTTACCATCATTACTATCTCTTAGTAATTTTTCTAAGTGAAGCCGGTCAATAATTCCATTTTCAAGGACTTTAATGATTTTTATATTTTCGTAATGATTACTAAACTCTAAAATTGAAGGATGCTCTATTGCTGATATAAAAATTTGGCCATCTAAGTAGTTATTCATGATTAAATTATTAGCTTCTGTGCCGCTGGAAGTAAATATAAGATTATATTGTCCCTTGTTTTTAATTGCAGTTAGCTGATAAATGCTGTCTCTTGCTTCATCAAGCATTGACTTAGCCATCCTACCATCGCGATGCACTGAAGAAGCATTAAGGGGTAATTGGCATATTGCTTCTTGAGCAAGCCAAGCATCTTCGCACATGGTTGTGGTTGCATTATGATCAAAATAAATATTACGCATTTTGTACATATTTAAGCATCAATTTTTAAATTATTATTGATAACATCTTCAATCGAAATTGATGATAGATATTCTCTAATTTTAGCGCTAAGTCCTTTCCATAAATCATGAGTGTTACATTTTAGACCTGATTTAGTGCAGTATTTACCACCACCGCATATGGTCATTTTCACATTTTCATCAACTGCTTTAATAATATCCATTATCTTTAAATCATTAGCGCGTATGTTTAATACATATCCACCTCCAGGGCCCTTTACAGCATTAACTACGCTTGCTTGACGAAGCTTAGCAAAAATCTGCTCTAAGTAATTCAGTGGAATATCATGATTAGAAGATATTTCAGCAAGCTTGGTTGGAATAGGCTTTTCTGTATTTTGTGAATTAACTGCTACCTGCATAATAGCTGTAACTGCATATCTACTTTTAGTGGTTAGTTTCATAATATTGCATAAAAAAATAAATTAGCTCCTTTATTTTTTTATAACTTACTTTACTAAAATAGTCAACTATTTTGAATGATTTTGCTCAATTGATCTGTATGGCGTTTGGGATACTTCAATAATACGACTTCCCCCTTCATTTACATGAAATTTAATAATATAAGCATGGTCTTTTATTTGATCAAGAATAATTTCGGGCCATTCTATTATAGTGATATTATCCTGAAATGCTTCCTCGAATCCAAGCTCATCAAGTTCAAAGATATTTTTGATTCTATAGAGGTCATAATGGTAAATCGAATATTGAGTTGCTTCATATATTTGTACTATATTAAAAGTGGGGCTAGGAACTATTATATCCTGATTATTTAATAATGATCTAATCAGCTGTCTACTAAAGGTAGTTTTGCCAACGCCGAGATCTCCCTGAAGTGCTATCACATCAGAGGCCTTAAGTTTCTTTGCAAACTCTTGAGCGAAATTTTCTAACTCACTTTCAGTTTTCAATGTTTTTTTCATAAAAGCTATATATGGTATAAGTTGTTTATTTATGGGAATATAATAAAATATATTATTTTTTTCTATATAATACTTGCTTATTAGTATAAATTTATTTAAATTACATATAAATTTATGATTGTATTAGCTAAATATTCTTACTAAAGTAATTAACCTATAGTTTAAACGCTTAATTTATGAAAAAAATTCTGATGACTGGTGGAACAGGCCTTATTGGTCGGCACATTATCTCACATCTTACCAATTTTGAAGAATATGATATCACTATTCTTACAAGATCAGTTGCTATGCTTGCAAAAAACAAAGAATTAAGAGAGAAGTATAATGTTGAATATATTGGCAATATTGATCAAAAGCCCTTTGAGTATGACGTTATAATTAATTTAGCAGGAGAAAAAATTGATCAAAAATGGACTCCGGCAATTAAAAATAAGATATATAATTCAAGACTTGGAATTACTAGATATTTACTTCAAAAGGTCCAGGGCGCTAGCAAAAAGCCGGAGCTTTGGATAAATGCATCTGCTGCTGGCTATTATGGCTATAAAAATGATGGAGTAATTACTGAAGATGATAAATGCGATAAGGATAATTCCTTTGCAGCAAAGCTTTGCTATGATTGGGAGCAAGAAGCTTTTAAAGCTCAAGAAGAAGGAGTTAGAGTTTGCGTGCTGAGGTTTGGTGTTGTGCTCGCGCGGAGAATAGGTTTTTACTTTAAGCTAAAAAAACTTATAGATTGGTATCTAGGCGCATATTTAGGCAGTGGCAAGCAATATATGCCTTGGGTGCATGCGCATGAAATAAAGCTAATTACAAAATTCTTAATTGAAAATAAAGAAGCTTCAGGAGCTTTTAACGTTGCAAGCATGGATTTTGTCACTAATGAAGAATTTATGAATATTGCAACAAATATGAGAAAACGGCCCGTAAGCATGAGGCTACCGACTTTTTTCTTAAGGTTTTTATATGGTGATTTAACTGAAGAAGTTTTGCTAAATAATCAAAAAATATTACCAAAAAAACTTGTAGATCTCGGATATAACTTCTATTTTAAAAATATTCTTGATGCATTAGAAGATCTAAATTATGATCCAGATAGACAATAAGAGTGAAAGAGCTTACTAATCAAAAAGGCTTACTTTTGAAAATTTTTTAATCTAATATTATCTGTATATGTTGTATATCCTTATCCTTGGGCTGATCATAGCTTATACTCAACCAGCTGTTAGAATGTATCTAGAGCTTGAGCAGTTTAAAAATGAGATTAAAAATTTTGAATTATTAGATTTTGATGTAAAAAAGCAGGAACTCACTAAGTTTTTAACCAATAGCGATAAAGCTAAGAAAAATTTTAATGATGATGAACTTGGCGAATTTAGCTTGCTGCAGCATTATACATCTCAAGGTTTGCAAGACTTCTTCGCGTTTGACGAGCATTTTACTTTAGATGCAGTTAAACTTAACACAGTTATTGAATATACTATTACTCAAAGCAGAATTGATATTCTCGAATTCATTCTTCAAAATGCTCGAAATATAGATAAAATATGGCCTGAATATATTATTGTAGCTCTGAAAAATATCGATGAAGAGTATGAAGGTTCGGGTATTATTGTACGTAAATTTATTGTTATGAAAAACAATGATATATTGCCCAATATTATAAAGAAATTAATAGAATATGGAAATGTTAAATTTTTAAATCATGACATAAGTATATTTGAAAATTTAAAACTCATCGCCAACCTTGATTTATGTAATGAATTCAAGCAAATATTAAAAGCAACTCCTCCAGAAAATTATGGTAACCTACCAAAATGGGCACAAGTTTTGATTAATAAGTTACGAGACAATCATGATGAATTAATTGAGTTTGAAAAAAAGTTATTAAGCGATCTAATATTAAATGATGAGATAAAAAACTTCCAAGAACTTTTAATAGGTAATACAGCTAATGATTTTTCTGGAGGAGAGCCAGATGTTGATCTACACGATTCCTCTACGCCTACATCTGGATGTGGAATTTCTAATGATTGTGAATGAGCGATGAGATATTGAAATTTATTTATAATACATATATATTATATTTAATCAAACTTGACCAAAATTAAAAATAAATTTTAATGTTATATTATTTTTTGGTAGCCAAGCTTTGATTAATATTAATTTTGAGGTAATTCATATGAAAAGTAATATATTTAAATTAGCAGGAGCTGGTGTTTTACTCGGAATAATCAGTGCTGGCGCAGCCTATTTTGCATCGGGGGGAGAAATAGTGACAGCTGCATTCATAGGCACAGCCATGGCGTGCGCTTATAGTGGTCCTGAAATTCTTAGGCAAAGTCACCGTAATGCCGTTAATAAACAATTAAATGAATTGATTGCATTTGAAGGTTTAGAATTTGAAGGTAAACTAAAAAAGCTACAGGATTTCTTAAAAAAAGAAGATATATCTATTGATTTAGGTAATACTAGAGCCAGTTTAAAAAACTTTTTAACCTTTACTGGCGATGAAAAACATGACTTAGAAGCTAGTAACCTTATCGAGCTATGCTTTGAGAATTACAGATCAGATTTGCTTAATTTTGCGCTAGAGAATACCCTTAATCCGGAAAATATTTCTACTAAAGCTATTTTAGAGCCCTTTGAAATTATTGATAACCATACATCTTTTTATACTGGACCTGATTCAGCAAGAATCAATAAATGTAACACAGATATATTACCAGATATGCTTAAAAATTTCATAACCAAGGGCGGTAATATTAAATTTTTAAATGAATTTAATATCAATAAATACATATTCTTGGAAGGAATTAATGGTTTAGATCTAAAGAAGCAATATATTGACTTAGTTAAAGTTCAAAATTTACCTGATGACGAGCTTCCGGCTTGGGCGCTAATAATAAAAAATGAAATAGCTAAGAATGATAGTAAATTAAAAAACTTTAGTGATTCTCTGCCGGGTCCGAGTCATTCTGCATATGAAATCCAAGCACCTAATGAATCCATAGAGAAAACTACAGAAAATACTAATGAGAATCAAAATACTAAAACTGCCGAATCGATAGTTTTTAGTGCTCAGAATTATGGTAATACTGATTCAACTGATTTACACCAAAGAAATACTACAGGCGTAGAATCTTCTATTGAGCAAGATGATTTTTAAGTATATATTACTGATAAAATTATTACAGCAATAAGAAAATGATAAAATTAGTTAATAAATATAAGCCGCAATTTATAGTGCTTATATGCTTTATGTTTCACTTTCTTTCTTCTTATCCTGGAGGGATGGGTCCAGATAGCATAGCGCAATTTGAGGAAAGTTTAAGCGGCAATTATAGCTCGCACCATCCGCCGTTAATGGCGATGCTTTGGTCGATTTTAAATATAATTTATACTGGCCCTCAAAGCATGCTTATAATGCACATTAGCGCGCTATGGGGAAGCATATTGCTATTATACTTGGCCGATGAAAGCAACGAATATCGAAAATGGTATTTTATCTTACCATTTTACCCAATGATATTATCGCAATCAACAATGATATGGAAGGATGTGGGATTTGCATATTCAACATTACTCATCATTGCCTGTTATTTTTATTATTCTAGCAGGCAAAGCTATATTTCTAACGTGCAAGCTCTTGCTCTATTACTTGTCGCCTTCTACGCAGTAGGCATAAAGTTTCAAGCTAAGTTCATTTTAATTTTCCTTACTTATCTTATTAGTAAAATTTACATAAAGAAATCAGCCACGCATAGGCTAGTTTTTACTATCTTGCTTAGTGCGCTCATAATAGCTGCGAATTCGTTTATTATAAAACATTATACTAAAGATACTAATAGCCAGCAGATAAGGCAGTTTTATGATATTGCAGGAATTGCAGTTAAAGTTGATGATCCTAGCCTTTTCCCTGAGCATGTTAGTAGGCATCAAGAATTTGATTTTGAGGGGGTGAAAAACAATTATACTCCAAAATGGGTGGATACATTATATTATCATAATAAATATTTTAGTATAAGCTATGAACCAAATGAAATAGAGTTAATGGAACAAGCTTTTTGGGAAGCAATTAAAAAGCATCCATTTGAATATTTACAACATCGCTTAGCTAATTTTGCATATTCAATGCGCCCTGAAACATCTTATTTTTATGCATATATAGGTGACGATACTGTTCAAACTTATAATTTACACAATTTTAAGTTCAATATTTTAAAGAAATTAGTAATTAAATATTTAAAGCTGGTACCATCTTTAATAACGGGTAATTATATCAATCTTCTGATATTACTTGCTTATGCTTTTTACCTTATTAAAGATAATGATAAAACTTCTAGCAGCTATAATGTTATTAAATATATATCACTTATAACATTCGCTTACTATATTTCGCTTTTTATCACCACTCAGGCTTCAGATTATAGATATCATTTTATCATAAGGTTAATACTGATATTGTCGCTGCCAATTTATTTTCATAATATTTCTAAAATGCAATTAGTAAGAATTAAAAACCATACTTGCTAATGCGCGTTAATATTGCTTTATTAATCTCAATCCAAAAATATTAAAAGTAGCTCTAGAACATGAACTATGTTATAATTCAAATGTAAAAACATTAATAAGAAATAATATTTGTATGTGTGAAAAAATAACCCCAAGGATTGATATAGCTTTTAAAAAAATATTTGGTGTTGAAGAAAATAAGGATTTGTTAATTTCGCTTATAAATTCTATTGTAAGTGAAGAAGATCAAGTGGAGGATTTAAAAATTTTAAATCCATATAATGTACAATCTTTCAGGGAGGACAAATTATCAATTCTTGATATAAAGGCCAAAGGACTTAACGGTCATCAATTTAATGTAGAAATACAATTAACTGATGAAGCTAATTACGAAAAGAGAGCTTTGTATTATTGGTCGAAGCTATATATTGAGCAACTTAAAGCATCTGAGAGTTATACTAAGTTAAAAAAAACAATAGGCATACATATATTAAACTTTACGACAATAGATAATTCAGAAAATTATCATCATACATTTCAACTTTTAGACCCAAAAAGCAAAGTAAAATATTTTAAAGACATAGAGCTGCATACCATTGAGTTAAATAAATTTGATAATAGTTCATCTGATAATGACTTTAATGAATTTATAAATAAAATTAAAGATGCGCTTGGAGCTTGGATAGCTTTTTTAACAAAAAATGATTTACTAGATAAAAATAATTTACACGGGGCTTTAAACAATCCTGGAATTAAAAAAGCTTTATCAGTATTAGAAATAATGAATTTTTCTGAAGATGAGAGAGAAGCTTATGAGGAGCGTCTGAAATGGTATCGAGTGGAAGCAAGTACTATTGAGAATATCGAAAGGAAGAGCATGGAAAGGGGTCTAGAGCAAGGCATAGCGCAAGGCTTAGAGCAAGGTAGAGAGCAAGGCTTAGAGCAAGGCTTAGAGCAAGGTCGGGAGCAAGAAAAGATTTCGATAGCTATTCAATTGCTTGCGCAAAATATTCCTTTGGATGTTGTTTCGAGTGCAACTGGTATTTCGGAAATTGAACTTCAAAAATTAAAAGATAAGTAATATTTATAACGCAATATTTTTTTAGGCTCTGTGAAGGAAATTTAAATATATAAGAAAATGTGGTAGTGTATTTATGTTCAAGCAAATACAACTACCATATGAATTATTACATTAAAGCCCACGAATGGGAAGCGATTTTTACAAAGCTAACAAGGATTAAGAAAATACATACCAAAAAAGAGCTGGCTTTGCGACGGTTTATAGAAGGAGTTTGGTATATAGCGCGCAGCGGCTGTCAATGGAGGTTATTACCTGAATATTATGGGAATTGGCGAGCTGTTCATATGCGTTTTAAAACATGGAGCAATAAAGGTATTTGGCAGCAATTATTTGAATCTATGCATACGGAAGCAAACAAAGAAGAGGTGATGATTGACGCAACGATAGTCAGATCTCATGCATGTTCGGCAGGCTATAAAAAAGATAGCCAAACTAAGGAGGCATTAGGCAGAAGCAAAGGAGGGTTTACTACTAAAATACATGCTTTAGTTGACGCATTGGGTAATCCATTAAAATTTATTTTAACTCCGGGGCAAAGAAACGATATAACCCAAGCAGAATCTTTGTTAGAAGAAGTTAGAAACGCCACGGTTATTGCGGATAAAGGTTATGATTCTAATGCCTTGCTTGAAGCCATTGATAAACAAAATTCGATAGCTGTAATTCCTCCAAAAAAGAATCGTAAAATTCAAAGGGAATATGATGCCCATATCTATAAGGAACGCCATTTAATAGAATGTTTCTTTGGTAAAATAAAGCATTTTAGGAGGGTCTTTTCAAGATTTGACAAAACTGCAAACGTATTTATAGGATTTTTAAATTTTGTTGGAATTTTTATATGGCTACGTTAATATCCTTCACAGAACCTAGTTCAAATAATTAAAGATTGATTTTTGTGCAAAAAATTACTAATCTAAATATAAATCTCAAATTTTTCAAAAATTCTAATTTAAGTTATAGTTATGTCTATTAATAAAAATACTGGTATATCGCGCTGGCTGACTTTGCTGTGCTTTGGAGTTATTGCAATGGTATTTATAGGCGGCATTACACGGCTCAGCGGTAGTGGCTTATCAATAACTAAGTGGAAATTAGTTTCTGGAATATTACCACCTCTTTCTCATGAAGCCTGGATACAAGAATTTGATGATTATAAAGTTTCTCCTGAATTTCAGAAAGTAAACCAAGATTTTGACCTTAGAGAATTTAAATCAATTTTTTGGCTTGAATATATTCACCGTTTGATAGGTAGGCTTGTTGGTTTATTATTCATCTTGCCTTATATTTATTTTATTTGGTGTGGGTCATTCAGTAAAAAGAAATTTTTAGCCTTTACTTTTATCGGCGCACTTTTCGCAGCGCAAGGCTATATGGGATGGTATATGGTTAAAAGCGGGCTTGTTGATGATCCGCATGTTAGTCACTTTAGGCTAGCTGCGCATTTAATGATCGCAACATTGATTTTCATATTAATTTTTTGGCAAAAAATGTGTTACTCATTTGATATAATGCTAGTTGCAAGTGAAGTGAATATTTGTCGATTAAAGCGAATGTTTATGGGGGCTATAGTATTATGCATGTTACAAATGTTTTTTGGTGTATTAGTTGCTGGGACTCAAGCGGGCTTAATTTATAATACTTATCCATTAATGAATGGAGAGCTTATTGCAAGTGAAATAACTTTAGATAGATTATTTACTTTTAATGCCTTATCAGATCCGGTAACCTTACAATTCATTCATCGCTTGTTAGCAATTATATTACTAATTTATATAATTACGTTATCTGTAGCCTGCCGGAATACTCAAATATCAAAATTAAAATCTTTATCCACTTTACTTATTTTTTCAATATTAGTGCAGCTAACTTTAGGAATTCTCACATTGATATATATGGTTCCAATATCATATGCGGTCTCTCATCAATTAGGCGCATTTTTAGTTCTAAGCTCACTATTGTGGGGATTATTTTTGTCGGTGAAAGCATAATCCTATGAAAGAACAAATTATTGTTGGAGCGTTTGAAGGACGACTTGATCGCTATCTTAAAATTATATTTCCTCATATTACTCAAGGCTTAATACAGAAATATATTAAAAATAAGGATATATTACTTAATTCTAAGAAGGTTGAAGCTAATATATATATTAAAAAAGGCGATGAAATTAGCTTTTATCATATACTCAACCAATATAAGGAGAGTGAAAAGAAGTTTGATGAAAAAAAAGAAAATCCAGCAATAAAATCATTAGCTGCTAAAATTATGGGTGAGTATCTGCTATATGATTCCGAATATCTAATGGCAATAAATAAACCTTATGAATTAGCAACTCAAGGTGGCAGTAAAATTAATCTCTCAATTAATGATGCTTTAAATTATATTAATAGAGATAATGAAAGTAGCGTAGATGATCTTAAGCTAGTACATCGCATTGATAAAGCTACTAGCGGTGTGCTTATAATTGCTAAAGGTCAAATTAATGCTAGCAAACTCATGAATGCTTTTAAAGAGCGTCTGGCATATAAAGAATATATTGCGTATCTTTCAAAGGCCTTTACCCCTAGCAGCGGTATTATAGATAATTTTCTTGCAGAACATCTTGATTCTGAAGGGCATCGAATTGTAAAAAATTATAATGAACCCTTAAGTGAATCAGAACTTAAATTTAAAAATGCGATCACAAAGTTTGAAATATTAGAACAAACGCAATATCCTTTAGTCAGATTTAAGCCTATTACCGGGCGGATGCATCAAATTAGAGCTCATAGTGTTTTGCTTGGCGCGCCTATAGTTGGAGATAAAAAATATGGCGGAGAAAGTTTTTCAAGACTAATGCTGCATGCAGATAAAATCACTATTGATGAGCAAATATTTGGTGAAAAGATTGTAATAAAGGCTCATGATGATAAATATTTTGAAGAGTTAAAGACAAATTTAATAAATCAATAATTGAAGTATGGTATAAAAAACTTAACTATGAATTAAGTTATATTCTGATGCTGAAAAAATTTTTTATATTTATATTATTAGCTTTTGTAAGCTCTTGCTATAATGTTGAAACATCAACAAGGTTTTCCGATGATATAAGATTTGGTGCAAGTAAATCTCAGCCCATATACCCAAGTTTTAAAAATAACCGGAATTCACCATATTATTTTATATTAAATAAAGACTCAAACGAAAATTTTGTGAAGATGACGGTGCGCTGGGTCAATAAAAATAGGGCAACATCGCTTTTTGACGGAGAGCATTCTTCCCTTAAATTTTTTATTGATAAGCTAAAAATATATACTTATTATCCAGCAACTAAGTCAAAAGTAGCATCTTTTGACATCAATAGCGACACTCATGAGGAAGAAATAGTATATAATATCCCCCTTGAAGAATTTAAGGAAATTGCTTATGCAAAGGAAGGAGTTATTGAGCTCACGGGTAGAAGTAAAGTCATCACATCATACCTAAATAAATATCATACCCGTAAAGGTTTTGTAAATTTTTATGAAAGCTCATATTGAGTTTTTAGCTACAGCGCCTTAGCCCCGGCGAAGCAGCGCTTGCAAACTCAAACCTCAATTTGATTGACTATATGATAAATCATAGACCTAAACTCTGATAGGTCCCTTAGTTTTTCCCTTAATAAACTGGCTTAAAAATGGGTTATCAGCATCATCCATTTCTTCAACATCTCCATGCCAAATAACTTTACCCTCATGAAGCATAGCTACATCAGTGCCAATAACTCTAGCGCTATGCATGTCATGAGTTATGGTTACGGTAGTTGCGCCTAACTCCTCTCTAACCTTAATAATCAAATCGTTAATTACATTAGCCATAATTGGGTCTAAGCCGGTGGTCGGTTCGTCAAAGAAAATAATTTTAGGACTTGTACAAATTGCTCTCGCAAGCGACACACGTTTTTGCATACCACCAGATAACTCAGATGGAAATAAGTTTAAAATTCTCGGTGAAAGGCCGACAGAGTTTAATTTTTCTGCAGCAAGTTCACTTCTTTCATTCTTATTCATCTTTTTAATTTTACTTGCAAAAAATACTATATTTTCTTGAATTGTTAAAGAATCAAAAAGTGCACCACCTTGAAATAAGAAGCCATAATTTTCTAATGTTTCTAATCTATCACTTTGGCTCATTCCAATTGATTCAATTCCATCATATTTTATGCTTCCAGAATCTGGGCTAAGTAATCCAACCATAGTTTTTATTAATACTGATTTGCCAGTGCCCGATCCTCCCAAAATCACTAATGATCGATCTGGCATTACTTCAATATTAACACCTTGTAAAACATGGTGACTACCGAATGACTTATATAGTTGCTCTACTTTAATTTTTGGCTTACTCATTATTTTTTCCCTTGTATATTTTAGAAAAGTAGCTCGGTAATGAAATAATTACTTATCAATATCAAAATTGATGAATTTACCACTGCCGAAGTAGTCGCAGCACCAACTCCTCTTGCGCCTTTCCCAGAATTATATCCTTGGTAGCAGCTCATTATTGCAATTATAAAGCCAAAAATAGCAGCTTTGAATAAACCAGAAAGAATGTCCATATATTCTAAATATTCAAATGTATTCATTAAATAATTATTACCATTAAAGCCTAGCTTCTCAGTGCTAACTAGATATCCCCCCATCACGCCAATTATATCCGCAATAATAACTAATACAGGCATTGATATGACAGCTGCTATTACTCTTGGAGCGACTAAATAGCGCATTGGATCAGTAGATAAAGTGTATAAGGCATCAATTTGCTCAGTCACCCTCATAGTGCCTATTTCAGCAGCAATAGCAGCTCCAACTCTTCCAGCAACCATTAATCCGGCTAAAACAGGTCCAAGTTCGCGAGTTATTGAAAGCACAACGACTGTTGCAATGCTGCTTTCTGCAGCAAATCGAGAAAAACCAGAATAGCTTTGCAGCGCAAGTACTGCTCCTGAAAAAAGAGCGGTCATTGAAACTACTGGCAATGAAAAATAACCAATTATCATAAATTGACGGCAGAGATTTTTAAAATAAATGGGTAGCGAAAATACCACAATTATTGAATGAAACATAAAGATAAAAACTTGTCCAATTGATCTCGCAAATTGAATGAATCTTGAACCCACAATTTGAGGAATACTTAATGCATACATAATTATAAAAACCCTAAATATTAATTGATCTTTTATCGACCCCAAGTGCCGCTTCTTTAATAGCTTCACTTAAAGTAGGATGGCCATGGCAAGTTCTTGCAATATCTTCTGCAGATCCGCCAAACTCCATGTAAGCAGCAATTTCAGCAATTAAGGTACCCGCTTCAGGCCCAATAATATGCCCACCCAGTAGCTTATCTGTTTTTGCATCCGCAAGTAATTTTACGAAACCATCAGTATCATTAGCTGCTCGCGCTCGGCTATTTGCTAAAAACGGAAATTTACCCACTTTATATTCTATGCCACGCTCCTTTAACTGCTCTTCAGTTAGTCCAACACTAGCAACTTCTGGATGCGTATATATTATTCCTGGTATGAGGTTATAATTAATATGGCCATGTTGCCCTTGCATCATTTCAACGGCGCAAACTGCTTCTTCTTCAGCTTTATGAGCAAGCATGGGGCCTCTAACGATATCGCCAACTGCATATATACTCGGCACGCTTGTTTGAAATTTATCATTAATCTCAATAGCTCCCATCTTATCAAGTTTGATACCTAATTTTTCTAGGCCAAGATCCTTACTATATGGCTTTCTCCCAACTGCAACTAATACTTTATCCGCTTCAATAGTTGAACTTTTATTGCTTGAACTATCAGTGATGGTAACCTTAATGGAATTATTATTCACATCTAATTTCTCAACCTTAGTTTGTAGCATAAACTGAAGGCCTTGCTTTTCAAGTATTTTATGTAAATTTTTGCTAAGTTCTTTATCTAAAGCTGGCGTGATGCGATCTGCAAATTCTATCACCGTAACTTTAGCGCCAAGTTTTTGCCAAACAGATCCAAGTTCAAGGCCAATATATCCGCCACCAATAACTATTAAATGCTTGGGCACTTTATCAAAGCTAAGAGCCCCTGTAGATGACACAATATTTTTTTCATCAATTTTAATAAAAGAGGGCGCAGCTGGCTCAGAACCAGTGGCAATTAATATTTTCTTCGCTTTAATTTCCTCAGTCGACTTGCCTTTTATTTTCACGACATCATTTGTGATAATTTCGCCAACACCCGTATAGCGCTTGATTTTATTCTTCGCAAATAAGCCTTCAATACCCTTGCATAAATCACTCACAATCTTGTCTTTGCGCTCAAGCATTTTTGCCACTTGTAGTTTGACGGAACAATCAATGCCAAGCTCCGCATAGTTGTTTTTTGCCTGGTAAAATTTATCTGAAATATTGAGTAGCGCTTTAGATGGTATGCACCCAACGCGAAGGCACGTGCCTCCTGGTTGTTGCTCTTTATCTATAATTGCTACTTTTAAACCGAGTTGAGCTGCTCTTATTGCCCCGGTGTAACCAGCTGGGCCGGCTCCAATTACTACTAAATCAAATTCTTCCATTTTAACCTAACATTAATGTGTTTTAATAAATTTATTTCATAATATAATATCATTATACGCATATATTTACTCGAAGAGCCAGAGAAATTTGCAATTAACGCATTAGAATAGTGTTTTTATTTTTTGTTGCAATAAAGCTACATAAATTAATCTTATCAACAAAAGTGTTAATTTTAGAATTAGTCCTTAACTTTATTTCATTATAAATTTGCCTGTTAATTCTATAAGGATACTTAAAATCTAAGAAATTATTCTCAGCAATGCTTTTTAGAAACTGCATTAATAAATATGCATTATCAAATTCAAGCTCTAGCTTTTGCAAATCTGCAATATTTTCTTTAAAGCCACAACTTGATAATATGCCGGCAACATCATCAAAACTGATCATAGGGACAATATGCGGCGCTGAAGGAAGCCCTAGAGACTGCTCTATTTCAATGAAGGTGTTTTTAAGAGAATATAATGAACCATTTGCTGCAAAATTTGCTAGAATCATACCATCCTTGCCTAAGGCATTGCTAGCCAGTTTAAAAAAATTATTTACATCAGCGCACCAATGAAGCCCGAATGGAAAGATTATTAAATCTATATTATTTAAATTGGCTAAATCTTTTATTTCATCGTGAATATGGACTATTTCTATATCTTTAAATTTTGACTTTAATGCGCTTTCCAAGGGCTCATGATAATTACGTATCAGTGATACTTTCTTTAGATGTTCAATTTTTATTAAATCTAACCTTTCAAGTAAATCATTTGCAGAGTAGTTTAAAAAGTCTGAATTTGATCTATTGCTTTTTTTACTGCTATTTTGCATTAGCATCATTTCTCGATTAAACATAAATATTTTCATTAATATTATAATAATTGCTCCAGTTTTGAACCTCAAGATTTTATAGCATAGTATTAAAAATAACAATAATAATTATATTATTAATTTTTAGTTAAGATAAACATTGAATAATTTAATACATTTTTATAAAATATATATATATGTAATATTAAATATTGGTGTTTCACATGGGAATAAAGTTCACTAAATGGCTTAATGAAGCTCGCGGTAAAGCTGATGAAGCAATTAATGAAGGAAATTTTGAGGGTCTTGTAGGACATTTAAACCAACTCACTGCAAAAGATATTAAAGAGAATCCAAAATCTATTAAAGATCTATTTGATGGAATAACTTCTAAAGCTAGTCAATATAATAATAAAGAAGTTACAATTGATAATACCAGAAAAAAAACTGTCCTTGGAATTATAAATCATGCTATGCAGAATCCCGGAGCTAAAATAGAGCCGGCCACGCTTAGAAACATAATGCAGAAAAGCGGTTTAGCGCAATTGCAAGAAGCTAAGGCTAAGAATAATGCTCGATCTGTAGCAAAGCCCAAAAAAGATGCAGCAAAAACACAGCAAGCTATGCCTGAACCTAAGCCTACTAAAGCTAAACAAACTGGGCTTACAGGAAATGAATTAAAAAAAGGCACAGCTATTCACTCAGCTGCTGCAGCTAAAACTCAAACTTTTAAAGAAAGTAAAGTAGCAAAGAAAACAGCTATAAAGTCTGATACGGCCACTAAAGCGCGTTCTTCTGAAAATATTAACCCAAAAGATAAAACCGCTAAAAAAGTTAATACTAATTCAAAAGGCCAGGAAAAATCTGCTTCACCAGCTAAAAATAATCCACAAAAAACACCTTCGCCGCCCAAAAATAACACTCCATCACCTGCAGCTAATAGCGATCAGGTAGCTTACAATAGCGAGATAACTAAGGCAATAAGGCAAAATATCATAGCTAAACAAAAAGCTATAACTCATAAATATTTGCTAATGGAAGCAGGTAATGAAGAATTTGATGGCAAGCTAGTTAAAGACCTTAAAGGCGCAGAAATAGATAAATTCTTGCAAAGTGATCGTGGCTGGAATTTATATAAAGATATTGTTAAAAATCCTGAATTTATTAAAGAAAATAACATAGCGCTTATAGAGGCAACTAAGCAAATTAACCAAAGATTTAGTAAAGATTTTTCTCCTATCGACTGGGAAAAAGGGGAAAAAGATAATATTGCAATAAAGAAACTAACTAATAAGAAGGGTGAAGAAATTGGGCAAATCTCAGAAACTACCATAAGCCCCAAAAAACCAATTAGGGCGAAGTTGAGTAATGGCCAAACTCAAGACATAACATCATATAGGAATGTGGATGTACCAAAAGAGCTTGATGGGGAAGGGCCATTGCATATTAAGCTTGCTTTGAAAGGCGCTGATGGCAAAAATATCCCTGAATCGAAAGCAGCTTATTTCTCAGCTCATTATGATAAAAACGGAAAATTAGAAGAAATATCAACTCCGCAGCCCCTAAAATTCACAGGCGATGGACCTGACGCGCTTGCTTATGCAGAAATTGATGGCAAAGTATATACTCTGGCGGTCACTAGAGAACAGTATCTTGATTTACGCAAACAAGTTAATATAAATAATAATAGAAGCAATGATCTAATTAATAAATTAGAACAGGAAAAGGTTCAGGGCAAAAATTCTACAAAAGAGCAGGAAAAGCAAGCTACTCCTAAAAAAAAGCAGGATGTTCCTAAAAAGCAACAGGCTACTCCTCAAGAAGTTAATAAGCCACAAGTGGGCAATCCTAAGGCAGCTAGATTAGCGGCGCAAGCTGGCGCACAAACAAGTAATAATGCCATATTCACTGCATCCTCAGCACGAGGCACTGCGCAAAAATTGTCTGGCCGCAAAGCAAACAGCATTGAAGTACCTGCCTCTCCCATTCGCCCTTCAAAGCCATTAATCTTCAAACATTCCACTTATGGCAAGTTTGCAGTCCCGGTATATTTTGTGCGCGATATGCCAAAAAAAATCAATGCTAATCATTTAAAAGCTATAGACCTTGATAAAAATAATGAAGTGAGATTTAAACTTTCCTTAAGAGCGCTTGGGACTAATGCTGATAACGGCCATAAGATAGAATTTGTCTATGATAAAAAAGGTCAAATTACTGCTATTAACGCTCCAAATGGAGCTAAAATCCAGTTTAAAGGCAAAGATGATAAAGCTCCGGGTTACGTAGTGATCGATAAGGAGACTTACCTTTTACCATTCACTAGAAAACAATATCATGATTTAAAGCATAATATTGTAAAGCATAAAAAATCTCATGCAATCGAAGGAAAAAAACAAAATAAAATTATTTCTAAATTACCAGAACCTATATTAGATAAACCAATCGAAAATTCTAAAACCTTTGGTGTTAAATTAAATGATAAACCGATTAATAAGGAAAAGGATAAATCTATAAATACTGAACCGGTTGAGCTTAAAGCTCAGAATTCGCAGCCGACATCGCAGCCTAAGCCTGACCTAGAGCCAAAACCATTAAATATCACAAGAACTAAGCCAGTTCTTCCTCTTAAGAATATAGTAAATAATCCAATCTTATCTCCTAAGGACGTAAAAGGGACTAGTGTAGATAAAACTACAAAAAGCCGAGAATATTTAGATGAACGAGAACGTAGTATGGATAGGGATGATGAAGCAAATTCTGCTAGTTCAATTAGTATGGCTCAAAGTGGCCTTGACCCCAATCCAGTGGATACTCAAAGTTCCCCTTTAAAAAATGCACCGGAAGGAATTAGCACCAATAAGCAGGAGGGCAGTCCATTGCCCAATCCACCAAGAGCTAAATCCGAATCCTTAAATCCTCCTGAGTTAAAGTCGAATGAGGCTATACCTCCTGCGCCGCCTATTCCTGATGAGCTCAATAATAACCTCCATACAAGCTCAGCTCTAAGGGGAAGTAAAACAACTCTTAATGATGCACCTACTGAGCAGAAGCCCCTTACCGTAGGCTCTGGTGCAAAAAACCAAAGTCAAAGTAGGGCGAGTGCTCCAGGAAATAAGTTAGCGGCTGCTACATTACCACCCGAAGATGCACGTACATTAATGGCTGGAGGTAAACCACTTAATCCTGGTGGGGTTAAATCTATACAAAGAAAAATGATCAAAAAACAACCGGTATTGGAAAAGCAAGTGCAGGACAGCCAAAGAACATTAAACCAAGCAAAACAAGAACAACAAACTCCTCAATATCAAACAAGAAGCCAAAGGTTTAAACAATCTAATCCTAGCTTAGGCAATGAATCTACTATAAGATACATTACACCTCCACCTCCAGAACCTCTACCGCCTAGCAAGAAACCCCCAGCTGCACAACCTTTAGATTCTTCTAAATCTCAAGATACCAAGCCGTTGAAGCGTACAACTTCACAAAGCACACCTCCACCTCCTCGAGCTAAAAGTGATAAACCTAAATCAAATGGGTTTGGAAAAATAAGTTAATAATAAGATGAATTTAAATTAAAAAATATGAGTTATATATGCCTAAAAATACAAACAAACCTAATGCAAAAGCGCCTAATAAACCACTATCCAAAGAAGAGGAAAAGCTTCGCACAGCGCAAATTGTAGGGGAATTACATTCTAAAGATCGAGAAATTACGCTTAAGAAGCCCAAAAAGTTTGACAAGAGTACCCATAACCAAGACGTACCTTTAAACAAATATAACTCGTTACATATTCCATCTAAAATAACTTATAATCAAGCAGTAGCGCTCATCCTAAATAAAGAATTGGGTATTGGTGGCAACAATATGAAGCACAAAATTCCTTTAACTGGGGTAGATAATAGTAAATCTGCTATACATAATATGAACACTGTCTATGATAAACATGGCAGGCTCACCAACATAGAAGTTCCAAATAATGCTGAAATTAAGTTTAATGGCAAAGGTAAGAATGCGCCCGCATATGTTGAAATTGATAATGAGACTTATCTTTTAGGGATTGATAAGAAAAAGTATCAAGGGTTGCAAAAAGATATAGAAAAAAATAATAAGCAAATCTCTAAAGAAGCTAAATTAGATAAAGAAAGTAATGACCTTACAAATACGTGGAACGCTTTATCCACGCCAATACCAGACTCAAGTGATAAAAAAACTACAAAAAACCTCAAGGCAATTATGGCTAAAGGAAGAAACGAAGTAACAAAAAAGCAAGCTAAGCTAAAGAAAGAGCAAGCTAAGCTAAAGAAAGAGCATGGTGCTACAAAAGACATAGTTAGCGATATTAATAAATCTAAGGCTCAAAACCGTGAAAAATATATAGCAGCTCATAAAGGGCCGCAAAAGCCAGCAGCTCCTAAAGGGCCGCAAGGGCCAGCTCCTAAAGGGCCGCAAAAGCCAGTAGCGCAGCAAGGGACGCAAGGGCCGCAAAAGCCAGTAGCGCAGCAAGGGACGCAACAAAGGCCAGTAGCTCCTCCTCCTAAGTTGCCGCAAAATATGTCTTCTCAGACCTCTACGCCACTAAAAAATCCTAAGCAACAACAAGCTAGAGATGCTATTATAAAGCTCTCTGAAACTTCAAATATTATTACATTGCCAAATTCAGTTAACCTTAACGGCGTAGAAATAAAGCAATATACAGCTAAAAATTTTACCACCACACTCGATCCTGATCTAATAAAACAAGCAGATCGTGAAATTTTTATTACTACAAACATGGTAGAAGCAGGTACAAATTTTAAGAGTGAACATAAATTATCTCTTGAGTATGATAAAAAAGGTCAATTGGTTAAAATAAATTTACCCGAAAATAGTGAAATTAAATTTGCAGGGGAAGGCGACTCTGCGCTGACCTATGCTGTTATTGAAGGGAAAGCTTACCATTTGAATATGACTCAAAAAAAATATAATGAGCTCGAGCAATATAGCGCTGAGCATAAGCCAGCTATTGCCTTAGAGGAAAAACAGCGGCAAAATATTGATGCAAAAAAAGAAAAACCGCAAGAAAAAGGTGAACAAAAGCCCAAAGATGCTAAATCAGAAGAACTAACACCTCCTAAAAACCCAGCGCCAAAGCAGCCAGAGCCCCCTAAAAACCCAGCTCCAAGTCCTCAAACAGGATCAAAGCAACCAGAGCAGCCTATCTTGGGGACAAAGCCAGCGGCTCCTTCGAAGCCAGTGCCACCAATTCCACCCAAAACCCAAAAGCCACCAGTTCCGCCAAGGCCAACAAAGCCATTGCCAACGCCTCCTTCTCATTCACTTCCACCAACTCCTCCTCCGAAGGAAGTTCCAGAGCAGCCGCTAAGTGAAGCCGCAAAAGTTAATCCTAATTCAAAAGACCAGGAAGCGCCTCTTCCCGAGCCACAACCTACTTCGGAAACGGCGCCAACACAAACACAACAGACTGCTCTTGCTAATGAAATATCGACGGAACATCTTCCCCCTCCATTAGAAGATCTTGACACTAGAGGGCCGCCAGCCCAGTCTACCTTGGAGACAGCACAAAAGCAGCCCGTGCCAGCGTCTCCTTCGAAGCCAAAGCCACCAATTCCACAGCAGCAACAGCCGTCTACTTTGGAGACAGCGCCACCACAAACACAACCGGCTGCTGCTCTTGACAATGAAGCGACGGGGCCTCTTCCCCCTCCATTAGATCCTGAGATTGAAGGGCAGCAACAGTCGATGCCTCCTCCCGAGCCAATTCTTCCTGCGGGGGCAGCGCCAGAGCAGCCTACCTTGAGAGCAGAGACAACGCCAGGGTCTATTCCCGATCCAATTCTTCCTGCGGGGACAGCGCCAGAGCAGCCTACCTTGAGAGCGGAGACAACTCCCGGGCCTATTCCCGATCCAATTCTTCCTGCGGGGACAGCGCCAGAGCAGCCTACCTTGAGAGCGGAGACAACGCCAGGGTCTATTCCCGATCCAATTCTTCCTGCGGGGACAGCGCCAGAGCAGCCTACCTTGAGAGCGGAGACAACTCCCGGGCCTATTCCCGATCCAATTCTTCCTGCGGGGACAGCGCCAGAGCAGCCTACCTTGAGAGCGGAGACAACTCCCGGGCCTATTCCCGATCCAATTCTTCCTGCGGGGACAGCGCCAGAGCAAGCGGTTCCTTCGGAGCCTAAGACAGCGCCACCACCAGTTCCAACGGCTCAAAAGCCGCAGCCTCCTTCTAGGGCAGCGCCAGAGCAAGCGGTTCCTTCGGAGCCTAAGACAGCGCCACCACCAGTTCCAACAGCTCAAAAACCACCAGTTCCAACAGGACCAAAGCCAGAGGTTCCAAGAGCTCATACGCAAGTGCCTCAAACGCAACTAAACCAACCAGCGTCTAATCCTACAACACCACCAGAGTCGTCTCCTATGACTCCTGGGCAAAATCAGGAGAATAAAGGGGCAGGAGCTAGCAAGGTTGGGGAGAAGCCACTCAGCGGAATTAATTCAGATACTGACCCCATTAAAAAGCAGAATCGCATAATGAAAATGGTGAATACAATGCGTAACAAATTAACTAAGAGAACAGAAACTGCAAAAGGTACGAGGACGGCACTACCTGTCACTAGCAAATCCAAAGACCAAGCTAAAGACCAAAGCAATGTTCCTGGTGGTCATTAATCTATAGTTTTAAATCTAGGGGCATTTCAGTTGTATAAGTAATTAGACCTAAAATCTCCCCGTATAGAGTAATGAGCGGATATAGGCAATAACTATTATGGATCACTCGCGCGCAAAAAGCTAGCTTCGTGCGCGCGCCTTTAAAATGCGTAGCATCCACTCTACTGGCGCATATGCCGCCGCGGGGGGCCCGAGCCCTAATTAACTATAGCGGAAGCCCTCTAACTTCGAGTCTAATTAACTATAGTATAGGCTATAAAAATTAATACTTAATGCCCTTAAGCTTGAATAATTCTTGACAAATTGAGCAAAATCATTTAAAAATGCCTAGTAATTACCATAGATTTTGTAATTACGCTTGTATAGTTAATTAAATTGAAGCTCCTGGGCTTGGTTAATAAAACGAATAATATATTGATGGGAAAGCTTAAGAGGTGATCCTTTCAAATTTCAAATAATTATTGATTATACACAAAAATATTGATGCGTAATTTAAATAGAAAATGAATAATCACTCCAGCACTGATAAAAGCGGCCAAGGTAAGCATTTGCATTTTAGCGAAAAGTTAAAGGATATTTTCTGGCCTATTGAAAATCATGAGATAAAACTATTTGCACCACTTGCGCTAATGATGCTTTGCGTGCTTTTTAACTTTGGAGCACTGCGCTCTATCAAGGATAGTCTAGTAGTCCCAAACATAGGCCCTGAGGCTATAAGTTTCTTGAAATTATGGCTAGTATTACCTTCGACATTAATATTCACCTTCATTTATGTGAAGCTGGCTAATGTCTTTTCATATAGCAAATTATTTTACATTATCGTTAGTTTTTTCTTAATATCATATTGGGTATTCACTTATATTTTATACCCAAATAGCGATATAATTCATTTATCTCCTTTATATCAAGTTGAATTAATTGCTACCTATCCTTATGCCAAATGGTTTATAATGATTGGCGCTAAATGGAGCTATTGCTTCATGTATATTTTATGCGAGCTTTGGAGTGCGGTTGTGATAAATCTGCTTTTTTGGCAATATGCAAATTACATTTTTGATAAGGATTCTGCTAAGAGATTTTATCCATTACTCGCAATGGTTGGCAATTTAGGGCTTATATTTGCTGGAAGTTCGCTTGTTTGCTTTTCTAATATTGACATAATTAGCGATGGCTTGCTTTCAGACCATGCTATGGAATTATTTCGCACGGAATGCGTGCTTAAGCCTTTAATTAATATCATTATTATATCTGGCTGCTGCGCTCTAATATTATATTATTATATAGATAATTATGTCTTACCAAATTTTAGCTTATCATCTGATAAATCATCAAACCTAATTTATGCAAGGCGTTCTATAACTAAAACTAAATTATCTTTATCTGATAGTATTAAGTTAATTATTTCATCTTCATACCTAAGACGTATCGCTCTTCTTATTATATGTTATGGATTAGTTATAAATATATTAGAAGGTCCATGGAAAGCAAAAGTTAGAGATATGTACCCCTCGACGGTGGAATATATCAACTTTATGGGTAAATTTAATATTTGGATGGGCATATCTTGTGTGATATTCACAATCATTGGCAGTAACATACTTCGCCGCGCGAGCTGGCGTGCTGCTGCTATTATTACTCCCATCATGCTACTCATAACCGGGTTTATATTTTTTACATTCATGATTCTTTCTGGAGAAACGAATTTCTTTGATAATATGTTTGATCCTTTATATCTAGCAATAATTATGGGAGCTGTGCAAAATATTTTAAGCAAATCAACTAAATATTCTCTCTTTGATTCAACAAAAGAAATGGCTTATATCCCTTTATCGCATGAACTCAAAACCAAAGGAAAGGCTGCGGCAGAGATAATTGGTTTAAAGCTTGGTAAGGGAAGCGGCGCATTTATTCAGTCATTTATATTTATTTTTATGCCTGTTGCAACTTTTGATTCAATTGCAAAATATCTTATGTTAGTATTTATATTAGTTATAAGCTTATGGCTGTGGAATGTTAGAGAGCTTAATAAGGAATATATGTTGCTGAGTCAAGAATGAAAAAACTAAAATATATAGCATTTATAATTACTTTTGTATTAATACTATATATTGCTTCTTGGCATATAATAATGAATAAGGTGCTTAGCGAAATAAAAAATTCTGCCTTAAATCAGCAATTCACAATTAAGTCATTTGAGACTCGTGGCAAGCTGGATAAAACAGCTGAATTTAAAGTTAGTTTTGAAGATATCGCTATATCCGGTTTTCCATTTAGCTTTGGCTTCAAAATCATTGGCCTTCAAGAAGAGAGCGAGGCGACTTTAATTGACTATAAGAATCCTGTCCATATAGTATATTCACCGCTTATGAGCGACCTGAAAATCAGTTATAGTGGCGATATTAATGCTGCATATAAGCCTGTGCATAAAAATTTCGGTTCAATTATAGAGATTCAAAATTATGTTATAAAAATTTCTCTTGAATCGCTGTCATACATATTTGATATTCTAAAAAATAAAAAAGATAATTTTGAATTCATCAATATAGTAAAGAATGTTAGAGTCAGTTCAAGCTCAATGCTGGCTAAAGATATATATAAAAAAGAAATATATACTAATAAAAATCATGAAGAATTATATTTTGATTTTAAAAAGCCAAAATATTACACTTCTTTAGCTGATTTTATAGTGAATATACCTTCAATATATGAGTTGCAATTTTCATCAAGTGCGGGCAAGAGCGATGCCCCAGACAGGGAATACGCCAATGGGTATTTTATACTTTATGCCTATATTACCAAGCAATACTAGCATTAATGCTAAGATGATAGTTTGGCTTGGCACTAGTGATTTATCAAATGCTGCAAATCATATCAATACGAAAATTAATTTAAATTTTGATAATGATTATATAAATATTGAAAATTTAGAGCTTGAATATCAAGATAAGCTAGAAAAAAATAGTATGTATAGTGATTTAGTATCTGAAGCTAAAATTTTTATTAAAAAAGGAGCGATTGATAAGCTTGCCGAGAGCTATGATATTGCTAGTAAAATTAAATATAAACAAAATGCTATTTTATCTTTATTTAATAATGAGCTGAAATTTATTGTCGGCAATGAAGAAAAGTTCAAGTTGCGTTCGCTTGAAAATCAAAATTATGATTTTAAACTTAGCGCTATTTCCTTGCATTCAGGAAATTCCAGAACAACTATCAAAGATTTTAATATTAGAGAATTCAGCCTATTTGGTACTGATTCTGGCTTTAGGATTGATGGTAAATTCAATTTAGATTCAGCTTCCTCAAAAAAAGTAAATGCAGATGGTATAATATATTTGCGTAATTATCCAAATATGGTAGATTTTACATCAAATTATATTTATAGAATAAATGCATTTAAGCTAATGCAAGATGATCTAAAAGATATTTATACTAATGTCGCTAAGAAATTTTTAAGGAAATTATCTGATCAACCTCATTCAATTAGTGATGACTTAACAATGAAATTTTATATTAATTCAAATGATTTATATAATATGAACTTAGGAAGCTTAAAAATAGCTGAAATAATTCCAATTTTTGAAGCTGAGATTTTTAAAGAAATTACTTATCGCATTGGTGATACGGATAATTTAGCAAAAGCCATTCAGGATATCGCGCCTAATCTTAACCTTGACTCTCCAATAATTAAGCGCGCGCTACCGCTTATTGAAAAGCATAAAAGCTCAAATCCTAATGTGACGAATAAAATCAAAGACAAGTTAAATCGGATAATACCTAGAAAAACCGAAGAAGATTTAGCTAAAAAAATTGTAGATAAGCTTTTTTAATTTAAAAAATAACTTTAATGAAATCACCTAAGTTAAGTGAAACTCTATTGCCTGTTAATAAAATTCAAGATACTAAAAATAGTAAGCTCGGTTTGATTAATGAAATAAAAGAATATTTAAAAAGTGAATTTGATGAAATGAATTCATTAATGCTTAATGCCGTGAATGTTGATGAAGAATTGATTGGAGTTATTAGTAATTACTTATCAGAGGGTGGTGGTAAGCGAATAAGACCTATTATAACTTTACTTTCCTTTAAAATGCTAAATGCTAAGAAGGAGATTAATACTATAGTAAAGCTTGCTTGCGCTGTTGAATTCATTCATATGGCGACTTTACTGCATGATGATGTCGTTGACGGCAGTCATTTGCGAAGATTTAAGCCTACCGCTAATAAATTATGGGGCTCGCAAGCTAGTATTTTAGTAGGTGATTTTTTATTTAGTAAGGCTTTCCAGCTTATGGTGCAAACTAAAAGCCTCGATTGTTTAGAAATTATATCTAATGCTTCAACAATTATCATTGAAGGTGAAGTGTCTCAATTAGTTCAATTACATAGTAATGTCAATATTGACGAATCCGCATATAATAAAATAATAAATGCTAAAACAGCTGCGCTCTTTGCAGCTTCAGCAGAAGTGGGAATATTTGCAGCAGGCGGTAATGAAGAGCAATGCAAAAGTATGAAAGAATTTGGTTCAAATATTGGCGTTATATTCCAGCTAATTGATGATTATTTAGATTATTTTGGAAATGAACTGACATTGGGCAAAAAAATCGGTGATGATTTTTTTGAAGGGAAAATCACCTTGCCTATCATATTACTTAAAAAAAATGTCACTGATTTAGAAAATAAGAATATAGATGATTTATTTGGTAAATCTAATAAATCGAGTGAAGACCTGAATTATTTAATTAATTTATTAAATAAATACGACGTCCAAACAATTATATTAAACAAAGCAAATAATCTAACTCAAAATAGCTTGCAATATTTGAATAAGTTTAATGACTCCATTGCTAAAAATTATCTCATTAAATTAGTGAAATTTATATCTGAAAGACATTATTAATTCATAATTAATTCATTTTCTCTTCATAATTAATTCATTTTTTCTCAATAAAATAATAATTTATAAGTAAAATTAATGAAATTATTTTAATTTAATACACGTATAGGTTAAATTATTCTTAATATTATTAAAAAAATTAAATTAATAGTAGAAAAATGTTAAATATTTTATAAATATGTTAATTTTTTCTTTAACTATTTTGTAATCTTTGATAACATTAAATTATGGGAAGTGTTTTCCCATATTTAACAAATAATAAGGGTACTCAGCTATGAAAACTCAAAGCGTACAGAAAGTTAATAATAACCCAACATTAACTAAGAGATCCTCGCTAGAAGACTTTATGAATGATAGCGGATTCAATACAAATTTTTCAGACTTTTTAAATATGGACGAGTTCGATATGAATTTTGTTGGTCATGAATCAGAAAATTTTTGGAAAAATGCTGGTTTAACGAACAATGAAATGCTTAATGCTGAAATGAAAATGGATCTCGCTTTTTAATGTAAGTTATTCAATAAAGTCATAATGTATTTTCCTCGAATTAAGTTTAATATTTACTTTGAGGAAAATGCACTTTAAAAAAACAAAGATATAAATAAATTTAATACTATTAAACCAATCAAATGAGAAACTTATGAAAACTATTAAAATTCTCATAATTGAAGATTCAAATGACGACTTTTTCTTATATAATAGAATTTTGCAAAAAGCTTACTCCAATATTGCTATAACGCACTATACGATCGGGAGTAAAGCGCTTGAAGATTTAATGAAAAACAAATATGATATTATCATTACTGATTACTTACTAATCGATTTGAATGGTTTAGAATGTTTAAAATTTATTAGAGATAATAATATAGATACCCCAGTGATATTCACAACTGGAGGTGGCACTGAAGAGCTAGTTAGGGAAGCAATGAATTTTAAAGCTGTTGATTATATATCAAAAAATAATATAAATCTAAGCTCACTCACAAGAATGATAGATAATTCTCTTGAGAAATATAACGCACATAAAGAAACGGCTCAGAAGCAGCAAGAACTTGAGCTTTTTGCTCACACCATATCCCATGACCTTAGATCTGTTATTGGTCGCATTCAGTCTTATTCAAGCTTGCTTGGTAAACAATTGATTGAAACAAACACTAAAGATAAAGTGCAATCATATGCTAATAACATCTCTCAAGATGCTTCATATTCTTTATATTTTATAGATAGTTTGCTAAAGTTTGCAGAATTTGGTAGATCTAAAGTGGATTTAGATCCTGTAGAATTAGACCAAATAATTAATAGATCAATTAAAAATATTGAAATGCAAGTTCAAAAAACGCAAGCTGAAATTATATACCCACGATTACCTAAAGTATATGGTGATAAAGTGTCTTTAGTACAATTATTTCAAAATTTAATCTCAAACTCTATTAAATATTCAAAAGCAAAGCCTTACATAATAATTGAATCTACATGTGCAAAAGATCTTGCTCAAATTAAGTAAGAAAGATAATGGAATTGGGATGAAGGCGGATGCAAAAGAAAATATCTTCAAGCCTTTTGTAAGGCTTGATAATGATCTAGGTAGAAATGGGCTTGGGCTTGGCCTATCTTTATGTAAGTCAATAGTTGATCAGCATAAAGGTGAGATTGAAGTTGAATCAAAGCTTGGTGAAGGCACTTTATTCACTATATCGCTTCCTCTTGCGCGCAATTAATTAAATATAGCTTCGTTTTATTGATTCCTCTCGGCGTACCCAATGCTAATTACCTTTCGTAATTACTGCAAATGCAACGGCGTCTTCGGTACAATCTGAAATAGATATTTCAACATTCAGGTTCTTTATCATATCAGTTTTAACGAATTCTACATATGGTTTACCATAATCATTATTCAATATAGCAATTTCATTTAAAAGCTAAATCCTCTCTAATACCTGTTCCAAGAGCCTTAGCAATAGCCTCTTTTGCTGCATATCTCTTAGCCACATAAGCAATTTTTTGATTTTCTAATTTAAGTTCATTAAATATATCAATTTCTTTCTCATGTAATATTCTTTTAATAAAACTCACTGATAAACTTTCGTATATTGTACTTATTCTATTAATATTAACTATATCAGTACCAATACCATATATCATAAAAACCTCATGCTAGAGTAAATTAAACTTGCTAATTC
Source organism: uncultured Alphaproteobacteria bacterium (assembly GCA_963762045.1). Lineage (GTDB taxonomy): Bacteria > Pseudomonadota > Alphaproteobacteria > Rickettsiales > Rickettsiaceae > CAVXJA01. Next base: position 1,431 of record CAVXJA010000003.1, on the reverse strand, counting down.
AGTAAAAAAATAATAAATTCACCTTAATACAAATTACAATTTTAGTAAAATATAATTTTACATTAACCTTAATACATTAAATCATATTTTAGCATGCTATTACTTGAGCAACAGAAACAAAATCAAACACTTGATACTTTCCATTTTGTAGGAATTGGCGGAATTGGCCTAAGCGGTATGGCCGAAGTAATGCATAATATGGGATATAAGGTGCAAGGTTCTGATGCGCAAAAAAACTATAACACTGAGCGTTTGCACAATTTAGGGATAAAGATATTTGATTTTCATGATGGAGAGCATGTGGCATTAAGCTCTTACGTAGTAATATCATCAGCAATAAAGCCTGATAATCCAGAAGTTATTGCTGCTAAAAAGCTAAATATTCCAGTAATAAGAAGAGCTGAAATGTTAGCAGAGTTAATGCGGCTAAAGTTTTCTGTAGCAATTTCAGGCTCACATGGGAAAACTACAACTACATCAATGACTGCATGCCTCTTTGAAGCAGCTGGTTTAAACCCAACAGTAATAAATGGCGGTATAATCAATAATAGAGCCACTAATGCATATCTTTCGGCGCCAGCGATTACCTTATCGCGGAAGCTGATGAATCGGATGCAGACTTTCATTAAAATTCCGGCAACAATTGCAGTGATCACTAATATTGATCCAGAGCATATGGAATATTATAAAGATTTTGAAACTCTTACAAATGCTTTTCGTAGCTTTATCACCAACTTACCTTTTTATGGATTTGGGGTATTGTGCATAACCATCCTGTTGTTTTAAAAAGATAAGCTGAAGAAATCGTTACTAAAAAATAATAACCTATGGGATGATAACTAAACAGCTCATGTTAAGGCTATTAATATTGAGCAATATATTGATAAATCCATTTTTGATGTCATCATTAATATACCCGGATCCGAAGGGTCAGTCACCATCAATAAAGTATCCATACCTACTTCTGGCAAGCATAATATCTTGAATTGTCTTGCTGCAATTTCTATTGGCATTGAGCTTGAATTTTGGTATCAGAATTCTTAAGGAAGGATTTAAAAAATTTGCCGGGGTAAAAAGAAGATTTACCAAGGTTGGACAATTCAATGGAGCTAACATTATTGATGATTATGCTCACCATCCTGTAGAAATTAAAGCAACTCTTGAGACCGCTAAAATCACCAAAACGCACAATAAAAGTCGTATAATTGCTATATTTCAACCACATAAATATTCAAGGCTGGAAAACTTATTTGATGATTTTGTAGCATGCTTTAAAGAGGCTGATATAATTTACGTACTTGATGTTTATGCTGCAGGGGAGCAGCCAATCAATGGCATTAATTCTGAGGCTTTAGTTAGCAAGTTAATTGAAAATAAGCAAAATGCCCACTATATTAAATCAAAAAGTGAAATATATTGATGTCCAAATAT
>CAVXJA010000002.1:0-28650 GCA_963762045.1 uncultured Alphaproteobacteria bacterium | reverse complement strand
GGTTCTGAATTAGCCGTTTGCTTCTCATCTTTATTCGCAGCAATCCACCCGCCTGGTTGTTTAAAAATATAATGCGAAGACAGCATAGTCGTTAGGTTAGCTAGCATACCAGGAATCACACTTTCAATGCCAGTGTTCGGTTGTACAAAATTTTTCCAAGTAATCATAGTTAGGACTCCCATTGAAATAGAAGTCAATGCTACTTTTGTTGTACTACGAAAGCCAAGTATAGATAATATTATAATTGGAGTAACAACTGGAATATAGAAATTTTCACTTAAGAAAAGTAAGTCTAAAAGATATTCATATTGCAAAGTTAAAATTATAACGCTAATACCAAGAAATATTGCAAATATTCTTGAACACAAAAGTTCATTTTCAATATTAATTCGTAGGGGCTTACATAAATCATGAGTAAAAATAACAGAGGCTGAATTAATCCAAGAATCTGCTGTAGACATTATCATGGCTATGATTCCAATAATTGCTATACTTTTAACTCCATTAATAGAGTAATTATCAATAATGTATAAACCAAGTGTTTCAGAAGGCAGTTTAGGATTATAAAAATATATAACAAATCCAATCATACACGTAGCCAAATAGATGAGTAAGCAGATAAAAAAACTATACAAAAATGAGCTTTTAACTTGCTCACTACTCTTAGACATCAAAATTCTTTGAAAAACTGTTGGATTAAGTGCTGGAACCAAACCTGATAAAAAAATTGATAAATAAATATAAAATTTTCTATCACCCAAATCAAATAATTGTCTATAATTAAATAAAGGATCTTTCATGGCAACAGTATATAGATTTTCAATAGAAAAACCTTGCCATATAAAAATAGCAAAAATTGGTATTACTACCCCAAAAGTTATGAATTGTATGGTATCAGTAAAAGTAACAGCTTTAACACCTCCAAACGCAGAATAAGCAATAACTATCGAAGAACTGAGCACAGTTGCAAATACTGGATGAAAAGGTAAAAGAAACAACTAAAAATTGTTGAGAATACTTTGATCTGTCAGTGATAAAACAGCGATAGTGCTCGCAATTGATGATATAGCAGTAATTATTCGTATTTTGTCACCATAAAGCTTTCCCATTGCCTCAGCGACTGAAATACAATCTTCAAACTCCTCGGCTTTTTTATTTAAAAAATATGATACAACGAGTAAGTTTATAGCATAGCCTGAACCAGCAACAACATACCATATACCTTGTACGTAAGTTTCAGATAGTGATAAAGCAAATCCACTACCCCCAATCCAAGTGGCGACGATAGTGGCAGTCAGGGTAGCGGTGTTAAAGTTACGTCCACCAGTTGCGTATTCCTTAATCGTCTTTACGCCTCGGCCATAGTACAAGCCTACTCCCAAATTAAGTAGTAAAAACCCAGCAATTATTATTACATCTATATTCATCTTACATTCTCATTTAAATTATGTAATGATTACAAAATAAGCTATTCCTTAATTTTTAACAAGGAATTTATGATTATGCATTAATTTTATTAAGTTAGATATCATAAAAATATTTTACAATAAACTACTAATAATACCTAATTTACTAATAACACCTAATTTGATAGATCTATTTAAGGCGTGAAGATATTTGTTATTTTACCCTGAATTTAATTTAATATCCTGCCAATTATTAATTCCTGGAAAATCGAGAGTTATGACCTGCGCGGTACTTATGGTATTCTGCATTAGCTTTTCATATTTTTCCTGATCATTATTAGCTAGCTGCATTAATATATTGTAAATAAATGGGTTATGTCCAATAACTAAGAGATGTTTGTGATAATCTTCCTGCAAGCTTAACACCTCAATGATTTTATCTTCAGGGCCGTTATATAATTCTTCAATCATTTCGAGTTCAATGGGAGGCAGGTGCTTTTTTACTATCTCGGCTGTTTGCATCGCTCTTTTAACGTATGAAACAATCATTTTGTCAAAATGGTAATCATGTAAATACTCACCCGCGGCTTCTGCTTCTTCCTTACCTCGATTGCTGAGCACTCTTTTAAAATCATTATTATGTAAATCAGCTTCAGCCTCGGCATGTCGCATTAAAAATAGTTTCATATTATACCTTTTTATACCTTTTTCGAGATTAAAATTGCTGCATTACATATTGTTTTTACTATCTTTGTCAATGAGCCATGGAAACGAGCATTTTGACTATCATTATCTTGCGCAATATCGATATGACTAGCTTCATCTTGCCGAAATTTAATTATCTTAGGTAAAAGTGGATGTGATGGCTGATTCTGCGTTAAATAGTCAATTTGCTCTTGATAGTGATCGATAATAACTTCTTCCACTGCCTCGGTAACAAGCATAGAGCTTTCATAGCCTACTGACGCACTTGCGTAACCAAGTAAAAAACCAAGCTTACTCCAAAGCGAGAGCAAAATAGTTGGCCTTATGTTATTTTCTATAATAGAGCGCTCAAAATATTCAAGATGCTCTAATTCTTGCATCAGCATATGTTTTATGATTTTCTTTTGCTCTGGAATTTTAGTTTGGCTAAGCTGCCCTTCATAGATGCGCTGCGCACCAAACTCGCCGGCATGGTTGACCCTAATCATTTCGCTAAGCTTGCTAGGATCGTAAAAATGAGGTTTAGGCATGTGTTTGATTACCTATTTTATCTTTCTGAAAATATAAATAAATTATTAAAGCGATATTTAAAATAAAATTCCATTCTGCCATAGAAAGGCCAAAAATCAGCAATGCCGGCTTATTACACATTCCTAGCTGCTGGGAGTATAATATATTTTGTATATCCAAGCTAGACATCTCGCTGCTGTACGAAGTTAGCGGCTTACAAGCGGCTGAGAGAGCAAATATTCCACGCTCCACCCCGCTATGATAGGCTGATAGAAGCAGTGATAATAAGCAAGTTAATAAATATGATTTAATTAAACTACATTTCGATGACAAACCGATAATTGACAAAGCAAATAATATTAGATAAGGAAATCGCTGATAAATGCATAATGGGCAAGCAGCAAGAGCCATAATATATTCAACATAATAAGCAAAACATAGGGAGATAACGGAAATAAAAAATATAGATAAATGATGGTTTTTTTGACAAATTAGCATATAGTGATAATAGCAAACATTTTAAATATATATTTTAAACTGATATTACTATTATGACAACTAATTTTGATGACTATTTAAATTCTAATGCTTGGCCATTTATTGAAGCAAAGAGAATATATGAGGCTATTAATAGGCAAGCGCCTGAAAAAGGGTATGTTTTATTTGAAACTGGTTATGGACCATCAGGCCTTCCTCATATTGGTACTTTTGCAGAAGTGACTAGAACAACTATGGTGCGCGCCGCCTTCAGTAAAATATGCGATATTCCAACAAAATTAATTTGCTTTTCAGATGACATGGACGGTTTAAGGAAGGTGCCAGAGAATATACCCAATCAAGAGCTTATTGCAGAAATATCTTAATAAACCACTAACTGCGGTTCCTGATCCATTTGAAGAAAAAGAAAGCTTTGGTGCATATATGAATGCTAAACTTAAATCTTTTTTAGATCAATTTGGCTTTGAATATAATTTCTATAGCGCCACTAAGCAATATCAAGCTGGTAAATTTGACACAATGATGCTTAAAGTCATTGAGAAATATGATGATATAATGAACTTAATGCTTCCTACATTTCGCCAAGAGCGCAGGCAAACATATTCACCATTCATGCCGATTTGCCCTGAAAGCGGTGAAGTATTGCAAGTGCCAATTATTAAAACTGATTATAAAAGAGCAAGTGTCTATTATTCAAACGCACAAAATCAAGAAGTAGAAGTTCGCGTATTGGTGGAGATTGCAAGTTTCAATGGAAACCAGATTTTGGCATGCGCTGGGCAGCTTTAGGTGTAGATTATGAAATGTATGGTAAGGACCACCGCCCTAATGCAGAGATTTATAGTAAAATTTGTGAGATTCTAGGTGGCAGCCGCCCCTACAATTCTTTTATGAATTATTTCTCGACGCTGATGGTAGCAAGATTTCAAAATCAAAGGGCAATAGTATTAGCGTAGATGAATGGCTGCGCTATGCCCCGCGTGAGAGTATTAGTCTTGTTTATGTATCAATCACCAGGCAAAGCTAAGCGTCTATTATTTTGATGTAATTCCAAAATGCGTGGATGAATACTTAACTTTTAATAAAAAATTTCATAGCGAGACTGATATAGCTAAAAAGCTCAATAATCCAGTATATCACATCCACCATGGTGATGTGCCAGAGCATGATTGCTACGGTATTAGTTTCAGCCTGTTACTCAATCTCTCTTCTGTGTGCAACCCGGAAGATAAAAGTGTCTTATGGGGGTTTATATCAAAATATGCACCCAAGGCTAGCCCAGCAAGCGCGCCGTTTCTTGATCAATTAACGAGCTATGCAATTAACTACTATAATGACTTCATCAAAATAAATAAGCAGTTTATAGATGCAAATGCTGCGCAAAAAATTATTTTACAAAGGTTAGTTGAAATGTTAAAAGGGCTTAATGGTGCAGAAACAGCTGAAGAAATACAAAATCAAATATATTCAATTGGCATGGAAGCCAAATATGAGAATTTGCGTGACTTTTTTAAAGAACTTTATCAAATCTTACTAGGCCAAGAACAGGGCCCAAGGTTGGGTTCATTTTTTAAACTTTACGGAATTAGTGATACTATTAAATTAATCGAGAGCAAAATTATTGTTTAAATATATATTTAAAAAGTTAGTTCAGAATAAACTACCAGCTCGCATGGAATCCGAAGGAGTAGTCGTTCACAAAAAATCATTATCCAAGCAAGAATATATTGAAAAACTAAAATTAAAGATCATTGAAGAAGCGAGTGAAGTAGCATCTGCTGATAATAAAGAACAGCTATGCATTGAACTCTCGGATGTATTAGATGTAATAGACGCGATTAAAGATGCTCATAGCATCACAGAACAAGAATTTTTAGAGGCTCGCTCAGCTAAGCAGAAAGCTAACGGTGTTTTTGATATAGATTCTTATATTGACCATATCGAGGTGAGCGAGGATAACCACCAGGTAATACAATATTTAAAAGACAAAAATAGGCACTATATTAATGATGATAACTACAAAAAACTACAGATTTAACACAAGAAAGCTTTAGTCAAAATTTTGAGGGGGAGTTTTTTCAAATTTTACATAGAAAGTATAATACAAAAGAAGATACATTTAAAAAATTTATTAAAGAAGCGCAGAATTCAGAGACTTATAAGCAAATGTTCAATGAAGCTAAGCAAGATAACGACCTCATTATAGATAATGAGCCCAACAAGCATAGAAAACTTCTACCAGAAAAACTTTTCCTTACAAAAGATTATGATATATTTGAATGGATAAGTTATCTAAGGTTAATTAGTTGCTCTACTAAACGCAATGCAAAAAATATTATAGATAATAAAGAAAATAAATTTACTGCCGAAAATAAATCTTTTTCAGGGTTTTGTCTAAAGTTTCCCAATGATAATGATAATGATATAAAATTGCACTTTACAAATTATGACACCACAGGAAGTGTAACAAGTCATCAACAAAATATAGGTGCATATACTACTATTAACGATACTATTTTTAACATTAGGGATAAGTTCAAAATTAATGATGTTGAGATAGCTAAGTTAGTAAAAGATGTTCTAAATAATAGAAATATAGAGCGTAATGAAATATTTATAAGCCTTAATTCCTCATTAAAATACAACATACAAAGCTTAGTAAAATATATAGATAATTTAACAGTTTTGATGTTTTTAGTAGAAGCGCACAGAAATCCAAGCACTTTAATAGTAAATCATATGATCTTAGATCTTGTGGAGAATAATAAATGGAGCTGGGAAGATGCATTAGGGAAAAAAGAAACTAAAGAAAAATCTAAAAAAGAAACTAAGAAAGAATCTAAAAATGAAGAAATAGAAGAACCTAAAAATGAAGGAAAAGATAAGGCCAAAATCTCTGGGAAAATGCCTATGTCTTTCGTAGGAGCTACTACTGCAAGTATTTGGATAAATGAGCATTATAAAAATTCTATCAATTATAAATACGATTGTAGAGAAATTATAAAAAAAGAAGCAGGTTTAATTAAAGAGCTTGTTGAAAAAGAAGCCAGAGCTGTTAAAAGATTGGTTAAAATTCAGGAATCTTGAAAGTAATATGGATAATTATCTAGATAATGCTGAGCTAATAATGAATGCCTGCAAAATTTGGTATGGAGTTGATTTAAAACCTAGTTTTATCAATAATAATTTTTTAATCAATATTCAAAAGGAAATATATGAAACTGTAGAATTGAAAGTGAAAAATACTGATAATGATATTGATGATTATTCTTTTAGTGGAGATGAACTTGAATCCTTATGTCGCTTTGCTAAAATCGGTGATTTATGTCATATAACTGACTTTATAGATAAGTATTGGGATGATGAGATTTTTACTAAATTGAGTGATTATCCAATAGATTTATATGTAGCATTAAAAGTTCTATTAGATCTAATTTACAAATCCGATTCCAATACTAAAGAACAGTTTATAGAATTACTTGAGAGTATTATTGAAGCTTTAGATAATTCTTCGTTAGATTCTTCTGAAATTATTGAATCTTTATTTAGATAATCCAATGCATCTTAAATTTCTTGAATCTGATGAAAATGGTCGATTAGATATTGTTTATGATAATTTAGATTATGAAACAATTGTAAATTTTGCTTTAGATAATGATTACATTGATGAAGATGGTATTACTTGGATAAGGAAACAGTTGCAAGGAGATAGGAATGATTACCCGGCTGCATTAATGTCGTTTGATGCGGATTTAATGCAACGAGACTCTTATGAGGAAATGTGTCAGTCTGAAGACGAAGAATATTTAGATGATATTGGTTTTACCGGAAATGAGGAATTTGCCAGGGGAGGTATTTATATAATCGTTTATATTTTTTTATTAAACTAGTTTTTGTTAGTTATGCGGATGATCTTACTTTAATATATATTATGCTATTAATAGTATTTAGATCCCTTTACTTTCTGCCAAATTCATATTACCCACATAGTTCAGAATCGGCGATTTACTAATTTAGTCAAGTATAGATTTGCAAAAAAAAGTTTTAACTGTTTTAATAGTTTTACGGCTGGTATTTAAGAAACTATTTTGATCTTTTTTCTTGGAGGAATAAAAATAACATCTTTTTTCTCACCGAGTTTATCGTCTTTTTCCATAATGCCGACATAATATTGCCCATTTTTGACTAAGCTAATTATTGCCCAGCCATCTTTCATGTCATCCGATACTTTCTTTAATTCTGCAGGATTATTGATGAAAGATATTAATTTCTTTTCTTTTTTCATGATAATATAGCTTAAAATATATTTAATTAGTGTTAATTATAACTCATATATCATAATTTGCAATAAAAACTACAATTAAATTTAAATTGCATGGATTTATAATAAATATTATAAATTTTTTTTACAAACTTGATATTAAAATCTATAGTTTATAAAAAATGAATATTACGCAATCTTGATTGTATCTTAGCATATTATTTGCAAAGATTGACAAGGTAGGTAGCTCGTATTATGTTTTATATTTTAATATTGATAAAGGGCCATTATTTATGTTTGAGGAAATGAAATTTAAATTGACGCCTGAACAATTAATAAGCCTGTATAAAGAAATGCTTTTAATTAGGCGCTTTGAAGAAAAATGCGGGCAATTTTACGGCATGGGCTTAATTGGTGGATTTTGTCATTTATATATACGGCCAAGAAGCAGTAATTGCAGGTATTAACGAGGCTAAATCAGATAATGATAGTACTATTACAAGTTATCGTGATCACGGTCATATTGTTGCTTCGGGAATCGATCCTAAATATGTTATGGCTGAATTACTAGGCCGAATTGACGGCTGCTCAAAAGGCAAAGGTGGCTCCATGCATATGTTTAATAAAGCTGGTAAGTTTTACGGGGGCCATGGGATTGTAGGGGCGCAAGTACCAATTGGCACCGGCCTTGCCTTTGCGGAAAAATATCGCGGGAATGAAAATGTTTGTTTCACCTTTATGGGAGACGGAGCAGTTAATCAGGGGCAAGTTTACGAGGCCTTTAATATGGCATCAATGTGGAAACTACCAGTTATATATGTTATTGAGAATAATGAATATTCTATGGGTACTTCAGTCAAACGCTCTACTTCAATGACGGAGCTATACCGTAAAGGAGAGTCATTTGCGATTCCAGGAACGCAAGTAAATGGGATGGATATCGAAGAAGTTTACAACACAGCCAAGCAAGCAATAGATTATGTCAAAAGTGGTAACGGCCCTTGCATTATCGAAGCTAAAACCTATCGATATCGCGGCCATTCAATGTCTGACCCGGCAAAATACCGCACTAAAGAAGAGGTTGAACTGCAAAAAGCTAAGGATCCGATATTAGTAGTGAGAGAAAAAATTATTGATAACTCCTATGCTACTGAGCAGCAAATAAAAGATATTGAAAAAGACATTAAAAAACAAGTTACTGAAATCGCAGATTTTGCAACTAATTCACCATTTCCTGCGGAAAGTGAACTTTATACAGATATATTTAAATAAGATATTATGGCAAAAATTACAGTTAGAGAAGCGTTAAATCAAGCACTACAGCATGAGATGCAACGAGATAAAGATGTTTTTATTATTGGCGAAGAAGTTGCAGAATATCAAGGTGCTTATAAGATAACGCAAAATTTATTACAAGAATTTGGCCCAGAGCGAGTAATTGACTCACCAATTACTGAACATGGTTTTACCGGCCTGGCAATTGGCGCGGCTTTTGCCGGTCTTACGCCCATTGTCGAATTTATGACCTTCAACTTTGCGATGCAAGCTTTTGATCAAATTATCAACTCCGCAGCCAAAACTAATTATATGTCTGGAGGACAAATGGGATGCCCTATTGTTTTCGCGGACCAAACGGTGCCGCTGCAAGAGTTGGTGCGCAGCATAGTCAAAATTACGCCGCAGCATATGCGCATATACCAGGGTTAATTGTTGCTACTCCCTATGATGCCGAGGATGCACGCGGGTTATTAATGCAGGCAGTGCGTGATGAGCAACCCGGTGATTTTTCTAGAAAATGAAATTCTATATGGTAAAAGCTATGAAGTTAGTGGCGAGGCAAAGCCCATTGAATTTGGTAAAGCAAAAACAAGAAAAACGGGTAATGATATAACAATTATTGCTTTTTCATTACAAGTCGAGATGGCCCTAGCCGCTGCTGATATTCTAGCTACTGAAGGAATTGATGCTGAAGTTATTGATCTAAGAACTATAAAACCCCTAGATGAGCAAGCAATTATTGATTCTGTAGTTAAAACTAATAGATTATTTGCGTCGAAGAAGGCTGGGCTTTTGCTGGTATTGGGAGCAGCATCGCTTCATTAGTAATGCGAGAAGCATTTGATTATCTAGACGCACCAGTTGAGATTGTCTCTGGTAAAGATGTGCCATTACCATATGCAGAAAATTTAGAAAAATTATCACTACCAACAATAGAAGAAATTGTTCAAGCAGCTAAGAAGGCTTGCTATAAATAGAGTATAATATTATTAAAGTGAGATTGACTATAATTATAAATATTTGATGAGATACTATTAATGCCAATAAAAATTTTAATGCCAGCTCTATCACCAACAATGGAGCATGGAAATCTAGCTAAGTGGGTCAAGAAAGAAGGCGATACAATTAAAGCTGGGGAAGTAATTGCTGAAATTGAAACTGATAAAGCCACAATGGAAGTCGAAGCAGTAGATGAAGGTACATTAGCAAAAATTTTAGTGCAGGAAGGGGCGCAGGATGTGCCAGTAAATTCCCTTATAGCTGTAATAATTGAAGAAGATGAAGATAGTAAAGCAGTAGAAGCTTTCATCGCTGAGAATAATAATCAAGAAAAAGTGGCAGAAGAAGAAACAAAAAATTCTGTAGGGATAAGTAATAATATAGAAGAAGTAGTAGATACCTCAAATGATATCGCAACTGAAAATGATTCAATTTCGCCAATTAATAATGATGTTATCACTAAGGCTATTAGTAATAAAAGGATATTCGCCTCGCCTTTAGCAAAAAGAATTGCAAAGAATGAAGGCTTGAGTCTTAATAATTTGCCGGGTAGTGGCCCACATGGTAGAATTATTAAAAAAGATGTGCTTGAGGCAATAAAAAATAACCAAATAGTTAGTGGTCAAATTAATCGCTGCTCTGAGGAATATAAGTTAATTCCTAATAATAATATGCGAAAAGTGATTGCTAAAAGACTGGTGCAATCAAAGCAAACTGTACCGCATTTTTATTTATCAATTGACTGTGTAATGGACGATTTAATCACAGCACGAATGAATATTAATCAAGATGCTCAAGATAAAGGGCAAAAAATATCGGTAAATGATTTTGTAATATTAGCGACCGCTAAGGCCTTGAAAGATGTACCGAGCGCTAATGCTAGCTGGGAGCAAGATAATATTAAAATATATAATAATATTGATGTCTCAGTAGCAGTTGCAATTGATGGCGGCTTAATAACACCGGTAATACGGAATGCCAAGCAGAAGAATAAGCCTGAAAACTATTTCAGCAGAGATGAAAAGCCTAGCAAAACAAGCAAGAGAAAATAGCCTAAAGCCCGAGCAGTATCAAGGTGGTGGTTTTAGCATTTCAAATTTAGGTATGCACGGCGTTAAAAGCTTTAATGCTATTATTAATCCGCCACAAGGGTGCATTCTTGCCATAGGCGCTAGTGAAAAGAGACCTGTTATTGTGAATGATATAGTGCAAGTAAGAACCATAATGAATGTTACTTTCTCTTGCGACCACCGAGTTGTTGATGGGGCGGTTGGCGCTGAATTTATTAAAGCTTTTAAAAAATATATTGAATCGCCAATTTTAATGTTTGTATAAATGTCTATATTCAGAGAGTATTAATTATGGAAAATTATGATGTAGTAGTTATTGGTGGCGGTCCGGGTGGTTATGTCGCGGCAATTCGCGCTGGGCAACTAGGTAAAAAAGTGGCAGTTATTGAAAAAGAACATCTAGGCGGCATCTGCTTAATTAGGGCACTGCATTCCCACTAAGGCCTTGCTTAAATCCGCAGAATTATATCAAACTATGAAAAATGCTGAAAATTATGGCATCAAAGCTTCAAATGTCGAGTTTGATTTAAAGAAAATTACTGGGCGCGGGCAAGAGGTTTCAAATCAATTAGTTAGCGGTATTAAATCCTTATTAAAGAAAAATAAAATTAAAGTTATTGAAGGCGCAGCAAAGCTTGAAAAAAATAATTTAATTATAGTCGATGACAATATTAAAGTGCAAGCGCAGGACATAATTATTGCTACAGGTGCTAGGGCTCGCATTCTTCCAGGATTCGAACCGGATGGGGTAAATATATGGAGTTACCGGGAGGCATTAAGGCCTAAAAAATTACCAAAATCAATGGTAATTGTTGGCTCTGGTGCTATTGGTATTGAGTTTGCATCTTTTTACAATGCACTTGGAGTAGAGGTGAAGGTACTTGAAGCTGCCCCTCGCATTCTTCCAGCTGAAGATGAAGAAATTTCGCAAGCTGCTCGTAAAGCTTTTGAGGGAAAGGGTATTAAATTTATTACTGACATCAAGTTACTTGCGCAAAATAAGCAAGATAATATGATTATTACTAAATTTGAAAATGTTGGTAAAAAAGAAGAATTAACTTCAGAAATTCTTCTGTTAGCAGTTGGAATTATTGGAAATATTGAAAATATTGGTTTAGAGCAAGCTGATGTTAAGCACGATAAAAATCATATATTAACAGATGAATTCATGCAGACTAATCAAAAGCATATTTATGCTATTGGTGACGTTGCAGGAGCTCCGTGGCTTGCGCATAAAGCTAGTCATGAAGGAATAATTGCTGTTGAGAAAATTGCTGGCTTACACGCGCATACCAATAAACAAAAATAATATTCCTGGATGCACCTATTCAAGCCCACAAATTGCAAGTATTGGCCTTACTGAGCAAGCTGCTTTAAAAGCTGGATATGAGCTAAAAATTGGTCGCTTTCCTTCATATGCTAACGGTAAAGGCATTAATTACTGGTAATAATAATGGCCTAACTAAAACAATTTTTGATGCTAAAACAGGTGAATTATTGGGCGCACATATGTTGGGAGCGGATGTGACTGAGCTAATTCAGGGCTTCGTAATTACTAAACAATTGGAAGGTACGGAGCTTGATTTAATGAGCACGATTTTTCCGCACCCTACTTTGTCCGAAATGATGCACGAGTCAGTATTACAAGCATATAATAAGCAAATTCATATATAGAATAATGTTTAACGCCAATTATAAATTGATTCAAACCATTAGCGCGCGTATCTTCCATGACCTAGCTGGCCCAATTGGTGCCATTAATAATTGTTTAGAGCTTCTAGATAATGATAATAAGGAGATCAAAAAAGAGGTGAATACTTTAGTTTATAAGAATCCACAAGCCTTATTGATAATTTTAAATTACAGCGTTTTATTTTTGGATTTTCTAATCTTGATTATCAAATAACGCAAGCAGATTTACAAAAATATTTAGATTATTTTAAGAATAGATTTAATACAACGAATTATTACACCCTCCTATAGTAAAAACGTTAAACCCATTAATGTTCTGACTGTTAAAGCGCTATTATGCTTATTATTACTTGAGCTAGAAAAGTTGAAATATGCGGACGACAAAATAGAAGTGCTCTTTAATAACCAGAATCCTTTAATAGAAATTAATATTTTTTACTAAAAAAATATATAGTAATAATAGGCTTATTAAATTATTACAAGCTGACGGTGAAATTGAAATATGCACGAGCAACTGCCGGGAATCTTACCTTATATTATTATGTAAAGAAAGTGGGTTTGAACTTACTTTTAATCAAGAAATTAACAAACTCACATATATGATTAGTAAAATTAATTAGCAAAGTACAAAATTATGACAAAATATAGAATAGAAAAAGACTCTATCGGTGAGATTGAAGTAGCTGAGCATGTGTACTGGGGAGCGCAAACACAAAGATCAATCAAAAATTTTAGAATAACTAAGCAAATGATGCCTGAGGAATTAATTATGGCATTAGCTATTTTAAAACGCTCAGCAGCAAGTGTACATCATAAATTAGGGGTGATTGAAGAGAATATCGCTAAGGCAATAATGCAAGCCTGTGATCGTATTTTACAAGGAGAATTTAATGATAATTTCCCCCTAGTAATATGGCAAACTGGCTCAGGTACGCAAACAAACATGAATATGAATGAGGTTATTGCAAATATCTGTAACGAATCAATAACTGGGGAAAAAGGAACTAAGTCACCAGTTCATCCAAATGATCATGTTAATAGGGGGCAATCATCCAATGACACCTTTCCAACAGCGATGCATATTGCTACGGTAATATCAGCTAATGAAAAACTACTACCATCATTAGGCAAGCTACATCAATCATTAAGTAAAAAAGTTAAAGCCTGGACATCGATAGTAAAAATTGGGAGAACTCATTTGCAAGATGCCACTCCAATTACTTTAGGGCAGGAAATTTCTGGATACCAGGCACAGATAGAGCTTTCAATTGAGCGCATCAAGCAAAGCCTCAAGCACGTGCATGCTCTAGCGCAAGGTGGAACAGCCGTTGGCACTGGTATTAATTGCCACAAAGATTTTGCACAATCTTTTGCGCAAGAAGTATCGAATTATACGAAATATGATTTTACTACTGCAAAAAATAAATTTGAAGCCTTAGCTTGTAATGATTCCTTAGTAGAATTTTCTGGTTCTTTAAACACTTTGGCAGTTAGCATGATGAAAATTGCAAATGATATAAGAATGCTAGGTTCTGGCCCAAGGTGCGGTCTTGGAGAGCTGAAGTTACCAGCAAATGAACCTGGTTCATCGATCATGCCAGGTAAAGTAAATCCAACGCAGTGCGAAGCAATGACGATGGTAGCAGCGCAAGTTATGGGTAATCACACAGCAGTTACTATTGGCGGTTCAAATGGCCATTTCGAATTAAATGTTTTTAAGCCATTAATTATTCAAAATGTTTTGCATTCAATTAATCTACTTAGTGATGCAATTAATAGCTTAGTGGATAATTGCATTGATAATATCGAACCCGACATAGACAGAATTTACCAACTTCGCGATCAATCTCTAATGTTAGTAACAGCATTAAACCCTCATATTGGTTATGATAAAGCAGCATATATTGCCAAAAAAGCATATGAGGAAAATATTAGTTTAAAAGAGGCTGCAGTTGAATCAAAATTAATTTCGGCTGAGGATTTTGATAGATTTGTTATACCAGAAAAAATGATAGGAAATTGATTTTTTTTTCGTATTTTAATAAATTATTATACTTATTTGTATATAGTATATTGCTTATAAGAAATAACAATTAAAATAAAGAATGTTATGCACTATTTGATTACTCTAATTCTACTATCATTATCTGCGTGCTCTGAGCAAAAATCTGAGCCTATTTTAAAAAATAACACGTTGCAAACTAAGCTTGTGCCTACCGTAATGAATCAAAAAGCTTAATTGATAAGAAACAAGATAAAAAACCAACAGCTGAAACAAAGCCCTTGAAAGCCGCGAAGGAAGTAAAAAGTCAAGAGCCTATTTCTAATATAAAAACTAGCGCTGCATCTAGAGTCAAAACATATGGTAATTATGTAATTGATGAATATGATATAGTACTTGGTAACCAAAATTCGAATGTAGTTTTTATTGAATATTTCTCACCTACTTGTCCGCATTGCGTTTATTATCATAAAAAAACTTTTCCGTTAATTAAGAAAAAATATATTGATACTAATAAAATTACTTACGTAAACCGAGAATTTATTGGCAATAAACAAGATCTAGATGCAACGATATTAGCCAGATGCGCTGGAAATGAAAAATCATATCATAAATTCATTGATGTATTATTATCACAGCAACGTAACTGGGCATATAGTAAAAATTATCGTGAGATCTTAACTAATATTGGTACCCTTGGTGGAATTAATCGCCCAAAAATACGCTCATGCCTGAATAATCAAGATATGAGGCCAAAATAAAGTTGTAATAGACAATCTAGATCGTATTGCAAGAGAACCACATTTTATTGGTACTCCTACTTTTATTCATTAATGGCAAAAAATTCATAAACTATAATACTACTGAAGAATTTTCTAAAGCAATAGATAAAGCCCTTAAAGAAAATGATAAGAAGATCAAATTTGCATATTCAAACAAGAATTAATAACTTAAAATCTAAAATTCGCAAAACAAAACATGATCAACGAACGGTAATATGGCTTTTAATATTGCCATAGAACTCATCCGCTAGGGCATTAGTGGTGTGATAATATGGATTATTTCTTGATAATTTATTTGATTCTAAAGCCTACTTTTCTGATACTTTGTATCATGTTGCCTTCATTGCGTTTACCAACTTAATATGGCAAAACAATATTGGAATAAACACATAGGAAAATAAATATGCATAATCCTTTAGCACAGTTTGAAATAAAGAAATAATAAGTATAAATATATTTGGCTATCAGTAACTATCACCAATTCATCACTTTTCATGATTATGAGCTGTGATTTTATTATCGTACTTATTTAACGGCTCTTGAGAATAAAGCAATTATTCCAACAAAACTACAACTAAGTGCAGAGCTAACTTACCAATCGCTACAGATACAGTCAGGCAAAATATAGGTGATAAAGGACGACAATTTGATCCCCTAATATTCACTCTCTTCATGTTTATTCTAACTTGCAATCTATTTGGTATGATCCCATATGGCTTTACTGTTACTAGCCATATTTCAATAACTTTTGCACTAGCGATGATGATTTTTATCCTGGTCACATGCTTGGTTTTGCCATACATGGTATACGTTTTTTCTACACTATTTTTGCCGACAGGAACACCTGGGTGGCTTGCGCCACTGATGATTATTATCGAATTATTTGCCTACCTTGCAAGGCCAGTTAAGCTCTATCGTTGCGTCTTGCTGCCAATATGGTGGCTGGACATGTTTTACTTAAAGTCGTGGCTGGTTTTGTGGTCAGTTCAATGGCTATATATTTTGGAAAATAATACCGGTACCATTTATAGTAATATTGATTGGTTTTGAAATTTTTGTAGCAATTTTACAAGCATATATTTTTACAATATTATCTTGCGTTTATTTGAACGATGCAATAAATCTTACACTAAAATTTGTAGGTTTACAAAGTGGTGCAAAAATTATGTTTTATAGTAGGTGAGTGATTTTAAAACCGGGGGATTATGGTTTTTTAATATCGAATATATTATTTAAAGAAGAGGAAAATACTATGGAACAAGTAGCATTAAAATTTATAGGCGCTGGTTTGATGGCATTTGGTATGCTTGGTGCAGCAATTGGTGTGGGCAATATTTTTAGCTCACTGTTAAATGCTAGTTGCACGTAATCCGTCAGCTCTGATCAATTAACAAGAATGGCCTTTATTGGCGCTGGTCTAGCAGAAGCCATGGGATTATTTTCGTTTGTTATAGCAATGTTACTAATATTACGTAAATAATTTAAGTCAAAATTATGCCTCAATTTGATGTTTCAAGCTATAGCCACAATTAATCTGGTTAGCCCTAACTTTTGGTTTACTTTATTTATTAATTAAATATTTGATAGCACCAAAAGCCGAAGAAATCTTTTCTAACAGACGTCTGGATATTGAAAATAATATACAGCAAGCACAAAATTACAGTGATCAAGTAAAATCAATAAACCTACATCGTGAAGAAGTGGCGCATTATATCAACGAGAGCATTAAAGATATGCAGCAGCAGGCAACAGAATCTATTGAAGCTTTCCAAAAAATTACGTCTCAAGAGCTCAAAACTAGGTTAGCTAAGCTGCAAGAACAACAAGATCTTACAAATAAGGAATATATGACAGCTTTTAATAAGGAAAAATCAGCGAGCATAGTCAAGCTTGCGGAAATAATTATTGAAAAAATAACTAATAATAAAGCTGATTCTAAAATCTTAAACTCACTACAACTTAATAAAGTGCGTGCGTCGTAATTATGAATGAAAATCTTGTTATAGCGTGTTGCTTCATCCTCTTTGTATATCTTGCCTACAGGCCTGTGAAGAAATCTATATTAGGCGCGCTAGATGATAAAATTAAAGATATTAAAGGTGAATTAGAAGCAGCAGAGCAGCTTAAAAATGAAGCTAAAACATTATTTGAGCAAACAAAAAATGAATTAGACAAATTTGAAAGCGATAAAGAGCAAATAATAAATGACGCCAAGCAATCGATCATGCAATCAATAGAGCAAGAAAAAAAAGAATTTGATTTGATGATAGCAAGGACTGAGAGCTCATCGCTCCAAATATTTGAAAATAAGTCAAAAAAACATGCTTTTAAAGTGCACAAAGATTTTATTGAAGAAGTTGAAGCACTCACATTAAATTACTTAAAACAAACTAATAATGGTTCTAATAATATAGAATTGCTTAAATCAATTATTAAATAATAGTTAAAATTTATTACTGTTACTTAAAAACTTCATAAATTTATTAATTACAAAATTATTTGCAAAATTAACCCTTTGTTAATTGACAGTTTAAGATTAAAATATATAAATATATATTAATTTTAAATCAACTTTAGGTTTTTTTGTTATGTATGCACTCATATTAACAGGTGGAATTGGTGCTAGATTATGGCCAGCCTCGACTCCGATCAAACCTAAACCATTTCTTAAAATTAATAATCAATATACTTTACTGCAAAACACTATTTTGCGAGCAAATAGCCTGTCGCAGGTTAAAAAGATTATTATTATTGGTAATAGTGATCATGTACTTTTAATTAAGCAGCAATATCTGCAACTTAAAGCAGTAGAGAAAAGATTAAAATCTATAGATTTTATTGCTGAAACGGTAAGTAATAATACTATGCCTGCAATATTAGCAGCTAATCTATACATAAAGCAAAATTATGGTAACCAACAAATTTTAATACTACCATCGGACCATATTATTAAAAATTTCTTAGCTTTTCAGCAAGCAGTTAATCGAGCTATAAAAAAATGTCAGAATAATAAAATAGTTTTATTTGGCATTAAGCCTAGTTGTGCTGATCCAAATTATGGCTATATAAAATACGAAAAAAACCGCGTTATCAAATTTATTGAAAAGCCATCAGCAGCGCATGCTGAAAAATTCTTATACTCAAAAAACTATCAATGGAATTCAGGCATGGTGCTTGCAAATACTGACCTAATATTATCTGAGCTGTCGAAATTTGCACCGGATAACTTTGCTTTAATGCAAAATATTATACAAAATAGCATTGTAGAATTAAATGGAACTTTCAGGAAGATAACTATAGGCAAAATGGGCATGGAAAGAATAACAAAAAATTCATTTGATCATGCAATATTAGAAAAAACAAACAAAATATCATTGGTAAAATGCCCTGAAAATATCGGCTGGAGTGACGTTGGAAACTGGGATTCAATTGCAAAGAACCAACCTTGTGATGACGTGGGTAATAATATTACAGGAAATGTGATAACGCATAATGTTACTAATTGTTATATACAAGGCGGAGATAAACCAATTTCAGCAATTGGGGTTAACGATCTTGCAATAATTGAAACTAAAAATGGTATATTAGTAATTAATAAGCAAAATGCTTCTGACGTATCATATATATCTGACATTACTTACAAAAAAGATAATATTGCAAATGAATAAACTAAGTTGCTTTAAAGCCTATGATGTAAGGGGTAAAGTGCCCGGCGAGCTAAATGAAGAATTAGCCTACCAAATTGCACTTGCTTATATCGCGATAATTAAACCCAAAAAAATTGTGATTGGTTATGATGCAAGATTAGAAAGTATTAATCTAACTAATGCTATAATTCAAGGTTTTCATGATTGCGATGTTGCTGTTATTAATATCGGCTTATGCGGCACTGAAGAAGTATATTACCAATGCTTTACTGATAAAAATATTGATGGAGGAATTATGGTGACCGCTAGCCATAATCCTAAAGGTTATAATGGCATGAAATTAGTTGAAAAAAATGCAGCACCAATGTCGTTGTCAGGTAAACTAGGCTTATTGCGAGATTATATTTTAAATAAACAATTCCCTAAATTAAATAATAGTATTTTTTTAAAAGCCAATTCTGACAAGAGTGGTTATATAAACCACTTGCTTAGCACAATTAATTGTAAAATTTTAAAACCATATAAGATCGTCGCAAATTTTGGTAATGGACCAGCTAGTATTATCATCAAACTCCTGGCTGAATATCTGCCTTTCAAATTTATATATATTAACGATATAGTTGATGGTAATTTTCCAAATGGTGTACCAAATCCGATGTTGCAAGAGCAGCAAGAAATAACTGCTAAATATGTCGTAGAACATAATGCAGATATGGGAATTGCGTGGGACGGTGATTTTGATCGATGTTTTTTCTTTGATGAAAACGGTGCATATGTTGAAAATTATTACATCATTGGCCTATTAGCAAAATTAGCATTAAACAACAAGAAAGGGGCAACCATCATTCACGATCCAAGGCTTATTTGGAATATTATTAATATAGTACTAAAAAACAGTGGAAAACCTGTTCAGAGCCCTTCAGGCCATAGCATAATGAAACAAGCAATGTACGAAAATGAAGCAAGTTATGGCGGCGAGATGAGTGGCCATCATTATTTCAAAGAATTTGGCTATTGCGATAGTGGAATGATACCTTGGTTAAAAATTATACAGCTTATGTCTAAAACTAACCTGCCTTTATCGCACCATGTTAAGGAAGCAATGACCCTATATCCCTGTAGTGGCGAGAGAAATTATCAAGTGTATGATTTTAATGACTTATCAAAACATATATTAAATTATTATATTAAAGATAATCCAATAATTGATAAAATGGATGGCTTGTCGCTTGAATTTCCTACCTGGCGATTTAATATTCGTGCCTCTAATACTGAAAATCTAGTAAGGCTTAATATTGAAGTTAAAAACAAAATCGAACTTATAGCAATATATCTTGACGAGATCGAAGTTCTCATCACAGCAAGTAACAATAAATTCAAGTGATTAACAAATGTTCAAAATAAACCTATACAAAATCTAATAAATTGTATATCATTTATCTTAAATTTTTGTACAATTACTAAAAAAATAAATCTATATGAAAAAGTTAGCCTATGTTATTCTTTTAGTTAACATCATAAGTAACGGCTACGTTAATGCCGAAGTAGATCTAGATGATTATAGTATAATATTTAATCGACAATCAAAACAGATAAAAGAATTAAAACAAAAAATAAAAACATTAGAAGAAAATATTGATCAAATTAATATTAAATTAGATAATTATTTAAGCCCAGATGCAATAAGGCCTGATAGGCAGATTATTAGCTCAAATGCTAATATGCAAAATAAAGATAAGATAGTTACGCTTGATGATAAAACAGCATATGACTTAGCGTTAGCTAATTTTAAGGACGGAAAGCTTTTAACCGCAGAACGCGAGTTTGGTGATTTTATTAAAAACTATCCTGATAGTCGATATCAAAGTAATGCGTATTTTTGGCAGGCTGAAACTTTCTATCAGCGTGGTGAGTTTGCTAAAGCAGCAGAGATTTATCAAAAAGGATATAAACAAAACCCTGGGGGTTCTAAAGCAGCTGATACTTTACTTAAACAAGCTTTTGCTCTTGCAGCTATAGATAAAAAACAAGAAGCATGTAAGTTGCTTAATACTCTAGATATTGAATTCCCGCAGCGACCAAGCCTATCTATAAAAAAAGCAAAGGACGCAAAAAATAATTTTAAATGTAAATAGGTTGATTGTTAAGTGACTGATATTTTTGAAGAAGTATTAAACGATGAAAAAGATGAAAAACGTATCTCAAAATTTAGAAATTTTTTGCCAAATATCATAATTATTACGCTTATCGGCGCATTACTCGTTGGTGCCTATAATTGGAATATTGCTAAAAAAACTCTTGAGAATCAAACTACTGGCGATGCCATTACGCAGTTGATACTTAATAATAACGACCAAGCTAATTATTCTAATTTGCAAAAATTACTGCAGCAAACTTCCTCTAAACAAGATGAACTGCTCAAATTATATGAAATAAACAGCTTAATAAATGCGCAAGCTGACGCTGCTACTATTTTAGAGAAGCTAGAGACTATAATTGATAATAAAAACACTGCTGAAATAACTTCAGCTTATGCTAGAATCACTTGGTTAAACATCATGCTTAATAAGAAAAATTTGACTGATAGTGAAGAGCATAGAATTAAAAATTACTTTGAATCTTTTCAAAGCGATGATCAGCCTTTCTATTTTAATATGCTAATTTTAAAAGCTCTGTATCACTTAAGTAAGAACGATATAGATTTAGCAAAACAATATGCACAGAAAATTCGTAATGCACAAAATGTAAGTAGTTTATTAAGAGAACAAGCTAATGCGTTAATTTCTGCTATAGAAAAAAATTAATTAAAAATAAAATGAGAAAATTATGATTAGAATTTATTGCCTGATATTTATAGCGTTTACTTTTACTAGCTGCGATAATTTTGGGAGTACAAAAGTTAAAAATCTAATTGACCTAACATCCAGGCTTTCAGTCGAGGAAAATACACCTATAATTTTACAAGAAAACACTAGCTCAGACCTAGTATTTAAAGATTTGCAAACTGTTAAATTTTCTAAAAATAAAATTATTTCAAAACCAGTTATTGCAAGAAAAACTTTATATACCTTAGATGATCAAGGTAATATCTCAGCTTATTCGATAAAAACTAAGCAATTACTCTGGAATAGAAAACTCAATTTTAATAATAGTGTTTCTAGTTTTAACAGTGGAGAAATTCTCTATAGTAATGATAGGTTATATGTTGTAAATGGTACTAAATATTTGATAATTATTGATGCAAAAAATGGTCGTGAGATAGTGCGGAAAAAATTTCCAGATATATTGCGCGCTCGCCCCGTGATGACGGCAAACGGCATTTTAATTGCGCAAACAATAGATAGTCAAGTATTCGCTTATGATATTAATAAAGCTAAATTTATTTGGTTCAGAGAAGGCGGCGCACAAATCATTACTAATCTTAACCATATGTCGCCAGTTAATATCGACGGCAATGTTTTAATTAATTTCCACTCAGGCGAATTATTGCTATTTTCTTCAAAAACTGGTCAAGTTAATTGGGGAATAAATCTGGCAAAAGAAAGTGCTAATTTATCGCATTTAGATCCAGTAGTTGTAGTTTCACAGCCAATAATTGATAGAGACCACATATATTTTGCCACTAGTAATGCGCGTTTAATGAAAGTTCAAATTAATAACGGGAAAATTATTTGGTCAAAGACTGTGGAAGATGTGCAATCAATTAGCTTATCTGGAAAAAATTTATTGATCACAACTAATGCAAGGCAGTTAGCAATATTATCTAGTATTAATGGTAAAGTTAAGTGGGTAGGAGATTTAATCACGCAATCTGAAAGAAGTAAGAAGCGTCCAAAGACAACATTAATGCAAGCGCCTATAGTTAGTAAAGAAACCGCCACTGGCAAATTAATCGTTAGCGTAATTAATTCCAATGGTGAGCTTTATCAAGTATCTAATATTAATGGAAAAATGGATAGTGATAATTTAATTGTACAGTCTGTCGTGAAAAACATTAATCATTATTGGGTTTCTTGCTGTAATCAGCATATTCATTTATTCGCTAATAATACAATTAATTTTAAGGCTGATTGAACCAAAAATAAATGAATCAATAGCTAATATATAGCGCTTTTTAAATGAGTAAGATAGAGAAAAGTAAGCTAGCTTATATAAATCGAGTATGTTAATTATGAAGGCAGATTAGTTGTAGAGGTAATTGATTGGTCTTCGACGCAGAGAAGTATAATGGGAAGTATAATGGGAAATTTATACTTGTAAATATATATAGTAAATTAAGTTGAATTGGCATGATTTATAGGAAATATATTGTTCATTTTAGTAGTAACCTGAATGGCTTCAATGTGCCTCCATTTGAGACATGTTGGATGCTGATAAAATGAGCAAAAGATGAAATAGAAATTTTGCTAATTCAACTTAACTTACTATATATGGGCAATCTGTTGCCCAATGATTTAACCGCTAATCTAGAAGTACAATCACTTCCATTATACAGGATCAAAATCATGATAATTTATTCCTATATCAATTATCGGTGCAGACCAATCGTTGTTTGCAACGCTACGAATTAAAATATCTATAATAATATAAGTATTAATATTGCGCGCAAACTTAAATTGTTTCACGTGAAACAATTATATCCAATATAATCATCAGATAAGATTTTTAAGATTGACTATATTATAGTGAATTAAGCTGATGTGTGAGTAGGAGATGCGAACGAACACTATATATAATAGGTGATGTGAGCTATCAACACCCTCAAACTTCAACTTAATTTACTATAGTTATTGGCAGCGTAGGTAATGACGATAATGATATCATTAAATACTTAATAGCTGATTTTTTTAACATAATGTAATGCAGCAAAGATTAATTGTGAAACCTCGCATACATTACTATAAACACCTTTTTTGTAATGTCCTTATTAAAATATAAGATCAAAAATTATATATAGACATAAGAATTAGGCAAAGAATTATATAAATTAATCTTCTTACCCCTAATACTTCGTCATAATTTTATACATTAAATGAGCTACCGCAGCCACATTTACCCTTTTCGTTAGGATTCGTGAAAGTGAAACCAGCCTTAAATTGCTCCTCAACATAGTTCATTTCTGTACCTAACAAATACATAAGCGCTTTTGGATCAATAAAAATTGTTACATCTTTATCCTTTATTACCTCATCATATTTACGCTGCTCATCAGCATACTCAACGAAATATTTTAAACCAGAACAACCGCCTGATTTAACACCGATCCTAATACCAGCTGAATCTTTACCCCTATTGTTAAGCAGCTCCTTCACTTGAAGAGCCGCCGCATCAGTTAGAGACATTACTTGTTTTTGCATTATTTATTGTTTGTTTTTATAGTCCTGCACGGCAGCTTTTATTGCATCTTCAGCAAGCATTGAGCAATGTAATTTTACTGGCGGTAGAGATAAATGTTTGGCAATCTCAGTGTTTTTAATTGCTAAAGCATCATCAATATTCTTCCCTTTAACCCATTCACTAACAAGGGAGCTCGAGGCAATTGCTGAACCACAGCCAAATGCTTTAAATTTTGCGTTAGTGATGACGCCTTCTGAATCTACTTCAATTTGCAGACGTAGAACGTCACCGCATGCCGGCGCGCCCACCAAGCCTGTACCTACACCATTATTAGATTTATCTAGCGTTCCAACATTTCTTGGATTTTCGTAATGATCGATTACTTCGCTGCTATAAGCCATATTTTCTCTCTATAAATTATTTAATTAAAATTTCTATTATACGCCAATTTAATGTGTTGCCCACTGTATTGCATCAATATCGATTCCTTCTTGTGCCATTTCCCAAAGAGGGCTAAGTTCACGAAGTTTATTAATCTTCGATAACATTAATTGTGTAGCATAATTAACTTCATCCTCAGTAGTGAAACGACCAAAGCCAAAGCGAATTGAAGTATGCGCCATTGCATCCCCAACCCCAAGTGCTCTTAACACATATGATGGTTCAAGCGATGAGGAAGTGCAAGCAGAGCCTGATGATACGGCTAAATCTTTAATAGCTAGAATCATTGACTCGCCTTCAATATAGGCAAAACTCAAATTTGCATTACCATGATAACGATGATCGCGATCACCATTGAGATAAATCTCGTCTGCATTCTTTTGAATAGTATCTACAAATATGTTAAATAATTTTTTAACATGTTCATTATCCTTCTCCATCTCGCTATTTGCGATTTCAGCCGCTTTTCCGAGTGCAACTACTAAGGGCGTCGCTAATGTGCCTGAACGAAATCCTCGCTCTTGCCCGCCACCGTTAATTATTGGGG
Organism: uncultured Alphaproteobacteria bacterium; assembly: GCA_963762045.1. Lineage (GTDB taxonomy): Bacteria > Pseudomonadota > Alphaproteobacteria > Rickettsiales > Rickettsiaceae > CAVXJA01. The sequence goes on along the minus strand of CAVXJA010000002.1, from coordinate 3,475 downwards.
TTATTCGTACTCTTGGTTTTTTTCTGATGAACAACGCGCCGACACCTTTTGGCCCGTATATTTTATGACCAGAAATACTTGCTAAATCAATATTACATTTCTCAACATCAATTTTAATCTTACCAAAACCCTGGGCTATATCTGAATGAAAAAAGGCCCCATGCTCTCGACAAATCTGACCGATCTCCTGTAATGGTTGAATAACGCCAATTTCATTATTCACCGCCATGACTGATACTAATAAAGTTTCCTCACTAATTTTTTCTTTTAAAAGGTTAAGATCAATAATACCATTAGGTTTAACAGGAAGGTAGGTTATTTTAAAACCTTTGCGCTCTAAATGCCGGCAAGTATCAAGCACGCATTTATGTTCAGTCACTAAGGTGATTATATGCTTTCTTTTATCACCATAAAAATCTGCAATACCTTTAATAGCCATATTATTTGCTTCAGTAGCACCAGAAGTAAAGATAATTTCTTTGCTTTGTGCGCCTATTAAATCAGCAACCTGCTTTCTTGCAATTTCGCAAGCTTCTTCTGCTTCCCATGCAAATGAATGACTTCGTGAATGGGGATTACCAAATTTACTTGTAAAATATGGCATCATTGCCTCAACGACTCTTGGATCAACTGGCGTGGTAGCTTGATTATCCAAATAGATTGGCAAATTTTTGCCACTATCGATAATTTTATGTTTTAAGATACTTAATTCTTGCGTTGGATTATTCATATATCTCTTTATAAATTGTTAAAAATTGTTCTATTTCTTCTATTTTATTATTCATACCAAGTGAAATACGCAGGGCTGATTTTGCTTCTAGCTCGCTATATCCCATTGCCTTCAGTGAATTATTACCACCAACTTTGCCAGAAGAGCAAGCTGAGCCACTACTTAAGCAAATATTTTTCAAATCAAAGGCAATAACTTGTATTTCCGCCGTGAATTTATCATTAATAATCAAGCTAGTATTTGGCAAGCGCTCGGCAGAACAACCAATAATCTTAACCTTATCATCACCTTGGCGTAAGCCTTTTTCAAGCACATTTTTCAATGATTTCATGTGTTTAATGCGCCCTTTTAACTCATCTTTTATAAGTAGTGCTGCCTGGCCGAGCGCCGCTATTGCTAGCACATTTTCGCTACCAGAGCGAAGCCCCCATTCTTGCCCGCCACCAATGATTAATGGTTGCATGGAGTGTTTAGATCTATATATCAGAGCTCCACAACCTTGCAATCCTCCAAATTTGTGAGCTGATATGCTAACAAAATCTAAATCAAGCGCGGTAATATCAACTTCCATTTTGCCAACTGCTTGCACGCAGTCACTATGTATCAAGGCCCCATATTTACGAGCTATTGCAGCAACTTCCTTAATCGGTTGGATGATGCCCGTTTCGTTATTTGCTAGCATGACTGATACTAATTTGGGGCTATTACTATCTTTAGCAAGTTTTGCATCTAGGTCATTTAGGTCAATTACACCATCATCGTTAACTTTGATAATATTAACTTCACTATGGTTTTTTACTGAAGCATGTTCAATTTCTGAAGAGAATATCTCATGCCCTAAAAAATTATTAATTATTAAATTATTAGCCTCCGTGCCGCTTGAAGTAAATACCACGCGATAATCATTGAAGCAATCAGCAAACCCAAGGAGCTCAGCTAGGTTATGTCTGGTTGAATTTAGCATTGCCTTACCCTTGCGCCCCATTTTATGTACTGATGATGGATTAAGCGGCTCTGCATAATATTGCGCGATGTAAGAAGATACTCTCGGATCAATATTTGTAGTGGCATTATGGTCGAAATATATCATATATTAACCTTGCCTTCCACGATATCAGCTACTGATATGTTACTAAAATAATTCCTAATTTGCTGACTAAACCCCCTCCATAAATTATGTGTTTGACATTTAATTCCAGCTTTTCGGCATTTTTGATCGGTCGAGCATCGAGTCATTTTTAAATTTTCATCCATAGCATCAAGAATTTGCTCGATAGTTATCAACTTAGAGCTAGATTTTAATTGATAGCCACCGCCCGGACCTTTGATTGAGATGACAATATTAGCTTTTTTTAATTTAAAAAAAATCTGTTCTAAGTAGCTATGTGAAATACTTTGATTGTCAGATATCGATGAAAGCTTAACAGGTTTTTTAATACCGCTAGCTGCGACTTCAACAATCGCCATTACCGCATATCTACTTTTTGTTGTTAAGATCATTATCCTTAAGCTCTAAATATTAAACAAACAATATATACATTAAAGACGATAACTTAACCAACTAAATTAGTCAAGTATTTTAAGATCAGATATTAATTCATAAACCAAACTGTAAAAACCAGACTGTAAAAACCAGAGTTTCTTAAGCTCAAGTTAAAATTACTTCACCAAAGGGTTGCAATTTAATAGAAATTAATTTATCTTAAATTTATGCTACTTGAAACTGTAAGTTAACTATTAAAAATTTTTATGTATATTGATATCGCAATTGTTGCAATCTTCATGGCAATCATCCTTTTTGTTGGTATTTATAACGGCCGAAGAGTGACTAATATTCGAGAATTCGCTTTGGGCGATCGAAACTTCACTACCTTTACGCTCGTCGCCACAATTGTTGCCACCTGGACGAGTGGTGGGGATTTTATTGTAGATGTTAAGAATCATACGAACATGGGCTTATACTTTATAATACCAGTATGCTAGGGTATTACTAACTGTATTATCAATTATTGGCATAGTATTTGTACCTAGAATGCGCGAGTTTATGGGTGATCTTACTATTGCTGAATCGATGGGTAAGATGTTTGGTGATAAAGTACGTCTTATAACCGTTATTGCTGGTTGCATTGGCACTACGGGCATAATCGCGATTCAGTTCAACGTAGCAGGTAAAGTTTTAGAACATCTCATCAATATTCCTAAGGTATATGGCATAATCACGGGGGCATTAATCGTAACAATTTATTCTTCTTTAGGGGGCATCAAATCTGTTACCTTTACTGATGTCATTCAATTTTTTACCTTTGGTGTAGTAATGCCTACACTAGCTTTCTTCATATATGGAACTTTTGATAACATAGATCTATTAGGAAAAACTATTGCACAAAACGAAAACTTTCATTTAAATAAAGTATTAGATTTTTCAACAAAAGAATCACAATACTATTTATTTTTATTCTTATTCATGGCGATTCCGTCTTTCGACCCTGCAATCTTTCAACGCATCTCAATGGCCAGAAGTGTTTATCAAGCAAGAAAGGCATTTGCTATATCAGCAGTAACATTCGTATTTTTGGGTCTAACAATTTCATGGATAGGAATGATAGCATTAGTTTCATACCCTAACCAAGAACCCTCAAAAATTGCTCAACATATTTTAACGGATTACTCTTATACAGGATTGAAAGGTCTGACTATTGCAGGTATTCTAGCGATGATGATGTCTGCAGCTGACTCATTTATTAA
>CAVXJA010000001.1:0-179674 GCA_963762045.1 uncultured Alphaproteobacteria bacterium | reverse complement strand
GCCGAATATTTTGCCCGCCACATCAAGAGGATCTTTCTGATTAAATTTAAGTTCAACTTTCTTTTGCATTCTTTCAATTAGAAGCTTAGTTTCCATATTAGATGAATCTGGAGTTTTTAAATAATCCAAATATTCATCAATTGTTGCTTTTGAATCATCTTGAAAATAAGCGCAAGCTGCTTTCAGCTTATATGCAATTGGACTGATTTTACTTAAAATTCTATTAATATCACTATCATTAGAATATTTTTCAGGAAGGTTTGATTTTAAGAAATTTTTAGCATCTTGTTCGCTGAATTCTAAAAGTTTGATAGTATTATAACCTATGACATTATATCTACCTAGTTCGGTATTAGACTTAATAGTTACAATGAATTTAATTTTAGGATTACGCTTAATATTTTGCATGTATCTATAAGCTGTTTCATAATGCTCTACGTTGTCAAAAACTATAATACATCCATCATTATAACTGTTTTCTATATAAAATCTTGATAATTTATTTATCTTATGAGTAAAATCTGCTCCTATTTCTTTGTGTTCAGCGTCAGCAGTTTTTAATTGCTCATCCGTCATAATATTTTGATAAATTTTATCAAAAGCATTATTTAACGTTTCAATAGTACTTGAATCAATCCATTCTATAAAATACTGGGTTTCAAGTGAACTTATTACTGCTCTAACTAGACTAGTTTTCCCACTACCTGATAATCCGTAAACTACAGTTAGATAAAAATCCTCTAATGATTTATAAAGCTTATCTTCTAGCTCAGTTCTTTTAAAATATTCAATATTATTTATTTGCTTAGGCATAGAGTTTACGGATAATAAAGATTTAATTTTTTCATTTACAGATGCATTTGGATTACAAATATTTTCATCCAAATCCGGATGTTTGGCAAATAATAGGTTCAGCTTATCTTTAAGTTTTTCAATTGTCAATTGTTTTTTATTAGGGTCTTTAATGCTAAATTTATTATTAGTTTTTGTAACGTCGCAATTATCTTTAATGAATTTTAATTTATTAAATAAATCATTATCCTTATTAGAGATTTGGCGTAATCTATCATAATCAGTTTTATAAATTTTACATAAAAAACTTAATATATTTTTATATTTATAAGTATTTGTATAAGTAATTTCATACTCACTATAATCTCTGATAATATATTTGGCAGCATATGTTAACTTAAATTTGTCATCCTCAGTTAAATCTTTCTTTAATTCCATCCCGCATATATTTCCAAGCCTGCTATGCTGCAAATATTTTTGCACCTCTATTAAATTTTTTAAAGCAACCTCATTTTTAAAAAAAGCGTTAGCTAAGGCTGATAATTTATTAACTTTATCAGGCATTTGCAGAAAGGTGGTGGAGATTGTTGTAGCAGAATTAAGGGCATCATACATATCTCTATTTTTCCCTGAAGCATTTGTATAGGCTTTATTTGCTTCATTGCTTAATTTGCTTGCACCTTGAGAAACTTTATCGCAAATATACTCATAAGGTTTGCCTATTAGCTTATCAAAGACATAGTTAAGGACTTTTGAATCCCCGAGAAAAGGAATTAGCCCGAATATTATTGATGGAAGATTATTTTTATCATCTTTCGTGAAATTCTCTATTACTGGATAACTTGCAGCGAAATCAACTTTCCTAGGTTTATGCGTAGTTATATCAAATTGCTCTATCATCGGCAGCAGCACATGTCCTGACGTGGAAGTTACTGATAAAATATAATGGTTAGGGTTTACAATTTTATCATTTTCCATTTCATTGAAATGATTTAAGAATGAAAGCTTGGCTATGCTAGTATGAAATTGTAATAGTGAAGAATCTATTAAAGGATATAATCTCAGCATAGTGCCAATATGTTTATTAGCGCAATTAACCAAATTAGGCGCTGAGAGATAGGTTTTTATATCAAGATTATGAATAAATTCTTTACATATTTCTTTCTCTACAAGGCTATTAGGAGCATATATTTTTTTTAATTGTTTATATGTACCTGGGCTTTCAAAAGTCACTGCTTTAGCATATTTATAGCCATAATCTTTGGTAGCGTAATAAAGCGCTACCTCAGCAAGCCATGCGCCAAGGGAGTGTCCGGTAGTAGAAAATGCTATTCTTTGAGAGTCTGGCACACCCCATTTTTCCTTTAAAGCGGGAATTTGAATTTTTATTACATCGCAAACTGTCTTATTACATTCCTCTTGCTGGGTGCCCAGCTTACCGTCAAAAACTTCTTTAATATCAGCAAATAATGTTTTGTCATTACTTTTTATGGAATTTACAATGTCACTTCCTCGGAATGATAGAATAGCAGCATGTGTTTTGTCATTAACATAAAGCACCGCTGAATAATTATCTTTATCTTCGCATGTATAATTTTTTTGAACTCTCCAATCTTTTAAAATTTTATTATACTTACTAAAATCATGGGTTTTATCGATAAGTTCATTCATAATTTCATTTGAGCTTACCAATTCATTATCTGACTCAACTTCTTTGCTCTCAATCTCTTGTTTTTCATCAGATTTAGTAATATTTTCGCTTTTTGTATTAGAGTCTTCACTATTCTTAGACTTGAATATATTGTGAAATATTTTATTTAATTTTTGATTTGTCTTATTAATTATATTTTTTGACTTTTGCTTATCATTCGTTGAGTTATCAGAAGCTTGATCTTCCTTAGCAAGCTCGTCAATTAGTTCTTGCTCCGCTTTTTTTAACTCTTCATAATATTTTTCCTGACGTTTTTTAGCTTTTTGGATCTCATTTGGAGTTTGCGCTTTAAATGCAACCTTATCTATATTAATGCTTGCGAATCTACGAGCATCAACAGTACCATAAACATGTTTAGCTAGTAATATATGTATAAAATCACTTGGGAAAAAATCATCTTCTTCGCTGGGCTCATTTGCCTCGCTCGAGTAAACTTTAACAGGTTCCTTTTTTTCTTCATATACTTTTTCAAGATTTGGCTGCTGAGGCTCGCTTGAAAAAAGCAGCTCATCCTTATTGGTATCATATACCAGTAGGCTTGGTGGCTGCTCGCTTAGATCTTTCTCTTGATCACTAACTTCTTCCTTCGATTCCTTAGGTTTTATAATTTCAGTTGAATCAGTATCTTTAAAAGAGCTTGAAGCTATATTGTTTGGCCCGTTAACGTCTGAATTAACTTTTTTTAATTCTAATTTTTTGGTTTTGCTTTTTTTATGCTTTTTGCTTTTCTTTTCTTTTTTAATATCACTATCAATAGATATGTCATTTGGCATCATATAAATCGCCTATGGTTATTAATCAATATAGGCATTAATAACCTATAGTTTATTAATAAAGCATTTTATATAATTTATGTCAATTAGCTTTTTGGTAAAATCATTTTTAAATAAAAAAAGGAGCTAACCTAGAAACGGGCTAACTCCTTATGTATTTTCTAATTAAAATGTAATTTAGAAATTCATGCCAAATCCGATTGAGAAAGACATTGGATTCCATTTCACATTCGATCTCATGTCATTTTGATTATTAGGATCATTTAAGAAGCTTTTCTTAAATACAAGCTTTGATTTTGCTGTGTAATATTTAAAATCAACAACGAAGAAGCTGTTATCTTTCATCATTAAATCTACACCAGCACCAGCAGCAAATCCAACGGAGCTTCTTGCTTTAAAGGCTCTAGATTTTGCATGTTGATATAAGCCATTTATACCTGCGCCTAAATATGGGCAAATTCCACCATATGGAGCTAAATGATATTGCACCATAGCCGTAGCTGGAACCATATATAACTCAGCTTTTTTGCCTGGATCAAATTTGCCTTTACCATAATTTTTATGAATGCTTGAAAGGGCGCTTTTTTTAGCTTTAAAACGACCAAAGCCAGCAGAAAGTTCAGTTGCAAAATTATCTGCGAAAAAATATTGAGCCGAAAAGTCTATACCATAGCCATTATTAAAAAGCTCTCCTATCTTTTCATTAACTTCCTTATTATTAGCATCAACATTTTTTTTGCGATCAAAACCCTTAGGCTTACCATCAACGCGATAAAAAGTTGGTTTAATTGTAAAACTGATTACATCATCTCTGCTATAGTAGCTGTTGCTTGGTGCAACATCCATACGATCATGCGCATAGATTGATGATGAACTAAGTAAAGTGCTAACCGACACTGCGGCTGCGAGTAATGTTTTTTTGAAATTCATATATATTCCTTTATTTAAGATTAATTTAAGTTCTCAAACTAAAATAATTTTACTAGCTTATTTTTGCAAATCAAAGGATTTGAGCAGCGCCTAGGAAAATTATGTGCAAGTAAGACAATGAGGTGGGAATAATGCCACAAAAAGTTAACAGTAGCATAGCTTTAGAGTTCTAAAATTAAATTAAGTTGCGCAAACATTAGTTTATTAAATAGTAAACATAGTTTCATTCAACTTGATTTATATAATATTAATTGTTATTATCTGCTAAATAAAAATTAAAATATTAATTAATAGCTTATGCAAGATATAGTTCACAATATCTTGCCAATATTTCTTATAGCTTTTATCGGTAGTATAATACGTAGAAAATGGATAAAATCTGATGAATTTTGGCGAGGTCTTGAGAAATTATCATTTTATTTACTTTTCCCAGCGGTATTATTTAAGCAAATATCCTCAGTGGAAATTAATCAAGCCGAGATCTTACGATTAGTAAGCGCACTAATTTTGGCAACCGCTATTGTTAGTATAATTTTAATATATTATCAAACAAAAAACAAATATGACAAAATTTACTTTACCTCTATTTTTCAAGGTGGGATAAGGTATAATAATTATATATTATTTGGTCTAAGCAAAGCTTTGTTTGGTAAAGACGGGCTTTCTATAATAGCCACGATATCTCCATATATGATCATATTTACGAATATTTTATCAATCATGATTTTTGTCATATATGCACCGAAGGAAAGAGGGATCTCCTTTAAGGATAATATGGTGATAATGATAAAGTCAGTGGCAATAAATCCCTTTGTATTAGCTAGCTTGCTCGGCTTTGCGTTTAACTATTTCCATTTAAGTCTAAATGTTGGAGTTGATAAAACAATCGAAAATCTGGCTGATAGCGCGCTAGTCATAGGAGTTTTGATCGTGGGAGCCAGTCTTAGATTCAAGCTTGACCCCGAACACATTAATATGGTCACTTTTACCAGTTTTATTAAATTAATCATAATGCCGATTGTAACTTACATAATATTATGGTCATTATCCATAACTGGTATAAATAAATCTGCTGGCATATTATTTAGCTGTATGCCTTGTGCTAGCTCCGCTTATATTCTTTCAAGGCAACTGGGCGGCGACCCCGAAACTATGTCATCTATCATAACTTTTACAACAGTTTTATCAGTATTTAGTTTATCAATGCTGGTATATATACTTTAAATAAGTTGTATTTCTATTATATTCTTTAGAATTTAATGCATAAATACTTAATTTTGGTAATTAAGTTTGACCCGGCTGGTAAAGTTCTATAATATTAGAAATATAGGAGCTTTAAAATTAATTATTATTAAGCTTTTTAGAAGTTTATATATAAAATATTAATAAAACTGGTTATTAAAGCATTTTCTTCGCTTTAAATTTATTTAGTTTTATAAAAATTAATGATTAAAGACAATAAATAAATTAACTTAAAAACTATTGAAATGAATATACATGAATATCAAGCTAAAGAATTATTGCGCAAATATGGCGTTCCAACATCTTCAGGTATAGTAGCTCTAAATAAAAATGAGCTAGATGGATTATTTAAAGATTTTAATGCACCGCTTTATGTTGTTAAAGCTCAAATACATGCAGGTGGCAGAGGTAAGGCTGGTGGCGTTAAAGTGCATAAAAATAAGCAAGACGCGCTCAAGGAAGCTCACGCAATGTTTGGCAAAACATTAGTGACTCATCAAACAGGGCCAGAAGGGCAAGAAGTTAGAAGGGTCTACATTGAATCTGGCTGTGATATTGAAAAAGAATATTACTTAAGCGCGGTATTAGACAGATCAACTAGCACCATTACCTTTATGGCTTCAACTGAAGGCGGTGTTGATATTGAAGATGTGGCTGAGAAAACTCCTGAAAAAATTATTAAGGTGGGCGTTGATGTTTCAATTGGCCTTCAAGGATATCAATGCAGAAAACTAGCTTTTGGACTTGGTTTTTCAGGTGATAAAGCTAAGCAATTAGCGGCGATTGTCACCTCTATTTATAATGCATTTATAGCCACTGATGCTTCACAAATTGAAATTAATCCATTAGTAGAAACTGATAAAGGAGATTTATTAGCACTTGATGCTAAAATGAATTTTGATGAAAGCGCCTTATTTAGACATAAAGAAGTAGCTAGCTTGCGAGATGAAGATGAAGAAGATGAGCTTGAAGCAAGAGCTAGTAAATCTGATCTCAATTATGTTAGAATGGATGGTAATATTGGCTGTATGGTTAATGGAGCTGGACTTGCAATGGCTACTATGGACATTATTAAGCTTTATGGTGCGAGCCCTGCAAACTTCCTTGACGTTGGTGGTGGAGCTACTAAAGAGAGAGTTTCAGAGGCTTTCAAAATTATTTTATCAGACAAATCTGTGAAAGGAATTTTAGTGAATATTTTCGGTGGTATAATGCGCTGCGATATTATTGCTGAAGGTATTATTTCTGCAGCCAAGGAACTTAAGCTTAATGTTCCGCTGATTGTCCGCTTAGCTGGTACAAATTTTGAAAAAGGCAAAAAAATGCTTGATGATTCTCCTCTTGAGATTATATCAGCAGATGATCTTGCAGATGCAGCTAAGAAAGCTGTTGCTGCAATTAAATAAATAATAAATGTGTAATTAGGAATATTATAGTATGTCAATTTTAATAAACAAAGAAACTAAAGTTATATGTCAGGGTTTTACTGGCTCACAAGGTACTTTCCATTCTGAGCAAGCAATTAGCTATGGCACTAAAATGGTGGGTGGCGTTACGCCTGGAAAAGGTGGACAAAAGCATTTAAACTTACCAGTTTTTAATACTGTTCATGAAGCTAGATGAAAAAACTATGGCCAATGCAAGTGTAATTTATGTTCCACCTCCATTTGCAGCAGATTCAATTTTAGAAGCCATTGATGCTGGAATTGAGCTAATAGTTTGTATAACAGAAGGTATACCAGTGCTTGATATGCTACGCGTTAAAAAAGCTCTTAAAGGTTCTAGTCAAGATTAATAGGCCCGAATTGCCCAGGAATCATTACTCCTGATGAATGCAAAATTGGTATTATGCCTGGCCATATTCATAAAAAAGGTAAAATTGGTATTGTGTCACGATCTGGTACGCTTACATATGAAGCAGTAGCACAAACTTCTGCCCTAGGCCTTGGACAAAGTACTTGCATTGGTATTGGTGGTGATCCAGTGAATGGTACTAATTTTATTGATTGCCTAGACCTATTTAATAAATGATAAAGACACTGATGCAATAATTATGATTGGTGAAATTGGTGGTAGCGCTGAAGAAGAAGCTGCTGACTTTATCAAACAAACTAAAATTAAAAAGCCAATAGTAGGCTTTATTGCGGGCGTAACTGCGCCTCCTGGAAAAAGAATGGGACATGCCGGAGCAATTATTGCTGGAGGCATGGGTTCAGCTGAAGATAAGTTTGAAGCTCTAAGAGCAGCGGGCGCTAAAATTTCGAATTCTCCAGCTGAGATTGGTAAAACAATGAAAGAGCTTTTAGGCTAATTTTCAAATATTCTTAAGAGATAATAGTTTTTTATCCTAAGACTATTATCTCTAATCAATAATTATTAGAGATACTCAAGGTGCGCTAACGCTTTTCCCCTTGATTTCTTAATAGTATAATATTTGCGCGAGGACAGGGTGGGATTGGCTTCGCCGCTTGCAAGCTAGCGCTTGTTTAAGTACAAATCCACTTCCGCGGGTTCTCATCTCCATGATACTTCCTTATAATTATACAATCAAAAAATCAAGGTGCGCTAACGCTTTTCCCCTTGACTTATTAATAGTATAATATTTGCGCGAGGACAGGGGGAGATTGGCTTCGCCGCTTGCAAGCTAGCGCTTGTTTAAGTACAAATCCACTTCCGTGGGTTCTCATCTCCATGATACTTCCTTATAATTATACAATCAAAAAATCAAGGTGCGCTAACGCTTTTCCCCTTGATTTCTTAATAGTATAATATTTGCGCGAGGACAGGGTGGGATTGGCTACGCCGCTTGCAAGCTAGCGCTTGTTTAAGTACAAATCCACTTCCGTGGGTTCTCATCTCCATGATACTTCCTTATAATTATACAATCAAAAAATCAAGGTGCGCTAACGCTTTTCCCCTTGATTTCTTAATAGTATAATTATGTGGCGGACAGGGTGGGATTCGAACCCACGGTACGGTTGCCCGCACGCCGGTTTTCAAGACCGGTTCCTTAAACCACTCGGACACCTGTCCACATAATGGTTTATCATTTGAATGATAATGACAAACAATATAGCAGATACTTAAGCAATTATCAAGATAATTTTCTTTATTAATAAGGATAATTGGCATATTGTAAATGAATAAAAGATATTAAAATTAGGTTAGCATCTTTTCAATACTTATTAATTTTATTATTACTTTGCCCTACATTTAGTGCATGCTTTTGACAAGCTCTGATATTCGGGTGCGCCTCCTTTAAGTGCGCATGCTCTACTATAATCTACCCATTGGAAATCATATAAATAGCCTCCCGCATAAGCTCTTTGCGCGCAATAACATTCCGCTATATGTGAGGAATCAACCAGTATCGAAGGCCAATTCATCTCATATTTATATTCTGCAGGGCATCTAGCCTCTAAGCAAGCTCCTCCTCCTGAGGGTAAAGGTTCAAATGCAACAGATTTAGTATGCGAATCTACCAAGCAATATCTACCTGCGCCTCCATTAAAAATTTGACCTGGACCACATGTTGGAATAGCTTGCTCTCCAGCGTTTGTTTCAGGCCAATTAATACCTCCCTCACTTTTAGCAGCGCATTTAGGCGTTGGTACATCTAAACATAAATTATCTTCAACAGCAGTTTTATCTCTAAGCGCATATAAATTCTTATTAAAGTTAGTGCCAGAAGTTTCAACATCGTAATATGCACTTGTAGGCAAAATATCCCCAAAGCTTGCTGAGGGTATATGTCTGTCAGTTGCTAAGTAGCTTACTTGGCATAATTTTTTACTACTCCCATAATCGTAACAAAATTGTTGATTATCACATGAATATATTGTAACAGTACCACTACCACTTTTTCTTGGCATATTATCAACTGGATTACAATTAGTATAGCTACTTGCGCAGACTTTCATGCCTGGATATTGTGTTTGCTTGTCGAAAAGATTATTACAATTGACTACATTCGCCTCAGTAAGTTTTGTAAGTATGCATTTAGTTGTGTCATCAGGGCATTTGGTTTGATCAAGAGGAAGCAAGCAGACTTTTTGCCCACCTCTTAGATAAACATTATTAATATATTCTAATCCTTTTAAATATACCGCGCTAGTATTCTCGCTACCATCAGCATTTATAGGCTTCGCATTATTTTTATATTCGCCATAAATTGAAGACGGATTAATAGATTTTGCTCCTGTAAACGGTTTTAAAGTATAGTTATTATCTGTAGCAAATGCATCAAAGTTATAACCAGCAATATTTACAGCATAGGTTGTGGGCGGAATTGCGCCTTGATAAATATTAAAAGGTTTGACGATGGCTGATATTGCGTCTGCCTTATCTAAGCTCTCAGCTTTAACTATCATTTGAGGCTCAAAAAAAGTATTCGCGCAAATAAGTCCATCAGTATTTGTACTACAATCATAAATTAAAGGCTTGGTAAATTTAGGCCTTTTTACACATCCTAAAGCTGTCTCGCCTGTCTGGAATAAACAAATTTCTTTAGAATCTTGCGTATATTCATATCCTGAATGATAATAGCTCTCAGCTACTGCAAATGCCTGATAGTCAGTAGCTACTCCTCGAGTATCAGTTAAGCTAACATTATTTATGATAGGATTTGGCTGAATTGATCCAACTTGAACTGAAGGGAATTTCAATGTTAAATCTTTAAATTCACCCTTGTTAATACCCCATATGTCTTGGCATAATGAGTATATTCCTGGAGCGCAATCAATAATATCATCTCGGTAATAATCCTTAGGTATTATAGTATCACCAATTTTAATGCCGTAAATAAGCCTGAATCCATCCCCGCAACCATCGTTGCTAACGCTACAGGTATGATTTATAGAAGTTTTAATGCATGGCTCGCCAGCTGAAGCGTTTACGCATGGTTTTATAATATCTCTTTTAAGTAAAGCCGTATGCATAGCGCTTGCTGAGAAAAAACTTGCTGCATTATCAATTTCAATGCATTTATCAGTAGTTAAAGGATCCTCGCCATTTTTACATATTGGTACATAATCATCATATCCAACTCGAACTGCATTATGTATAAAGTTATTTCTCACTTTAGATACAATACATTCACTGCCTAAGATTGAATCTTGCGGCTGACCCAAGGCGTCATTTTCACAAATAGTATGTATTACTGGAGCTTGAAACATACCTGAAAGTGATGGGCAATATGGAGGAGGATACGGGCCAAGTGGAACATTAACGCAGCCATAGCTTTTGCCAACAACATTATTAATACGGCCAAGATCTTCAATAAATTCTATAACTTCATTCTTAAAATTATCAATAAGCCAAGCTATCATTTCAAATGATAAACTCAATGATTTATTAAAATAATCTTCGCCACTTGATTCATTAGCTTTAGAAAAAAATGAACCAATCAATTGTGAAAGGGATTGGCGAGTGCTTCCAGCTATATCAATAAAAAATATCAATACTTCTACTAGAGGATGTACTATTGTTGTTTTATGCATGGGCTGACGTACTGGATCAAGATCTAGTAGGTCATACTCATCTGGGTCTGCTCCATAATAGCCCACGAAAGCTGGATCTAAATAAGCACATAATTTTGCAACTTTAATATCAAGTGGATCGCCATTATCATCAAATATAACTTCATCCTGGACGGTAATGCCTTGATTATTAAGATGCACATTCTCTGTATAGCCTGGATCAGCAGGCCTATCAATTTCTGGGTCTGCTGGAAAAGCCATGCGAGCGCATACTCGAATTAAAGGCACTCCAAAGGGACCTGGCCAAGTTATGCAATCGCCATCCCAATTAAGGTTTTCTTGGAATGTCCAACAACCTATGCCATTACATGTTTGATTTCTAACTTTAATCTTTGGATCAAAATAACTATTAGCATTAGTTTCTTCGGCACATATACGGATGCCTACATCATCTCTTCCTGGAAATTTTGTGCCGGCTAAACATATATTATTATGCCTTCCACCTTGTTTGTTGTAAGGTGGACAATTATAATTTTCGTCGCCTTTATCAATTGTGTCGCCTCCCCAGCGCTCATATCTTGTGCCATGTCCGCAATTACATAGATTACTTATACATTCTCCAAGTCCACCAAAAAAGCCATATGATATATTAGCCTGATATACAAATATATAAAGAAATATTGCTATAAATTTTGTTAGATTCTTAAATTGCATTTTGCCGCGCCTGATACTTATCCTTTACCCATATGATGGAATAATTTATCTAGCCATTGCTCAGTGTCTGTTCCATATTTTTTCTCAAGTTCTAAATATTTATTAATATCAATGCTGCTGGCAGAGAGGATGTATAATAAATGAACATTGTTTCCAAATTCTAGATTAGTTGAGACTGAATTATTATCTTGCTCAATTAAAAATGCTCTATCTTGGGCCTCAATATTCATAAATTTTCTATAGTTGGTTTCGTTTAACTTTAGCAATTCATTTATGTGTGGAATTTTTATATCAGGCGGGATAATGAATCTTGTATTTATCTCGCTTAGCGCATGTGCTTCAATTTTCTCTTTTCTAAGGGCCTCAATCTCTTCGATACTCATATTAATAATAAATACATTATGATCTTTCTGCATAATTTGATTGATTTCGCTTATCAGATAAGAATATTGCTTTAAGTTAGTAAGGTTTTTAATTTCGTTGATTGCGATAATTTTTCTTCTACCTTTACAATCATTATCAAATACTTTAGATAAATAATATATAATAGCAGCTTTTATGGCCCTAAGTGAGTCTAAGTTAGTTTCATATTCTTCAATCAATCTTTTTTCTTTAGGATAATGATTTTCTTCAAATACACTATCATCAAATGCTTGTAGATTATATGCGTAATATTTTTCAGGCTCGAATTTGACTGCAATATCGCTATCAAATATGCCATGAAATAAACCTCCTTCCATGAATATAGCGAGCTTACCCGTAAGACCTTTACCACCTTTATCGGAAGCATTAAGCTTAGAAAAAAGCATATTAATTGAACGCGATTCCTTAGCTGATTCCATAACTTCATCAACTAAATATCTAAGCAAATCTGCTTCGGCAGGAGTAAGCTCAATTATTGTGAATTTAAGTAATATCTTAAAGAAATTAACAATGATTTCTCTATTTTCCGTATTATCATCAAGTAGAAAAGGATTGAACAAGTTATTATTTTGCTGGATCCAAGTGCCTTTTCTTACCTTAACATATATCGCTGAACTAATATTATCTACAAAATGCAAGGTTGATGGATTATATTTATCAGTCATCGTTAAAAGAAAATTGATTAAAGTTGTACGGCCAGAATCAGACGGTCCAATAATCGCATTAAATCCATTATTATTATGATCATGTAAATTACAAAAATACGGAGTACCTTGAGTTGAAGAAAATAAAGTTAAAGCTTTACCCCATACATTATATTTATGGCCAATCGGAGCGTTATGCAATGTTGCAAGCGCTGCAGCACAATCAATTATTGCTGGGCTCATCCTTGATAAGAAATTAAAATTGCCAGGTAACTGTCCCCAAAAGGCTTTCTCCAAGTTAATATCTTCTCTAACATGTACGATTCCTAGATTTGCCAGTGAATTCGAAGCTAATGTTAATTTTTCATCAAGTGCAGAAGTGGTCTCGCCAATAACCATTATGGAGATCTGTTGCTTGCAAAATTTATTTGGAGGGTTATCTTTTTGGTCTATGATTTTATCTAAGCTTTTTAATTCTCGAAGTTCTTTATCATGTGATACTCCAAGAACGTAATCCTGCTCTTCATAATGTCCCACCACATCTTCTCTTTCTACAAAATAAAATACTTCGGTAGCGATAAACTCCATCGGGATTTGTAAGAAAATATCAATAGAATCTGCTGAAATTTCTTGATATTCTTTTAGCGACAATATGGCCGCAAATTTCTTAGTATCATTACCAATAACTTCAATCATATCACAACCTACAGCATATTGATGCGATGCCAAATCAGTAGATAAATCATTTACGGGTAATTCACATTCTTTTTCATATAATTGCATAATGCGGCGAAATAGAAACATTTGATCCGAATAGCATTTATCCCCTTCAATCCTTATTCCTATTCTTTTAGCATGAAACTCTACAAGATTACCAAGTATTGAATCAACTGTTTCAGTTAACTTCACAATGGAATCTCTATGATATTGTTCCTTATAATTTACCATAGTCTTCGTAGATAAGGTTCTTAAGAAAGAACTATAATCTTGAATCTTAGTAATTGGAGCATCGTAAACAATGCTAACATATAAGGTATTTATGAATTTATCATGCCATTGATTTTTATCTTGCCAAACTTTATGCAATTCCTTGGCAAATAAGGTATCATATTCTGTTTCATCATCTAAATTGTCTTTGCGTCTGATGGTATGGATCCAGAAAGCCATATTATGACATTCGATATTATCTCTTACAGATTGCCTAACTTTATCCCTTAAATTATGCAAAGCCTTACTAACATTATCGGCATTAATTCCATCAATCTGAAAAGTTTGAATAAGCTCTCCATTTTTGGTTAGAAGGGTATATTTATCATAATGGCAAGTAATTGGTATAAAATTCTCAGATGAAGCATTATACATGCCTCTCTCAATGCGGCTTACAAAATGTTTAACTGGCACTTTTTACCTAAATTAATAATTAAAATCAACTTTTCTATTAATGATAGCAAAACTAGTAAAATTTATATACTAAATTGAGTGTAAATGGCGAATTTTATATAAAAGCATGGATTTATGTATAATATTATACTATATTTTAGCTTGCATTACATTTCCAGCTGTATGAATTACTTGAATGTATGTGTTAGTAGAATTATAAATTTTAAAAAACTAATAAATGAATTTTATAAAAAAAAATAATTTAGTAGCCTCTGTATTATTTGCCTATTCAATAATCATTTTCTTAAGCTTAATAACTCACAATAAAGCTGATCCTTCGTTAAACTTAGTCACAAGTAAAACAGCATCAAATCTTTTAGGAATCGTTGGCTCGTATTTGTCTGATATTTTAATTCAATATATTGGCCATATTTCATCTTACCTCTTAGCATTAATATTTGCAGTATGGTCTGTGCATTATTTCAATGATAAAAACTTAAATTTTAAATGGCTTAAAATCAGCTTAGCTTGCTATGCGTTAATATCGCTTGGCACTATTTTAAGTATTATTAAATATAGTTCCCTTAGCCAATTTTTTAGTTCTTTAGAATATATTAAAGTTGGCTTTATCAATTTCTATCTAAGCAAAAAAATCTTGCTATTATTTAGTGAATATAATATTTTGCGTTCACTCGCTTTTTTAAAAAATATCTTGCCTAGCTCTGAAGATGAAGCAGTCAATGTGCTCGCTTTGACTATGCTTACTATAAGTTGTCTGGTATCTTTATATTTTACACTATCCATAAGATTAGCAGATTATATTTATTTCATTAAACTTACGCTTTGTAAGATTCATTATATTACAACCTATCCATTTGTTCATATAAAATTCTTTAAAAATTTGGTAACAAAATTATTCAGTCTCGATAATAGCAATGCTTTTTATGCTAGCGATGGTTTTAGTTTAAAAAATGATGCTAGTAACGTGGTTGCAGGTAATAATGCTCGGAGCATGAGCGCTGATAATTTTGCTAAAAATAATGTATCAGGGCCGCCGCCAAAAGCAATTAATAAAAGCGCTACATATTCTGCGCCGGCAATTAGCGCTGATAGTATAATGCCATCACTAGATTTACTAGATAACCAAGCCAGTGAGAAAATAAAATATTTAAGCGCAGAGCAGATTGCCTCTAGAATAGATGATTTATTAAATGTTCTTAGTGATTTTGGAGTGAAAGGTAAGGTAGTTAATGTTAAGCAGGGACCCGTTGTTACCTTATATGAATTCGAGCCAGCTGCCGGCACTAAATCTTCAAGAGTAATTGGACTTTCAGATGATATTGCCCGCTCGCTTTCAGCAATTTCTGCAAGAATAGCTGTCATGCCGGGAAGAAATGCTCTTGGAATTGAGCTGCCCAATGAAGAACGTATGTTTTTTAGGCTTAAAAATTTGCTTGAAACTCAAGAATTTAATGATAAAAGTATTTTACTGCCCCTTATACTTGGTAAAGATTTAGGAGGCGATCCTTATGTCGCAGATCTAGCCAAAATGCCTCATTTGCTTGTCGCAGGGACCACGGGTTCTGGTAAGTCCGTTGCAATAAATACGATGATTATGTCACTACTTTACCGTTATGGTCCTGATGATTGCAAGATGATTATGATAGATCCTAAGATGTTAGAATTATCTGCCTATGATGGTATACCACATTTACTCACCCCTGTAGTTACTGAGCCTGGTAAAGCAATAGTTGCCTTAAAATGGGCCGTTAAGGAAATGGAAAATAGGTATAGGCTAATGTCAAATATGGGCGTTAGAAATATTGCTAATTTTAATAGTAAAATATTCGAAGCCATTAAGAGCGGCAAAGTTATTGAGCGACAAGTTCAAACTGGCTTTGATCCAGAAAGCGGGAAACCAATTTATGAAAATATACCTGTAGAGCTTAAAAAAATGCCTTTCATAGTGGTGATTGTTGATGAGATGGCAGATTTAATGCTTGTTGCGGGTAAAGATATTGAAGCGTCAATACAAAGGCTTGCGCAAATGGCTAGAGCTGCCGGCATACATATTATTATGGCCACTCAAAGACCTTCTGTTGATGTAATTACGGGTGTAATTAAGGCTAATTTTCCTAGCCGTATTAGTTTTAAAGTTACTTCTAAAATTGACTCCAGAACTATCCTTGGCGAGCAAGGTTCCGAGCAGCTTCTTGGTAGAGGTGACATGCTTTACATGGGAACTAGTTCTAAAATTTTAAGAGTGCATGGTCCTTTCGTTGATGATGGTGAAGTTCAAAGAGTCACAGATTTCCTGCGCACTAGCGGAAGCCCTGAATATATTAATGCAGTTACCGAAAGTTTTGATGAAGAAACAGTTGGTAATGGTGACGGCGCATCATATAGCTCAAGCGAAGATGATTTATATTCTAAAGCGGTAGAAATTGTACGTTTAGAGCGAAAGGCTTCGATAAGCTATATACAAAGATCACTTCGAATTGGCTATAATAAGGCCGCAAATATCGTGGAAGAAATGGAGAGAAAAGGCATATTATCGGAGCCTAACCATTCTGGTAAAAGAGAGATATTGCTTCCTGAGTAAACTTTATAGTCAATATAATAAATCTTTAAAAATATATTAATAAAGTAATAAAAACAAAGAAAGTTAATATTTTTTTACTTGAAATTATAATTTAACTATATTTCATACTATTTTCAGTTTAAAATTATATAAGTATATAAATTAACTTAAAAAATTAATATTGTGATTATAGTAGATAGATTAATTTTAACACTGAAGTTAAAAAAAGATCTTGAGAAACAAAAAAAGAATTTCATTGAAAATCAAAAAACTTTTCCCGAAGAGAAGGTTGAAAATTTAAAAAACCAATTACAAACTCATAAATCAAAAGAAGAAAAAAATGCTAAAGTAAGGCAAACATATTGGAGCTCTGATGCTGATAAACTAGTTGAGAAATCAATTCGCAGTAATTTTGAGCATATTGAAGGTGAACTTGACTCCATAAAGGATATTGATAAAAAAGATAAAGCCTATGCCGAGAAATTTAATAAGCTTTTATCTTACGTAAATGATCAATATAAGTTAGTTAAGAAGCAATATAAGGCTTTAAATAAAATAGATCAATTTAAATATATTACAGAGAAACAACATAAGGGCAAATCCATTTCACCCGAAGACCAAGATTTACTATTAGATGATTATGTAAATGATTTATCATCTGCCGTTGATGTAAAAAAGAAACATACTGAAGCTAAGGTGGCTTTTAAAGCTACCAATAAATTAGAGTTTAGAAAAGATTATAAAGAGAAGAAAGAGTCATTTAATAATACAAAGCAATTAAAAACTTTTAAAAGCGGTATATACTCAAAAATTAATAGACATGTCTATAATAAATTCGTTGATATGCTAGGTACTGTATTAAAATATGCATTAGGTGCGGAATATGCAAAGCCATTAAATTATTTAGAACAAAATTCATTTGATGCTAATAAATATATTTGGTCAGAAGATAATAAATATTCTCAGTTATTGAATGACCCTAATAGTGATTTATATAAGTTGAATAAAGATATGAATGAATTAGAAAAGCATATCATAAAGAAAGAAGCTCATTATTTGACTAATATATATAATGCAAATTCAACTACTAAAAAGTCAGTTTTAATGAAAGTTTTAGTAAGTGATATAAAAAATAAAGAACTTGTAGGCGATTTTATTAATTGTAAAAATTATGAATATTTTTGGAATGACTTAGAAAAAAATTTAGAGAAGAGCTTAGAGAAAGACTTAGAAAAGAATTTTAAAACAAAGTCAGAGGCTAATTCTAAAAAGCCACCTCAGTCCCCTATTGCAAAAAACAAGAAGAGTCGTAATAAAAATGATGTTCCAACGCATTAACTATGACATTCGTTAACAATCCTTATTTATGGCTTACAATATCTATATCTGATATTTCAATGAGATATTTATGCTGGCTATTTATAGCAATATTTTCTCCGCCTTTATTCTTAATGAAAGTCGGTTTAATATATTTTCCATCTAAAATAATCGCTTTTGATCCGATTGGCATTTTCCAGTGAAGAGCATGATAAATAATTCTAGGAAAATTTTGATCCCCTAAAGTGAAATCGACTTTCTGATCATATATAATTTTATTTTCACTAACATCACTGATATTTAATTTAGCGCTAACCTTATTACCGCAAATTAGTGGAGTATCATAGCCATAGGCATTATCAAAAAGCTTAATATCTTCCATCACAAGAGGGGGATCTAATATATCAACTAACTCAATATTAATTTTATAGCCACTCTTTAGGCGCTCATCTTTATTTAAATGCTTTAAAAATTTATATACTATATTTGCATTTCTTGTCTGGCCAACTTTCATACCAGGAACTACAATATTAAGTCCATCTAAATCGCTTAGCCCAACTGTATAATTGCTCACTCCTTTTTTAATTAATTCACCACTGGCGCTAAATAATTTATAATTAACTCTAACATTACTGCCGCATAAAGCGGTTCTTTCGCCTTTAGCAAGGCCGGTTTCTTTAATCTGGAAAACAGAATTAAAAAAATCTTTTAAGTTTAATGCTTGCTTTTGCGATGCTATAGGATCAACTGAAAGGGGCACAATCATATTTTCAAAAAAAGCCTTACCTTCTTCTGTTTTTAAAATATTGACAAGTAATCTCGCAAATAAACGCTCAAGTGCATTTCCCTCGAACTCATTTGAGGGGCTAACCAGCTGCGTTTCAGGGTTTGCAGGGCTATTAGTTGCGTTACGTTGATTACTTGCAAAATAATTTTCAAGATTATAAAGCGAGTTCTGTATTAAAATATATATTATAAATATTATAGCTAATGGCGTAAGAATTTTTTTTATCACCTGTATTTGCCTCTTTTTTCATCTAATTGCATTAATAAATGCCATAAATGTTGCACATATTCAATTTTTATTTAATTTAATATCCTTTAAACATACTTAGAGTGCTAAATTTTCAACTTTTTTATTAATTTCCTGTTAATATTAAGTAATATAAAGTTTATTAATTTCTTTGAACCGATGTTTAATATTAGAAAAATCTATTTAAATCTATCTATAATTTGCCTATTGCTAATTCCATTTTTAGCTAAAGGCAATCAGTTTGACACTTACAATAAATCCTATGCTAATGGCTTGAATTACTGCAAAATTACTAAGCAAACAGTTAATGAATATGAGCCAAAGCAATTTAATAAATCTAATAATTTATTAAATTTAAATGGTATACCGCCATTATATTGCGGGGAAAATATAATATTATATGGAAGAATTTTGGATCATAATTGCGCGCCAATATCTGATGCTAGAATTGAGCTTTGGCAAGCTAATTGTGATGGAAAATATATATATCAGCCACTCAAAAGTAAGTTTGCTATTAACTATGACCTATTTGATTTTGATAATAAAACTACTTTCACAGGCAATGGCACTGCTATTACAAATAATATGGGATATTTCACTTTTTCAAGTATTTATCCAAAATCTGTGCTTGACCAAATGCCGCAAGTTAATTTAAAAATTACTTATAAAGATATTGAAACTTCATATTACTCAGTAGAGCTTGCTAAGGCGCGTGTAAAAGATAAGGATTATTTCTATGAATTATCTCATATGAGCCAAGAAGCAAATAAGATGGGCGTTGAGCTTTATTATTTTACTATAATACTTGGTACGTCAGGCCTTCAAGAATATTAAAGCGCTATGGCGCTCATTTACTATATTACTCAATATTTTCCCGATCTAAAATTTCTTCTGCGATTTTAAGCTCTTTTTGAGTATTTACCCCTAAAACGGAATATTTATTTTTAGTTTTATAATAATCTACCTTTCCGCCATTTTTAACGCAATGCTCAATTATATCGGTTAGATAAAGCTCTCGGTCAGGATGAGATTCATCATGTTTTAAACAAAAGGGCAAATATTTATGTAGGGCAGATGGTGCAAAAGCCATAATTCCTGAGTTACATAAAGTGATTTTGCTTTGCTCAGGGCTTGCAAATTTACTCTCAACTATCGATTTAAATTCACCGCGCGCATCCGTAACAATTCTGCCATATTGATTTTCTGAATCATTTTCAAAAGCTAATGTGACACAATCTGATTTAGATGATTCAAGATGGTCAAATAATTGAGAAATGATTTTAGTATTAATCAATGGATTATCTCCATATATAACTCCTACAACATCTGTTTCAGATATAAAATCTAAAGCGCAAGCAGTAGCATGCGCGGTCCCCTTAGGCTCTTCTTGCTTTGCTAGTTTAATATCTGGTTTATATTTTTCGACATAATTTTCGATTAAATCTGAATAAACTAAGATAATATTATCGGTGTATAATTTACAATTCCCAACCACCCAGTCAAGCATGGATTTATTCTTAACTTCATGCAAAACCTTGGGTTTTTCGGATTTCATTCGATTGCCTTTACCAGCAGCTAAAATTATTATAGTTTTACGGGACATGTTATTTTTTAGGTTAATTTCGCATATATTTCTTCTGAGAGCTCAAAATTATAAAATACATTTTGTACATCATCATCTTCTTCGAGTGTATCAATGAATTTTAAAGTTTTTTCAGCTTTTTCAAGAGACTCAATCAATATATTATTTTGAGGTACCCATCTGATTCCCGAGTCAATAGGATCTCCGAGTTTGCTTGAGATGGATTCTAAACATTCATTGAAATTTTGTATTTCTGTGTAAGCAATATGTTCAGTTTCACTTGATTCAACATCAATGCAACCAGCTTCAATTGCTTCTTCAAAAAACTTTTCAGCAGTAATTTTCTCAGAATTGTAGGTTATAACGCCACAATGATCAAACATAAATGCAACGCAACCAGTCTCGCCAAGATTGCCACCATATTTAGTGAAGTAACTTCTTACGGATGAAGCAGTTCTATTCTTATTATCTGTTAATGCTTCAACTATAATAGCAATGCCGCCTGGCAAGAAGCCTTCATATTGTATTTCTGTATAATTGTCAGTCTCATTATTATCACTTGCGGCTAATAATGCTCGGTCAATTCTTTCTTTTGGAAGATTATGGCTTCTTCCAGCGGAAATAGCGCTTCTCAACCTGGGGTTGCTTGAAGGTTCTATTCCTCCAATGCGCGCGGAGGTTATGATCTCCCTGACTAATTTGGTGAAAAGCTTAGCGCGTTTTTTATCTTGCGCTCCCTTTCGATGTTGTATATTCTTAAACTTTGAGTGCCCAGCCATTTTTCTTAGTGCTCTTAAAAAAATATATTATAAAACAAGTAAAGTGTGAGTAACATTCTATAGTGAAAATTTTTTATCGCAAGAATTTTATTATAAACTTTGGTTTTATAAAAAAATTAACATATAATTAACTTATATGAAATTTTAATTAACAAATACTAATCATAGGTAACTTATGTCAAAGACTGTTAGTCCAAACAATGAAATACTAAAACTAGTTAAACTCATAATAGGAGCTTACAATAACACTGCTAAATATTGCAAGAATGGTTTTGAGGCAATGTATGTTTGTGAAATACTAGCCGCTCTGCTTGAGCATATAGATATAATCCAAAAACTTAATTCTGGAACCAAAGAAAAATTTGTTTCTGCAGTTAAGATGCATAAGGAGAAATATTTAAAATTAATGGAAGAAAGTAAGACAGATCCTTTCCATGTTAAAAGCTTTATCTATAATTGCGATAGGGTTATTGACTTATTTCCTAAAAAAGCTAGCGGTGCTAAACTTAAAGATGATATTGGCACGCTTGTAGCTGATATGTTCAATAATATACAAACTATTTTCTCTGAGCAAAAACATAGCGAAGGCGTTTTCATTAAACTTTATAGTACAGCTTTTGCAATGAGTTATGATTTGCCAGTTAAAGAAACTGCAATTTTAAAAGAAGATCTTGAATTGATTCATGAAGTTTATATATTAAATCCTAAGGCTTCAATTTTTGATAAAAAAATTGATTTTTACGATAATTTGCTTGAACAAATTTGCCACGTTCATGAGAAAGATCCTGAAGTGGCTTTAAAAGATTTAATTAAAAAAGCCTTATCTTATGAGGTGCTTGCCGAAGTATCAGATGAAGATTTGCTGAAATTATATAATCGAATCAAGGAAAATACCCGTATTATGAAAATATGCCCTGAGCTAATTGATCAGGTATATTTAGAAAGCAAAATAAGATATTCATGCGCTAAAGTGCCTGATAGCACTTATAAATTGCAAGATGTATTTAGTTTATTTGATTCTATTTCTTATCAAATTAGAAATTTAAAAAATCAATTCATTAAGCATCATTTATTTAAAAGCAATCCTAAGATTCAGCTGATAGAGCTGCTAAGTGCGCATACTGATAATATTTGCTTCTTCAAAATGACTAGTGATAAGAGCTTAATCACTATTTTAAACATTATGTGCGAAGCTACTAAAGATGAGAAAAAATCTGCAGCAGCTAGAAATATGCAAATATTAGATGAAATGCGGTCTAAGATGGATAATGCGATGGATCCTATGACTTATAAAAAATATAAAGATCTGGATCTTTATCAAGCAAAGCAAATCAAAACAGCTTATAATAATGCATTCTTTAAAATTGCAAAAGTTTTGGAGGCAAAAGATCAGGATTATTCTAAGATCGTTAATGAGCTCTTTATTGATAAGTTAGTTGACGATTATTACTTACCTCATAGTGTTAATTCTACTCTTAAAGTGCGCAATTATTACAAAAATCAGAGTTTGGTTAGAGGGCTTGTTCAAGATTTAAACTTAATAGCAATTTTTGACGAAGGTAATATTAATGGTATAACATTATTTGATTATCGTAATCAATTTGGCGGAGAAATTAGTACTCCTGAAAGTTTTGTGCAAGATCTTATAAGAGCTATATTTTATGAAGCTTCTCCAAGCCAACTTGAATCGATTTATAAGCCACTTGTTCAAGAAAAGGGTAAGTTATCTGATATGAGAGCATTTTTGAAAGAAGAAGCTATATATCAAATAAAGAATAGAACCACTCTAAGCAAGATGTTGCTCGCTATATTTACTGGCCAAAAGTCTGAAATAAGTAGATTAAAAAAACTTAGGGATCAATTGTAAAACCGAAAAGCAGGAAAAGCTAGTTCTCCTTAGCTTTCCCTGCTTTATAAGGTGATTAATGCTCGGCTTTAATAATTTAATATATTATTTTCTTCATAAAAGCTTGGATGCCCCATGGGATCTTTTTCTTCATCTTGCGCATCAGTAGCTGAATTTGTTGAAACAAAACTATCCCAACAATTTGATCCGCCACTTATAATACTGCTATCATTAGCATCCTTAACTCTACGCAATCCCTTTAAAAGATCATTATGGATATCGTCTGTAGCAACCTCCTCTTTATTAGAATTTACAGAATTGGCAGGCTCGTCATTAATATTATCTAATACCGTCTTTGCTTGATTATAACAGCTATCGCAATTATCATTTAAACCATATAATTCATTAAATATTGGCTTAATTTCAAGAATAACTTTTCTTAAATTATCGGCAATAAGTATTTTTTCCTTAACTTCAACACAAACCTTATTCATAATTGATGAGTTTTTTGAGTCAATCTCCTTAATAAATTGCTGGCTATATTCACTTAGCTCAATTTTTGAAAGCTTTTCTATAAGTGGATCTAATTTATCTAACTTATTAGCAAAATTGTGGAGAGCTTTTTTATGCTTATCTAAATATTTTTTATATCTGGCATTCACAGTATTTGCTTCTGCTAGTTCATTTATTTTATAAGTTTGATTCTCGCTTAGCTGTTTATAAAACTTGAGTTGATCATTTATAGGATTAATTGAATCAATTATAAATTTATAACCACTATTAAAGTTATTAATATCATCAATTAACTCATCATACAGCCACTCATTGTCAGAATCTTCATTATTTTTATCTTTGCACTCTTCTTTATCTGGGTTTGAAGCTCGTATCAGGAGCTCTTTATTAAAAGCCAGCCCATTCTCCTTAGCTTGCTCTAATTTATATTGCTCTTCCCAAGCTTTCTTTTTTTCCTTGATTTTATCTTCTAGTTGATCTATAGCATTTGGATTGCGCTTTTCAATAGTTTTTTGTAAATCTTCTGGCTTTGGTTTGCCATTATTTCGTACAACAGCTAGTGGCTTTTGGTTTTTTTCATCGTCGCTAAGTTGATTTAATTTACCTATTTTATTTTTAAGATCTTGTGCCGTAAAAAGTGTTTGTACCTTCGGAATAACTGGCGCTGGCCCTGGAGGCGGAGGTACATTTTCCTCCTCTTTAATAACCATTTCTTCTTCTTTTTTTTCTTCTTCCTCAGCTTCTTCTTCCTCAAGATTCACTAATTCAGGTAGATCTTCAAAGTTTTCTTCTTCATCTTCTAGTTCTTCCTCTACATATGGCGGAGGCGGTGGTAATATAGGATTACCTTGCTCATCTAGGGGGGCTAAAAGTATTTCTTCTTCTTTTTTTTCTTCTTCCTCAGCTTCTTCCTCTACATATGGAGGAGGAGGTGGGGCTGGAAGTAATTCATCTTCTTCAATTTCTTCCTCTACATATGGCGGAGGCGGTGGTAATATAGGATTACCTTGCTCATCTAGGGGGGCTGGCAAAGGCGCATTAGCAATTTC
This sequence comes from uncultured Alphaproteobacteria bacterium, assembly GCA_963762045.1. Lineage (GTDB taxonomy): Bacteria > Pseudomonadota > Alphaproteobacteria > Rickettsiales > Rickettsiaceae > CAVXJA01. The sequence continues at coordinate 154,888 of CAVXJA010000001.1, read as the reverse complement.
TTCTTCCTCAAGATTCACTAATTCAGGTAGATCTTCAAAGTTTTCTTCTTCGTCGATTTCCTCAATTTCTTCGTCTACATATGGCGGTGGAGGCGGCGGAAGTACTTCATTCTCATCAATTAAAGGAGCTGGCAGAGGCGCTCTAGCAGCAATTTCATCCTCATCAATTAAAGGAGCAGGCAGAGGCGCAGCTATAGCAACTTTTTCTTCTTTTATAATTACAGCTTTATTGGCTTTATTTAAAAGCAATGGATACGCATAGGTAGCAGTTTCCTGATCCACTAAGTACTTAATTAAGTCCTCAGATTTAGCTTGATTTATTAACTGAAAAATCTTCTTTAAAATATCTTGGCCGCCAGGAATAGTTGGGTCACTAGCATGCTTTATTAGCTTTTTAATTTGCTCAATATAAGTAAGATTATGCTGATCATTATTTTTACTTAAAAGTTTTTTTAAAATAGCATCATTTACAAATTTTTGTGGATTAGCTTTAAAATTAGCATAATCAGCTTTAGTTACATGAACGTCATTTACATGATGGCCCGACTTTGAAAGCTCAATACCTCTAAATTTAGGAATATATGAAGCGTCAAATTGGCTTGCTTTAATCCTTGGAGATTTGATACTATTGCTAGTGTAAAATTCACTATTAGCATTATGGTCTTTAGGTAATTTAAAAAATCTAAAATCAGAATCAAGCCCAGCTTGCGCGCTCTGAGCAAAACTTGCAGATAATTGCCCTTTAGTGTAAGGGGCTCTGCTGGGAAAATATTGAAAGCTCACATTATTATCAATAATTCTACCTGAGCCAAATTCTGAAGAGGTTCCTCTATAATATGGGGAGTTTGCTTTTGATATTGAAGCTTGGCCAAAATAACCTTCAGCGCTAATATTAGTAATTCCAAAGGAATTATAATTATTACGTCTAATAAAATTTAATGTGCCTAATATGAAAGTCATTGATTATACCAAATTTATTGTATAAGTTGATTTAGCAGCCGCAAAATATAATGAACTTTAACTTAATCTATTTTAATTAAAAAGTCAAGAAAAATTTACGGATATTGATATCTGTTGATTTTTATTAACTCATAAACTGAATTTATATATACCATAAATTATTTAAAATAAATATTTATAAAAAGTGATTGACGTTATTGCTTAAATGAATATACTTTAGTGATTTTATGATATATAAATTAGGTATAATAAATATGATCAACTTAAATAAACATCTGGCGATATTCGCATTATCAATCGCAAGCGCTTATAGTGCTTATGGATCTACCGCCTATGAAAATAATAAGGAAAGTGATAGGGTTGCTTATGTAGGGGTTGAAGCTGGCCTTTCAAAAACACTGAAGAAAACAATGCCAATTGAGACTGAATTTGGCAAAGGGAAAGATCTAACGCTTGAATATAGTAAGTCAAATACATACTCTATTAAAGGTGGTTATAGCTTTTATCCAGAGATGGCGCTTGAATTTGCAGCAAATATTCATCCTAAATATAAAGTAGACATTAAATTTCCAGAGCTACCATTCCTACCTGAAAGAGCAACTGGTAAAAACTCTTTAAAATTAAAATTTTATACATTAAGCGCTATATATAACTTACCCAGAATTGATTTTGCTGGCGTAACTCCTTACGTGCTTGGGGGGGCTGGTGTTGCAGAAGTGAAAATTATGGGTACTAAAGTTTATGGAAAGTTACCACCGCTTGGTGAACTTGCTCTGCTAGATGTTATGACTACTAATAATAAACTGCCTGCATATCAACTAGGGCTTGGTTTGCGCAAAGATATTACACATAACGTAGAGCTAGACTTATCTGCTAAAATGCAGCTAATTCCAAATGTAAAAGTTAAATATAGAATATTTGATAAAAACAAATTTGATTTCGGCGACAAAAAGCATGTTAAGAAGCATTTAGGTGTCGGATATATTGCACTTGGCCTTAACTTTAAACTACCTTATTAGCTTTTACTTGAAAAAAGATTGCTTAATTTATATTGTATAGGCTATAAGTTTTAACAAAAAAATTTAAATTATTAATATTGCAGAGAGATTATGACAAAAACTATCGATGGGAATAAACTTCAAAAACAAACAACTACAAACTATGATGATCAGCCATATCAAAGTTTTCCATATTTACAATCAAGATTAGATTTACTACAAAGTAATGCGACTTTATTTGGCCTTAAACCTGCTAAAGCTGAGAAATCTAGAGTGCTAGAACTTGGATGTGCCGATGGATTAAATATCATATCTCAAGCGGCTTACTACCCAAATAGTGAATTCATAGGCATTGATTTTTCAAAAAAACAAATTGAAACAGGCAATGAGCATATTAAAAAATTAGGACTTAAGAACATTACCCTTAAGGCTCTATCAATTGAAGATATTAATGAAGATTTTGGTAAGTTCGATTATATTATTTCTCATGGTGTGTTCAGCTGGGTGCCACCACATATTCAAGAAAAAATATTTTCTATATGCTCAAAAAACCTTAACAAAGAAGGCGTGGCATATATTAGTTATAATGTGCTTCCAGGATGGAATATGATTAAGACCATCAGAGACATGATGCTTTATCATTCCAAAGACTTTAATAATGATATTGAAAAGGTCCAGCAATCAAGGCTCCTGCTTGAATTTATTAAAGATTCATTAGAAAAAGATAATTCGCCATATAGCAACATGCTTCGCACAGAAGCTGAGGCATTGGCTAAGCATCAAGATTCATATATTCTACATGAGCATTTAGAAGAAAATAATGAACCTATATATTTTAGTGAATTTACTAAGCGTGCAGCTAAACATAATTTAACTTATTTATCAGATGCTTCACTTGCTTCAATGTATGTTGGTAATATGCCTGTGAAAGCGGTTGAAAAACTAAGCGAAATTAAGGATATTGTTAGGTCTGAACAATATATGGACTTTATTACTAATAGACGTTTTAGAACCAGCCTTATATGTCATAATACTGATAAAATAAATAGAAAAGTTGACACAAGCGCTATTGAGCAGTTCTCAGTTACAATGGATATTGTTCCTGGAGAAAATTTCAAAGAAGAAATGATACATAATAATGAAAATGTAGCCTTTAATTTGCGTAAAAATTCAGATGTAAATGTTGGAAGTACTTCGCCTGAGCTGAAAGCAATTTTCTATACACTTAGCCAAAATGCATCTTATCCTATGTCAATTGATAATTTAGTACTTAAAGCTAATAAATATTTTAAAGATAATCGTATAAGCTCACTCAAAAAAGAATTTTTAAGTAATGCTGTTGCGCTACTTGTTAAAGGATTTTTAGAAATCTCTCTTCTTGAGCGTGATGGTGATAAAGTTGATTTAAGTAAGCCTAAAATAAGCACATTTTCAAGATTTTTAATTAATGATGTTAATGCAAATTGGCTTACATCAATAAGACATAATATAGTTAAAATTAATAATTTTGATAAAATGCTAGCTAAATATTTTGATGGCAAACATACTCAAGAAGAAATTATCAGTAAAGTTATTGTTGATATGAACAACACTAACTTAAAACTTAATAAGGATGGCGCTGAAATCTCTGATGCAGCTGAAGTTAAACAACATATTCAAGAATATTTAGTTAAGATCCTTGATGTCTTAAAAATTGGTGGTATTTTAGAAACTCCTTCAGGGCTTTAAATCTTTGTAATCTATTCTTCATAAATCAAAATCCAGGCCTTAAATTAAAGATCTGGATTTTGATTAACAGTGCCATAGTTAATTAGTGTCTATGATCCCACGCAAGAGCCAATTAATAAATCAACTATAATCATAAAACTAAGCATTCTAGGCGAACTAGTCCCGCTTCGTTCACGCCTTTAGTATATAGACTTCACTCATGTTAGCGCATGCTAAGAACCTCAAATAATAATTAACTATTTAATAGGGTGCAAAGCTGGATTAAATGTCAATGAGTATCCGCTAAAAATTAATTATTCGTTAAATCTTATTGATGTAATTAGAATTTTATTTTTCCGATTTAAATTTTTACTAAAATAACAATTTTTAGCTTGCTTAGTTGGGTATATTACTACTAATATTACTAGTGATAAATAAGTATGAGATAAGTTAAGAATATGTTTAAATTTAAGTTTTCGCAATTAATGGATCGTTTATCGACTGATATGGCGATAGATCTAGGAACCGCTAACACTATTGTTTATGTTAAGGGCAGAGGTATAGTTAAAAATGAGCCTTCATATATTGCTCTCATAAAAGATAAAGGTGTAACGAAATTATACGCTGCAGGCCATGAAGCTAAGATGATGTGGGGAAGGACTCCTGCTGATATTGAGGCTAAGAGACCTTTGCAAGATGGTGTTATTGCTGACTTCAAGGCAGCTGAAGAAATGATTAAATATTTTATAAGAACAGTCGCTGATCGAAGAACATTAGCAGGGCCAAGAATTATTGTATGCGTACCATCCGGATCAACTCCAGTTGAACGTAGGGCAATTCAAGAAGCTGCTGAATCTGCGGGCGCCCGTGACGTATTTTTAATTGAAGAGCCTATGGCCGCTGCAATTGGAGCTGGTTTGCCTGTAACTGAGCCAACTGGATCAATGATTGTTGATATTGGAGGAGGAACTACAGAAGTTGCAGTATTATCGCTTGGAGGTATAGTTTATGCTAGATCCGTTAGAGTAGGCGGAGATAAAATGGATCAAGCAATTATCTCTTACATTAGAAGACACTTTAACTTACTAATTGGCGAAACTACTGCGGAGAAAATAAAAAAACAAATTGGTACGGCTTATGTGCCTGAAGGTTCTGCTTTGCGCGAGATGGAGATCAAAGGTAGAGATCTTATCGATGGCATACCAAAAGAAGTTGTTTTAAATGAGCGTCAGATAGCAGAAAGCCTTGAAGAGCCAATCAGCCAAATTATTGAAGCTGTTAAAACCGCACTTGAATGTACTCCTCCTGAGCTTTCATCGGATATTGTTGATGCCGGGGTAGTGCTTACTGGCGGCGGAGCTTTACTTAAAAATCTGGATCACGTACTACGCGAAGCTACCAAGCTTCCAGTTTTTGTAGCAGATCAGGCGCTTGCATGCGTAGCACTCGGCAATGGTAGAGTTTTAGAAGATTTTGATAAATTAAAGCATGTTTTATTTAAGCAAGAGTAATATAAAATCAACCTTGGGAAGTTTACACAATTATGGCAATATATGCAAATAGAGTAAGGGTTAAAAGCCATATATTAGAGCTGATAAAAATGCTGCTTATGTTGATAAAGCGTTTTACATTATTAATATTGGTGGCATTATGTCTATTTTTAATGTTAAATGGTGGAGATTTAATTTCTAGAAGTTTCCTAGAGGTTACTGGCAAAATTACTAACCTAACATCAAATAGCACAAGGTTTATAATTGATTTTACTCATTCAATATATAGCAATTTTGATAATTACCGAAATGCAGCTAAGCAAAATGCATTCTTAAAAGATAAATTAGCTAAACTCGATAATATAGAAGAAAAATATATAGCTTTGCTCGCGGAAAATAAGCAGCTCAAAGAATTGCTTAATTATGCAGGCCAGTCAAACAAAAATTTTAAAACAACAAAGTTACTTAGCGTATCCACTTCACCCTTTAGTAGTATTGCAATTATTAATGCAGGCGATAATGAGCAAGTTAAAGTTGATGATATAGTAAGTAGTAAGGATGGCTTAATAGGTAGAGTAATAAAAACTAGTTCAAACTTCTCTAAAGTTATGCTTATTGATGATTATAACTCACGAGTACCTGTAATTACTGCCAAAACCAGACTAAGAGCTATCTTAGCTAAGCAGGATAATCTTATTAAGCTTATATATATTGATAAAAACAGAAGACCAGAAATTGGTGAAGTTATATATACTTCTGGAGATGGTATTGTATATCCTGATGGAATAAAGGTAGGGGAGGTTAGTGCAATTACTTCTAATGGGGTTATTGTTGAGCCAGCAGTAAGAGTTAAGGATGAATATTATATAAATTTACAATCTGTTCATAAATAATTTTGTGTTTGGCGCAATTATTGCTTACATATATTGATGCTTTAAATTTTAAATGATAAAAGTATATTTTATTAATATTGCTTTTAGTTTAAGCGGTATAAAAAAGCTAATATATACTTTAAAAAATATTATATTATGTCAAAAGGTGATAGAACTTATTTAGAAACTGATGAATTTCTTATAATTGAAAATTACATTGAAATTCCTCGCTCATCTGAAAAAGATAAAGTAGGAGATAAATATCTAATTAATTTAACTGAGCCGTTGAATGAATTATCGAATGAATTTTGTAAATATTACAAAGCAAGCTCTTTAGCTGAAGATGATCAAGAATTTTTTGCAATAATTTTTAATCATGATTTTCTGCCAGCCACCAAAACAATAGCATCACTTGAAAAGCTTGAAAATAATATTATTAATCCAATACTTGCTTATTCAATAACTGATATCACTAACCTAGGGCAAGAATGTTTAGTTGCGATAGTGGAAGCTTATAATTATAAAAATAATCTTCATGAATATATCAAAAGTGGGAAATTACCTTCACTTGAAGCGCTAACTACTTTCATGGATAATATTGTAGGATTTATGAAAGAGCTTGACGATCTAAAAATATATAACTTAGATATAGCTCCTGAAAATATTATCATGCATGGTGAAAAATTAGCTTTCCTTAAAGAATTTGTAACTTCTCCAGCTCATTTTTATCTACCAAACCATTTAATTGCACCTGAATTAATATGTTGTCATAGAAGGGCTCGTTTTTCTCATAATTCAAAGCAAGATATATATGCTTTAGGCGTTAGTATGTTCGAAGCTTATACGGGAAAGCATCCTTGGCAAGATTTTACAGGCTATGAAGAATATAATCATTATAGACTTGAAAATACTACTTATAAGACATTATTGCATAAGGTCAAAACTTCTGAAAAATTTAGAGTGTTCTTTAAAGCGGCCCTTGATGATGACCCAATCACGCGCAGTGATATAATAGCTTTATATAATTTTTGGATTGAAAATAATGATAATTTCAATAATAAGGATACTACTGTTATTGGAGATAAGAGCAATATTTTTGTTTTTAATGAAAAAAATTACTCGAATATACTTTCAGTTTCACAAGCTCTATTTGCTAATTGGGATAAGTCTTTAAAAGTTGTTAAAGAAGATAAGCTTTATAAATGGGCCACTAGAGAGCAGTTAGATAAAATCCTGATTAGCGAAATAAAGTCCTTAGTGGATTTAAAAAGCAGTTCAATTGTAATATCTCCGACTACGAATTTAAATGAAAAACTATCACAATTACTAGCTCATTTGAATAAAGGAGGGCCAATCAGGCTTTCTAATATGTCTTTTACTACTGCTTCAATATCTTTTTTTATACATTACTTAACCAGCAAATTTAAAAAAGATGAAGTGGATAAGTTGGTAGGGGCTCTTGCAAAAGAGAAATGGTTAGATTATGAAAATAATCCAAGTGCGCTGGGCCACCTTGATATTAAAACTGCTAATAAAATTAAAGAGATACTCGGAATTTATTTTGCAAATTCTGCATTAAGAGGGTCTTTAAGGTTAGTTCATCAATTATGTCCTAATGCAAGATGTCGCAGTAGGATGCTTGAAAAATATTATGTTACTAATGTGCAAGATATGATTGTAGCGATAGAAAAATATATGTCTAATCCTACGAATAAATTTAATATAGATGCAAACTTTATTGCTTTCCTTGGCGCTAAGCTTGCCTTGGTTCAAGAAGTTAATCCCATAGTGCTACAAAATATACCAAGTTTTAAAGATCATCCCGCAATAATTGCTCTATCCTATATGCACCTGGTGCAAGATAGATATAGCGTCTTTAAATTGCCAAATACGGCTAAAGCTATTGTTAGTGATCTTAAAGAAATGCTTGAGGATAATTTACATAATATTGAATTTAAGAAAAAAGTACTTGAAAATCTTGAATCAGCTAGTAATAGCGGAAATATTAAAGATATTGTAGCTGCGCTATCTGATGAGCAAAAATTTATTGATGATCATAATGGTTATATTAAAGCTTTAAATAAAGTCAGAGATTTAGATGCAAGAATAAAGAGGCTCAAAAAATCAGGCGGAATTCTAAATTTCGCTTTATTATTTGGTCAAAAAACTACAGTTCTAATATCATATATATTATGCTTAATTGTAACTATTGTGGTAATTTTTTAAATATATAAGTAATAATATGGCAGAAACTACACCTAAAGCACCAGCGACTCAAGCTCCAGTTACTCCAGCTCCTCAGTCAGCTATTGAAGCCAATAATGATAATCTCAATAAAGATAATAATTTTCAGTTTGCTTCAGCTCTAATTAAAGTAATTGCAGTAGTAATTGCATTAATGGTATTAGTGATGTCAAGATTTGCCTTCATTTTCTTCTCAGCTGCAATGCTTCCAACTATCTTTGCAATATTCTTTGATAGAAATGAGCATAAATGCTTATCAGCTACAATATGCAGCTTTAATCTTATAGGAGTCATTCCATATTTGATGAAAATTTGGAATAGTAATTCAATAGATCATGCGTCAAAATATATATTATCTGATATTAATAGTTGGATGGTTATATATGGAGCTGCATTCGCTGGCCAGCTTTTATATGGCGTACTTCCAATATTATTTGTGAAAATATATTCTGCTCGCATCCAGCTTCAAGTTGGAAAATATGAAGAAGAATATAAAGCAATTTGTAAAGATTGGGATATTGATAATTACGATGTTAACAAAGGTTAGTCAAGCATTTTTGCCTTGGATTTTGAGTAATATATTGCGCTCAAGAGCTTCCATAATTTCTGCTTCATTATCTTCTTCATGATCATAGCCGAGCAAGTGCAATAAACTATGCGTTACTAAATGCTCAAAATGATTTTTAAAACTTATATTCATATCTAATGCTTCTTCTTTAAGCTTATCAAAGCTAATTGCAATATCGCCTAAGTAAATATCTTTTGTAAAAGTATCTTCAGTTATTGAGTTATAATCTGTAAAATATAATTCTTCATGCTCAGGAAAAGATAATACATTTGTTGGCTTATCCTTATTTCTAAATTCCTTATTAAGCTTTTGTATTTTACTATTATCTGTTAGCAATATACCTAAATTAACATTCTCAATATTTTTAAATAGATCCTCATGATGAGAAATAATAATGCCTAAAATATTATTAATTAATTCTTCAATATTGAAATTTACTTCCTCAGCATTTGCCCAATCTTTATATTCAATATTCGTTTCTATATGAATTTGCATAGTCACATCAATTACATTAAATTACTTAGCACATAAAGCAATATCTAGAACTTGCTCGACATTAGATACAGGCATAATTTTTAAAGTTTTTTTAATACTCTCAGGAATATCCTTCAAGTCTTTAACATTATCCTCTGGAATAATTACGATCTTTATCCCTCCTCTACTGGCAGCTAGTAATTTTTCTTTTAATCCTCCAATGGGAAGGACTCTGCCTCTTAAAGTAATCTCGCCAGTCATAGCAACAGTTTTATCTACAGGCTTATTTGTCATAAGTGATGCGATTGTTGTATAAATTGCAATACCAGCCGAAGGTCCATCTTTGGGTATTGCTCCTTCTGGAACATGTAAATGAATATCGATTCCTTTATATTGCGTTTCGCTCACTTTAAGAGATTTAGCTTTAGATAAGAAACAGCTATATGCCGCTTCTGCTGATTCTTTCATTATATCGCCTAATTTTCCGGTAGCTTTTATCCCTCCTTTGCCCTTAAGTGCTACAGCTTCAAGTGAGAGTAAATCTCCTCCTACTTGGGTATAAGCAAGGCCCGTCGTTGCGCCAACTTGATTTTCTTTTTCAGCTAAGCCAAACTTATATTTCCTAACACCAAGATATTCTTCAAGATTATTATGCGTGATAACAATCTTTTTTATTTTACCATCCTTTAATATTTGCGTTAAAACTTTACGGCATAATGTGCCAATTTCGCGCTCTAAATTACGCACACCAGCTTCTTTAGTATAATAACGTATAATTTCAAGTAATATATTATCGCTAATTTCAAGTTCACCATCTTTCATATTATGCATTTTAAGCTGTTTTTTTAGCAAGTGATTTTTAGCAATTTGCAGCTTCTCATCCTCAACATATCCAGCTATATTGATGATTTCCATACGATCTAATAATGGTCTTGGAATATCATAAGAATTAGATGTCGCAATGAACATTACATCTGATAAATCATATTCAACTTCCAGATAATGATCACTAAATTGTGAATTTTGCTCAGGATCTAACACTTCAAGCAAAGCTGATGATGGGTCTCCACGATAATCTGAGCTCATTTTATCTATCTCATCTAAAAGCATCACAGGATTATCTGTATTGCTTTTTTTAATAAGACTGATAATTTTACCCGGCATCGAACCAAGATAAGTTTTCCTATGTCCACGAATTTCAGCTTCATCTCTGACACCGCCAAGGGAGAATTTACAATATTTTCTTCCTACCGCTTCTGCAATAGACTTCACTAAAGATGTTTTACCAACCCCTGGCGCTCCGATCAGGCATATGATCGGTCCTTTAATTTTTTTAGATCTTTTTAACACTGATAAATATTCAATGATGCGATCTTTCACTTTTTCAAGGCCGTAATGATCGCGATCCAAGATTTTTTGAGTTTTATTTATTTCTATATTAGTATTATCTTTTTTGCCCCATGGTAGAGCAAGCAATACTTCAAGATAGTTTCTTATTACTGAAGATTCTGCCGACATTTGATTCATCATACGAAGTTTTTTGAGCTCAGATTCAGCTTTTGCTTTAGCATCTTTAGAAAGTTTAAGCTTTTTAAGCTTTTCTTCAAGTTCATAAAATTCAGACTTATCGCTGCCGCCATTGCTACCAAGCTCTTGCTGAATAGCTTTCATTTTTTCATTTAGGTAATAATCTCTCTGAGTTCTCTCAATTTGTTGTTTCACTCTTTCTTGTACAGCTTGCTCTGCATCAATGGAAGTGGTTTCTTGAGATATTAAGTCGCAGATAGTTTCAGCGCGTTTGTATATGTCTGTTTCTTCAAGAAGACGCTGCTTAGTATGTAGATCGCAATTAAGATGTGAAGCAAGAATATTAGTTATAATGCTAGGATTTTTTTGTTCACTTAAAGCGCTCATTACCTCGATATTTACATTTCGGTGATGCTTGGCATAGATCTTAAATGATTCAATAGATAGTTCAATATTATGCGCAATTTTTTCAAGGTCTCTTATCTCATCATCTGGAATAATATCATAAGATGCAATAAGCTTATCATCCTCTGTGATAGTTTGAATCCTGACCCTATTAATTGCTTCAATTAATATCTTCGCATTATCGCCAGGCAATTTAACGGTTTGAATAACCTTGGCTAGCACACCAGTATAATAAATGTCATTAGAACCCGGATCGCTAATTTCTTGTCTTTTTTGAGTGACTATGAGTATATGGTTGCCATCTCCATAATTTTTAGAGCTCACTAGCGCTTCAATAGATTTCTTGCGTCCAACGAATATAGGGGCAATTGTTCCTGGGAAAACAACAATATCCCTAAGCACTAATAAAGGGAGAGTATTTTTATCAATTTGCATTACTTTGATTCCTGAGATATAATTTTCTACAATTATCATATATGCTATTAAATCATTATTTTCAAGGTACAAGAAACTATAAATGAATAATATTAGAATTAAGCTGCAAAATTTTGACAATATATACTTTGCAAGCAACAGAATCAAACCCTTCATTCATCAGACTCCTTTATTTTTTTCTGAGGTGCTAAATAATGCAATGGGTAATAAAATTTTTTTTAAAATTGAAGCGATGCAAAAAACAGGGGCTTTTAAAATAAGGGGAATTATCAATTATTTGCTTTCAATGAAAGGTAAGCATAATAAGCTTCCAGATAAAATAGTAGCTTATAGCACTGGAAATCATGCTCTTGGTATTGCAATGGCGGCAAATCAATTTGGTATTAAAGCCAGAGTATATTTACCACAAAATGTTTCTAAATTGAAAAAAAAGATTGCAAAAGATTATGGGGCAGAAGTTATTGAAGTTGAAGATCGCGCTAAAGCTGAGCAATTGTCACGCGATGATGCTAAAAATGGTTTCCATTTCATTCACCCATCAGATAGCGATGAAGCAATTGCTGGCGCTGGGACAGTAACATTTGAGGCAATCAACCAGATGCAGGAAATGCAAGTGCAAGCTCCTGATGCAATTTTTGCCTCTTGTGGTGGTGGTGGGTTGCTATCAGGCACTTATCTTGCTAAAGAACTTGCAGCGCCAAAGGCAAAAGTTTTTGGAGCTGAGCCTAAAAGCGCAGATGATGCATATCAGTCCTTAAAGCAAGGATCGATTTTTCGCTTCACAGAATCACCCTTAACTATTGCTGATGGTCTTAGAGCTTTATCAATCTCTCCTAGAACTTTCGAATATTTAAAGAAAATTGATGGTATTTATAGAATAGAAGAAGAGGATATATGTTACTGGGGCATATGGTTATTTCAATTGCTTAAAATTGCCTGTGAGCCATCTAGCGCCATTAGCATGGCTGCAGCTAAGGCTTGGATAGTAGAAAATAATATTAGAGATAAAAATATTCTTATTATTATATCCGGTGGGAATATTGAACCTGAATTTTATGAAAACCTTAAAAATCAAGGCTATCTTAATTCACCGCCATGGATTTAATTAACTATAGTTATAGACCATTACTCTTAGAAATCCCTCGTGCGAGCGTTTCTTGCGCGTTAGGGCGCATATAACATTCGTTCGATTAAATGTGGCTCAGACATCAATCTAATTAACTATAGCATTCGTTTTAATTAGCTCCTACTCAAATATCAATTCTATTAAATATAGCAAATGCGCTTTAAGGCAAAGCTTAAGCCCCTTTACGCCTACTTTCCAGGCGCTCAACAATTTCATCTCGGAAGTGCCTAATGAGGCCTTGAATTGGCCAAGCAGCAGCATCTCCAAGTGCGCATATAGTATGTCCTTCAACTCGTTTTGTGACATCTAATAGCTCATCAATTTCGCTAGGATCGGCGTTTCCTGCCACTAAGCGCATCATCACTCTCCACATCCAGCCAGTTCCTTCCCGGCATGGCGTGCATTGACCACATGATTCATGCATATAGAATTTGCTAAGACGTGCTATTGCGTAAATAATATCAGTGGATTTATCCATTACAATTACGCCGCCTGTACCAAGGCCACTGCCAACAGCTTTCAGCGAGTCAAAATCCATGGTGATATCATCACATATCTCCTTAGGTAGTAGGGGGACTGAAGAACCACCTGGAATAATAGCTTTGAGATTATCCCACCCACCACGCACACCGCCAGCATGTTTTTCAATAAGTTCTTTCAAAGGAATGCACATTGCCTCTTCCACATTTTTAGGCTCATTAACATGGCCTGATATACAATAAAGTTTTGGTCCTGTGTTGTTTGGCTTGCCAATAGATGCAAACCAGCTTGCGCCCCTCCGAAGAATTGTAGGCACTACGGCAATCGATTCAACGTTATTGACTGTTGTTGGGCAACCATAAAGACCAGCGCCAGCAGGGAAAGGTGGCTTTAAGCGAGGTTGTCCTTTATTGCCCTCTAAACTTTCAAGCAATGCAGTTTCTTCTCCGCAAATATAAGCACCCGCACCGCGATGTAAATATATGTCAATATCATAACCAGAGCCGCAGGCATTTTTGCCAATCAAACCCTTATCATAAGCTTCGTTAAGGGCGAGCTGCATGGCTTTACTTTCTCCATAATATTCACCTCTTATATATATGTAGCAAGTGCGAGCATTAATTGCCACGCAAGCATAAACTATGCCTTCAATTAACTTGTGAGGTTCATATCTGATAATATCTCTATCTTTGCAAGTGCCAGGCTCAGATTCATCAGCATTGACCACTAGATAAGATGGCTTTGGGTGGCTTTTTGGCATAAACGACCATTTCATCCCAGTCGAAAAGCCAGCTCCACCACGGCCACGAAGGCCAGATGCTTTAACTTGCTCTATAATCCAATCACTGCCTTTTTTTATTAATGAGGCGCTATCTGCCCAGTCTCCTCTTTTTTTAGCGGATGCTAAATCAGCTCCTTCATGGCCGTAAAGATTGGTAAAAATTCTATCTTGTATTTGCAACATCATCACCTACTAAATAATATTCTGGAAGTTTACTAACATTAAGATGTTCGCTTTTGCTATTAGGGTTAAAAATTATGAACCATTCCTTATTAGCAATGTAAAGCTGCACTTCTCTTTTTTTAATTTTAACAAAAAATTCTTGCCATGATAAATCACCGCTTAAATGGCCTTTTGATAATTCGAAGATATTACCGCGCATTAATGATGCTAAGGGGTTAAAAATTTTCTCTATATTAACTATATTATCTTGTCTCTTTTCAAAGTTCAAAGCATCAATTCTGTAAGGCTTGTTAAGCTTATATGTTGTCCATACTACAGAAAAATAATCTGGATGGTTAGATTCTGGAATAATATATTTCACACTATATTCATTCTCTTCATTTTCATTACAGATTGAATATATTTCGGCAAAATCTTTTATCTCGTCATTAATTTCATATAAATCTTCACCATTTCTAGTAAGTACTGGATATAATATATTTCCTGTGCATAATTTATTTCTAATGCTACTATTAAACTGAAGCTTCCTTGATTCAAGATAAAAGCCGTTACTGATTTTATAATTGCCTAGTGTGCTTTGCTCGCTTTCGGCGCGCGCGCACCTAATTGATAAGGATCCAGCCATAATCATAATAACTAATATATGAATTAATTTAGCTAACTTTTCCAGGAGCATTTTTAGTAATATTTTTATATGATTTATCTTTATTGCTAGATTTAATTTTATCAACTAATTCGGTAACAGATTTTTCGGTTAAATTTTCATAATAATCATCGTTAATCTGCACCATAGGAGCATTCACACAAGCTCCAAGACATTCAACTTCGCTTAAAGTAAATAAGCCATCCTCTGAATGCTTACCCTTAGTTATGTTACAATTTTTAATAAAAGCTTTAGTAATTTGATCAGAGCCTCTCAGCCAGCATGGAGTAGTGCCACAAATTTGTACATGAAATTTCCCCACAGGCTCTAAATTAAACATTGTGTAAAAGCTTGCAACCTCATAAGCTCTCATATATGGGATATTTAGAAGATTAGCTACATATTCAATAGCCGTAACCGAGAGCCATCCGCCATTTTGTCTTTGAGCAATATCAAGGAGTGGTAATATAGCGCTCTTCTGGCGCCCGCTCGGATATTTAGCTATGATATTATCTGCGCGACTTAAATTCTCACCATTAAATTCAAATTTCTTAGCCATTTTATCACTTTTACTCATCTATCCACTTCTCCAAATACAATATCTAAACTTGAAATCACGCTAACTACATCAGCCATTAAATGCCCTTTAGTCATAAAATCTAACCCTTGTAAATGAGCAAATCCAGGGGCTTTAATGCGACATCTATAAGGTTTTTGCTGCCATCAGAATATAAATATACTCCAAACTCGCCCTTAGGAGCTTCAACGCAACCATAATATTCTCCAGACGGCACATTATATCCTTCAGTGATAAAGCTTGAAATGATTAATCATGGCTTCCATTGAATGTTTCATATCAGCTCTGTTTGGAGGGCTGATTTTTTGATCTGATCGATTTGATTGGTCCTTCGGGCATTTGATCGATAGTTTGCCTGATCATTTTCACTGATTGATACATCTCTTCAATTCGCACTAAATAGCGATCATAACAATCTCCATTCTTTCCAATTGGCACATCAAATTTAATCTTGTCGTAAATATCGTATGGTTTTGCTTTTCGTAAATCCCATGCTATACCGGAACCGCGCAGCATAGGGCCTGAAAAACCCCAATCCATAGCTTCTTTCTGACTAACAACACCAATTCCAACTAATCTTTGCTTCCATATTCTGTTTTCACTTAGTAATGTTTCAATATCACCTAAATAATCTTCAAAACCATCACAAAATTTTGCAATATCCTCAATTAATCCTACAGGCAAGTCTGCAACAACTCCTCCAGGTCTATATATAATTGGAATGCATACGTGAACCTGAAACTCTTTCATAAAATTCCATAATTTTTTCGCGCTCTTCAAACAACCAACAAAGTGGCGTGGTAGCCCCAATATCAATAGCTTGCGTGGCGATATTCATAATATGGTTAAGTATTCGTGTAAGCTCTGCGAACATCACTCTTATATATTGCGCGCGCAAAGGCACATCGACATTCAAGTAATTTCTCAACCGCTAGAGCAAAAGCATGCTCCTGACACATTGGAGAAACATAATCCAGCCTATCAAAATAAGGAACCGCTTGCAGATAAGTTTTATGTTCAATTAATTTTTCAGTCCCTCTATGAAGCAAGCCAATATGCGGATCAGCTTTAGTTACAACTTCACCATCCATTTCTAAAATCAGGCGAAATACGCCGTGAGCTGCAGGATGCTGTGGACCAAAATTAATTTTTAAGTTTTTTTGCTTAGTAAGTTTATCTTTCACTTGAATATAATACCATTAAATAAATTACTCTTTAGTAGCTTTTTCATCACCAGGAAGTAAGCTTACTTGGCTAATATTAGAGGGGCCTTGCCAAGGGGACGCAAAATCAAAATCTCTAAATTCATGATCTAACTTAACAGGTTCATAAATAACTTCCTCTAATTTTTCATCATATCTTACTTCAACATGTCCAGTTAAAGGGAAATCTTTACGTAAGGGATGGCCTTTAAAGCCATAATCTGTAAGGATACGCCTATTATCTGGGCAGTTAGTAAATTTAACACCATACATGTCAAATACTTCCCTTTCATACCAACAAGCAGATGAATGAAGCTTAGCTAAAGACTCAATTTCTTCATCTTCTGCTAAATATGCTTTTAAAATTATTCTTGCATTAAGTTTTAGGCTAAGTAAATTATACACAACTTCAAATCTTTTTTTACGATCGGGAAAATCTGCTCCAAAAAGATCTGTAAGTATTGTAAATTTTAAATCATTATCGCACTTAAGATAGTCTATAAAAGCCAATATATCTTTGGGTGCAACTTCATAAGCTACAAAATCTTCAACTGCAATTTCTTTAATCTTAAGCTTTTTTGTTTTAGCAAAATTTGATAGTGAATTTATAATTTTTAAATTATTAGACATAGTAAAACATTACCCCTTAAAGCGGCTTGTACGCCTTATTTTTTTTTGCAATTGCATAATTCCATAAAGTAGGGCTTCTGCAGAAGGAGGGCAACCAGGCACATAAACATCAACTGGCACAACTCTGTCGCAGCCACGAACAACTGAATAAGAAAAATGGTAATATCCCCCACCATTTGCGCAGCTTCCCATTGAAATAACATATTTAGGATGCGCCATTTGATCGTATACTTTACGCATAGCAGGAGCCATTTTGTTGCATAATGTGCCCGCAACAATCATTACATCTGCTTGACGCGGACTTGGCCTGAATAAGAAACCAAATCTGTCCATATCATAGCGGCTTGCTGCAGTTTGCATCATTTCAACAGCGCAGCATGCAAGCCCAAAAGTCATAGGCCATAGCGAATTAGACCTAGCCCAACCAGTAAGTTCATCGAGTTTAGCTAGGACGTAGCCTCTATCTGAAAACTCTGATTGGAGCAAATCATCTGGCTTTAATATATTTTTACTATCAATCTGTTTCATGCTATTTAATAATTATTTTATAATGCTATTTTGTAAAATTTGTTTATATATTGACTCTAATTTTTTCATATTTTAATCATTCCCAATCTAGAGCTCCTTTGCTCCATTCATATATAAATCCAGCTGTTAAAACTAACAAAAATACCATCATGGACCAAAATCCCAAGGCTCCTAAAGATTTAAGCGATACTGCCCATGGCAATAAAAATGCTATTTCTAAATCAAAAATTATAAAAAGGATAGCTACAAGGTAAAATCTTATATCAAATTGCCCTCTAGCATCGCCAAATGGTTCAAATCCACATTCGTAAGGTGAGAGCTTATCTTTAGATGGTTTTTCTCTAGCCATGATTTTAGGTAAAATAATTACTACGATGCTTAAAGCTATAGCAATACCAAGGAATATAATTATTGGTAGATAATTTTGTAAGAATGTTTCATCTGCAAATATCATAATTCAAATACTTAAGTTAAATTATATTGTAAAAGCGCTCATACCTTAAGCAAACTATATAATCAAATATAATAACATTCTTATAGCTATTATCAATATAAATATATATCTTTGGTGTTAGATAAAGCTCTTTTAAATTAAAGTGAAACATACTTGCTTGCAATTTTATTGTAACATTATCAACATACAAAATAAAATTAATAATGTAATTTGCAATAACTATTGTAAATAAAAGTAGAAATTGCTAATTTCTGATTAGGTTTTTATTAATAATTTGTTTGTGAAGTATTGGATTTATATATGCAAAAATTATTACTCTTACTGGCAATTTGCTTTACATTCACAGCAAATATTAGTGCGCAAAGCAAACATATTAAATTAAGCAATACTGATAGTGATAAAAAAGCTAACAATGCTGTTACTACAGAAACATTACTAAAAGCATATTTAGATAGAAGCGCTTTTAAACAGAAAATATTATCTGAAAATATGGCGCATGTAAATACTCCAAATTATAAGGCTAATGATGTTGCAGATGTTCGTGATGTTAATGAATTAGTGAATGGATCATCTAAAGTAAATAGGTTAAAGCTACTCCGAACAAATTCAAAACATATAATCTCAAAAAATAGTTCAGCTAGTAAGTTTGAAAGTCATAAATTAAAAGATTCATACGAAGTAAAGCCTAATGGAAACAATGTATCAATTGCTCAGCAAATGCAGAAAATATCAAAAAATCAACAAGATTATAGTTTAGCGCTAAAAGCTTATAGTTCAGCCTTCGGCCTTGCTGCGGCGGCGATAGGTAAGTGATTATGTTAAAAGTAGTAAAAATTATATTGTTGTCTTTATATTGCAGTCTTTATAACGCGTGCTTTATAAATGCTAACGATTTAAGTAATGCTATCGAAATTTCAGCAAGAGGGACTAGAGTGCAAGCCGAGCGTATGAAAGTAGCTGCCGAAAACCTTGCAAATGAATATACAACCTCTGGCGTCAAAGGTGGAGACCCTTATAGACGTAAAATTGTTATAGTTAAGAATGAGTATGATAGAATTGAGGGTGTAAATATTGCTAAAGTAAAGAAAATCGATTATGATAAATCTGAATTTGAAGCTAAATATGACCCTCATCATCCAGCAGCGGATGATAATGGTTACGTTAAAATGCCTAATGTTAATCGTGTTATTGAAAAGGCAGATGCTAGTGAAGCTCAAAGAAGTTATGAAGCAAATTTAGGTTTAATTGAAATGACCCATGCGTTAATTTCAAAAACTGTGGAGGCAATAAAATAATGGTTGATAATGATATAGCTCTTGCTGTTAATAATTTATATAAAACTGTTCAAGACCGCCCGAAAGTAGAATCCAGTGCTCAGCAATCAATTGATAATGCTAAAGAATTTCATAAGGCAGTAAGATCTAATTTTAATAAATTTGAAGGAATGAGTCCTGATCAAATTTTGAATGAAATTAAAACTAGTAAAGTTAGCGCAAGCAATGCAATAAGTGCAAGTGGTAATTTAGCTAGCACGACTCTAACGGCTATAAGAAAAAATGTTGAACGTCAAGAAAGGATGGCTGCAGATTCCTTAACCGGGGAAGCATCAGCCGCGGACTTACTTGAAGCCACTTTAAAGGCCAAGGAATTAGTAGATCTAATGACTACGCTTCGCAAAGAATTCTTTACAAGCTATGATAAAGTAATTAGTATGGCTGTATAGGAAACTTATTACTGGTCTATAAGGCTATTTTAGTAAGCTTTATTATTTACATAAAATACACAAGAAGCTTGATAATAAAATGGATAAGCATGATATTGAAAAAAATAATTTTTTAATTAAATCAGCATCATATTTTTCAGTTATAACTGCTATTTGCATACTTATTGTAAAAGCTTATGGCTGGCTTGCGACTGATTCTCAGACTATTCTTGCTTCGCTGGTTGATGCTATGCTTGATATATCATCTTCAGTAATAAATTTAATTGCTGTAAGATTTTCAATGCAGCCACCTGATGATAATCATCGATTTGGCCATGATAAATTTCAAGATTTAGCTATATTTTCTCAGTCGATATTCTTTTTCGCATCATGCATATTAATATTTTTTGCATCATTTAAAGCTCTTTATACTCAAGCTGAAGTTATAAATAATGATGTAGGCTTAATAAGTATTTATATATCTTTAGCCTTAACATTTATCTTAGTTTCTTATCAAACTTATGTGATTAAACAGACTAATTCCGCTATAATAATTGCTGATAAATTACATTATTTTTCTGATTTTTTAATAAATATTGCTGTAATAATTTCTCTTCATTTAAGTAGTACTTATTGGTTCATTGATTCTTCAGCTGGAATTATTATTGGCTTTTATATACTTTATGGAGCAACTAATTTATTGCGCCAATCCATAAGAAATCTAGCAGATGAAGAATTACCACAAAAGGATAAAGATCGTATATTAAAAATTCTGAGCGGATTTGAAGAAGCAAAAGGTGTGCATGAGCTGAAGACTAGAATTGCTGGAAATAAACCTTTTATTCAGTTTCATTTAGAAATGGATCCCCAATTATCTTTAGAAAAGGCGCATTATATTTCAGAAAAAATTACTAATGCTATATTGAAGGAATTTCCCCTGGCTGAAGTTATTGTGCATCAAGATTTAGCTGGTCATGAAACAAACGTAAATTATAGAGAAAAAATATAAATGTTTGATGACAAGCTTATGATCGAGGCTTTAAAGCTTGCGCAAAAAGCATGTGAATTAAATGAGGTACCTGTCGGATGCGTTATATATGACCATGACCAAAAGCAAATTATATCTTCAAGCTATAATCAAATTCAATATTTAAACAATCCTAATGCTCATGCAGAAATGCTTGCAATTGAGAGCGCCTGTAAAAATAAACATAGTAAATACCTATTTAACTGCGACATCTATGTTACGCTCGAACCTTGCGTGATGTGCGCGAGTGCTATTGCGAATGCTAAAATCAAAAGACTATATTACGGCGCTAGCGATCCTAAAGGAGGGGCGGTTGAAAACAATTTAAGATATTTTAATAGTAAGTGCTGCTTGCATCGGCCGGAAATATACACAAATATCACACAATCAGAATCTAGCGGACTTTTAAAAAGTTTCTTTAGAAATTTGAGAAATAACAAGTTATAATGTATTAATTAATGATTGAATAAATCTTTGTTAAATTGTCTTAAAGTTATAGGTTAGTATGGTTTTTATTTTTGGTTTAATCGTGTTATTTGGGTCAGTTATATCTGGCTATACAATGCATGGCGGAAGCCTACTTGTGCTTTATCAACCAACAGAGTACCTTATTATTGTTGGAGCTGCTGTTGCATCAGTAATTATAGGCTACCCAGCGGCAAGTCTCAAAAAAGCTATTAAGGGTTCAAAATTATTATTTACTGGTAATCCAGTTTCAAAGCAAGATTATATGGATTTATTACTATTTTCATTCAATGTTTTTAAATTGATGAAAATAAAAGGCATGCTTGAGATTGAAAAGCATGTAGAACAACCCGAAGAAAGTGAGATATTTCAACAAAGTGTATCTCTTAAGAAAGACCCATTCATGTATAGTTTTGTATGCGATAATTTAAGGATTCTCACCATGGGAGTAGAAAGCCCGCATGAGTTTGAAGATATAGTTAGTAATGAAATAGAATTATATTCTAAAAATGCTGCAACGCCTGGTGATGTTTATACTTCTCTTGGTGATTCTTTACCGGCGATTGGTATTGTTGCTGCGGTGCTAGGGGTGATTATTACTATGAGAAGTATTATGGAGCCACCTGATGTGCTTGGTGCTTTGATTGGTGCTGCGCTTGTTGGTACATTCCTTGGAGTGTTTTTAGCATATGGTATTGCAAGTCCTATAGGCCATGTGCTGCACAAATATGGTACTTACAAAGTGAATTATATTGAATGCGCTAAGATAGGTTTTGTTTCATATCTCAATGATCATCCGCCAGTAATTATTGTTGAATTCATGCGAAAAAATATACCTGATCATATTAGACCTAGCTTTGCCGAGCTTGATACCTATATTAATGAGAATGCTATGAAGGTTTAAAACTAACATTTAATCAATGAGAAATTAGTGGCTAAAAAGAAGAAAAATATAATAATTAAAAAGATAAAGAAAGTTTCTGGCGGTGGTCATCACGGCGGCGCTTGGAAGGTTGCATATGCGGACTTTGTAACAGCTATGATGGCGTTCTTTTTGCTTTTATGGTTACTTAGCGTATCTTCTGAGCCTACCTTACAAGGAGTTGCAGAATATTTTACGCCTACGGAAGCAATAAGTGATAAAGCGGGACTTGGTTTTGATGGAGGTTCAGAGGCTAATATTGAAGACGGAAATGCTACAAAAAGCCAAACTGCCAGTTCTCTAATTTACGGAGCGCCGACTAAAGCTCATAGGATTGATGCCGCTAATAAGCCAAGTAATATTGCTGATAGCGATCAAGATAATTTACTGACAATTATGAATAATATTTCTAATGATCCACTCGTGCAGCATTATTCTGATAATATATCTATGGATATGACTAGCGAAGGCCTAAGAATTCAAATTATGGATAGTGAAAATAGACCAGTTTTCAAGCCTAATACCGCAATGCTACAACCTTATATGGAAACATTACTCAAAGTTATTGGTAAAATGATTAAAAATCAGCCTAACTATATCTCCGTAAGTGGTCACACTGCCAGTGTGCGTAATTATGAAGAAGAGGATGGTATTGATACATGGGAGCTCTCCACTGAGCGAGCCAATAGAGTGAGAAAATTCCTTAGCGGTAAAATACTTCAGGAATATCAAATCATTAGAATAGTTGGTAGAGCTGATAAAGAGCCGTTTAATCCTGCTGATCCATATGGCCCAAAAAATATAAGAGTGGCAATCACTTTGCTAAATGCGGACGCAATCTCAGTTCATGAAAGAGCTATACCTGCTGATGAATTATGATATACTATAGTCCAATAATAATGAGGTCCCGCGGCTAGCTAGCTTCGCATTGCTCACAAAGCATAGGGCTTTGGCCCTTTGGCTGCTACTAGGGACCTCTAATAATAATTAACTATAGTACGAGCCATGTCAAAATCTACACAAACAAATAAATATCTTAATTTTTTCAATATTATTTTTGAATTACCCGATAATGTTTTAAAGAGTCCTTTGCTTTCATCAATATTTGGCGGTGCAAGTGGTATTATTTTTCTTAATTTTTTAGCGCCTAATTCTTTAGCTTTCAGTGCGGTAACAGGATTTTTCGGAGCAGAGCTTGGCTATATTATTCATCATTATTATGAAAATTATGGTAAAGGCATAGGTCATGAGCTTGAGTTTCAAGTTATTAATGATGATCCCACTAGTGCAATTGATTTATTATTATTTGATAATTTATTAGAAAATCAGGATGAAGAAAATTTAGTAGAAAAAAAATATCTTAAAAATGATTATATTAAACATGCTTTTGACCTAGCACCATTAGGCCAAATTAATGATATTTCTTCTAAAGATATTGAAATAATTTCTTATCTAAAAAAACTAGTATATAAAAAATTATTATATGCAATTGTAAAAAGTGATACCAAGACGTGTAAATTCATATTGGCAAACCTAAAAAATGTGCATTTACTTAAAAGTATAGAAGATGATTATAATAGTAAGTTAGATTTTAAATTAATATATGAAAAATTACAGGATGATAACATGTATGTCGTTATAAACTTAAGGAAATATTATGAGCAGCATGCTAGTAAAAGGCGAGGGGAAACATCATTTCAAGAACATATTGAAACCACTCAAAAACTTATTACTCTTCTTGGAGAGAAAGTTATATCTGGAACTGATTTTCATAAAGAGCTTCTTAATATGACAAAATCAATTGATATTGAGCTTTATCTGAAACCTTTTTCACGTACACCTTTATCAATTGAGCTTATTCAAACATTTACAAAATTTGCTAATACTTCAGATAAAAGAAATTTTATTTTAAATTTAGAAAAGTGGAAATTAGTTTATTTTCAAAATTTTCCTGATGATTTTAGAAATATATATGGTGCTGACGAATATGATATGTTTTTTAAGCTTAATATTTTATCTATACAAAATGAAATAATGCAGAATTTTTTCAGCATAACAAAGATCTGTAAAGATTTAAATAATTCTAATACGGTTTTTCAAGATAGTAATAATCATAATCTTCAAAATCCAAAGATACTTAATGAAGAAGGTATATTAAATAAGATTTTCCGAGATCTTAAATTAATTGATATAGCCGACCCTTATGTTAGCAAATGGCAAATTGATTTTAATAAAATAGATGTTGAGGGTAAATATTTTTATCCGGATGCTCTTGAGGATTTTATGCATACAGATTTCATGAAGATAGATTGGTAGGCTCAGCGAGTTTATCAAAGCATTTTTGCGCTTATTCCTATATATTTTTTAAACCTCAAGTTTCTAAACATTCTTGTATGGATTTAGTTTATGCAGAGCTTACTTAGTTAACAGGTCCATAGTTATTATGGTAATTTTAAAAAATCTTTAACGGAGTATTTACCATGAGCTTTTCCGCGCAGCCATGCTGCTAAATTAAGGGCGCCATCAGCAAATATACTGCGATTTAGCGCTTTATGCGACACGGAAAATATCTCTGAATCTCCAGCAAAAATGACCTCATGTTCGCCGAAAATATTACCGGCCCTTATTGAAGAAATACCAATTTCATCTTGACCGCGCTTTTGCAAGCCGCTCCTGCCAAGCACTATAACTTCCTCTGCGTTTAAAGATTTTGCCTCCGCTATTGCTTTTGAAATAGCCATTGCTGTTCCTGAGGGAGCGTCTAATTTACCTCGGTGATGTTTATCAATAATTTCAATATCATAATTGATGAATTTTTTTGCACAAAGAGCAGCCATTTCCATTAGAAAATTAGCTCCAAGACTAGTATTAGGAGCAAGTGATATAGCAATTGTCTTGGATAATAAATCTATATTTTTTAATGCTATATCATCTAAAGCTGTTGTGCATATGAGCAAAGGAGTTGTAATATTTTCGCTCAAATAAATATCTAATAATTTATTAGTCGAAGAATTGGTAGAAAAATCAATAGCGGCGTCAGAGTCTTTAAGGGCTTTTATGATGTCATGCTTACCTGATGCGCTATTAATCTGGTGAAGAATTTCAATGCTACTCCGAGCATTTGCTTGCTTGATGCATTCCTGCCCCATGCGCCCTGATGAACCTATTAAACATAGCTTAATATTATTTTGTTTCATTTTTAGTCCGGAATTTGTAGGGTCTATTTTTATCATTTAGATAATCAATAATTTCTTTATTATCTTCGCTAACTTCAATATGGTCTATGTAATTTCCGCCATGAAAACCACCATTAATTTTTCTCTTTTTAAGGCGTTCGTCTTCGATATTTTGCATATCAATATTGCTAGCGCAGGCAATAGCATATATAACTTCTAAAACGTCAGCAAGCTCAATTTTAAGGCTTGTTACATCCTTCGCTTCACGAACTTCATTTGCTTCTTCAATCATTTTATTCTTCAATTCTTTGAGTAATTTCTCCCCTTGAATTTTTTTACCATGCACTATAATTTTTTCTTGCTCCATGCGAGAGGGCAAATTATCTCTAACCAGCTTTTTAAATTCGTAATGTCTAACTTTTGTTTTACTTTCAATCATATGATAATCATTTATATATTTTCTTTAACCCATGATATAGCTTTTTTAAATAAACCATTATCATTAGATGAAAAATTATTATATCTGGCTTTAACGGTGCTCGCTCTTTCAATAACCATACCAATTACATTTGAGTAAATATTTAAATTACTAGATTCAGAAAAGCCATTTAGTTTCTGTGGCTCAGCTATTCTAATATTTTTATCAAACGCTTCTCCTGCGATATTCGCAATTCCATGCATTAAAGCGCTGCCACCAGTAAGTACTACTCTTTTTGATAAAAGATTATCCATATCAAGCTGCTTAATTTGTTCTTTAATTTCTGAAAAAATCTTGAATAATCTAGAGGAAATAATTTCAGATAATTCTAAAGTAGAAATATTAATTTCAATATTACTATGGATCTCACTCATACATCCAAGTCTGATAATCTCTTCTCTCTGAATTAAATTTTTATCAGCATTTCCATATAAAATTTTGATCTTTTCGGCATCTCTTAAATTTATTGAGAAATTTTTAGAAATATCAGAGGTGATATCAGCTCCTCCCATAAGAGATCGTCCAGTATAAAAACATTTATTATCTAAGAATATGGCAAATGAACTGCAACTTGCGCCAATATCTATAATGACTGAACCCATTTCTTTTTCATTATCATTTAAACAGGCAAGGCCACTTGCATAAATAGTGGATATTGAATTTTGCACCCCAATATGACAATTGTTTAGAGGCTTATATAAATTCATTAAAGGTGCTTCTTTAGCGGCAATGATATGCATTTGAACAGCTAACTTTTCTGCGTGCAGCCCCTCTGGATCATCTATAATGTTTGTATCATCTAGAATATATTCAATCGGAAAGTAATGTAAGATAGTCATTTTAGCGCTTGAGACTTGCTGCAGCGCTTTATCTATAAGCTTCTTAATATCTTGCTTTTGAATTTGACTGTTATTAATGGCGAGCGACTGATTAATATAATATGACTGAGTGATTGAAGGACATATGGCAAGGTCGACATCTTTTACGCTTTTGCCAATCTCATTTTCAATAGCATAAATACAATTAATTACATTCTCTTCAGCTGACTTTAAGTTCGTGACAACTCCTGCTCTTATGCCACCTGAGCTTCTAATTAATTGAGCTTGGGTATTTGCCTCTCCTTGCTTATCTATATGAGCGCATATAGCAGCAATTTTACAAGTTCCTATATCGAGTGCGATTACGTTATTATTTTTTCTCTTCATTTTGCAATTATTCATTATTATTAATATTCAGGTCTAATAACATAGCATCACCATAGCTAAAGAAGCGCATTTTGTGTTCTATAGCATATTTGTATATTTTCATTATCTTAGCATATCCTGCAAAAGCAGCAACTAACATAAGTAATGTTGATTTTGGTAAATGCAAATTTGTTATCAACCTATCCACAATATTAAATTTATAACCAGGCTTAATGAAAATATCTATATCTTTTGTACCATTTAGCAACTTTTTTTCATTCGCAAAAGCTTCAAGGGTTCTCAAAGTTGTTGTGCCATTTGCTGTAATGCGTTTGCCTTCAGCCTTAGCTTTATTTATCCTTTCAGCTACGTCTTTAGAAATTGTGGCAAATTCAGAATGCATAATATGCTTATCTATATCCTCACTTTTTACTGGTAAAAAAGTCCCAGCTCCTACATGCAAAGTTATGAATAATATTTCCACTCCTCTAAGTGCTAATTCATCAATGAGCTGTTTGGTATAATGCAAGCTTGCAGTTGGAGATGCTACTGAACCTTGATTTTTAGCAAATATTGTCTGATATCTTTCAAGGTCACTATTTTCTTGATCTCTTTTGATGTAAGGAGGGATAGGAATTTTTCCATATTTATCTAAAAATTCAAATATTGATATTCCTCTCTCAAGGTGGAATTTTATAAGTATAGTGCCATTATCTAATTTCTTGAATATGCTTAATTTATGCTCCCCAAATTTAAACTCATCATTTTCCTTTAGATATTTAGCCGGGCGTGCAAATGCAGACCAAATATTATCACCCTGATCCTTATTGAGATTGACATATATTGCTCGCGCTTGATGCGTAAGCTCTATTTCTGCATTAATCACTTTACTATCATTAAAAACTAAGATGTCCCCAGGTCGGAAATGATCAATAATATTATAAAACTTTGTTAAATTAAAACTATCATCTGATGGTATTAAAAGATTTGAATGATCTCGCTTTTGTGCCGGATGGTTAGCTATCAGCTCTTTTGGTAAATCATAATCAAAGTCAGATAGAGTGTATTTTTTCATGTGTAATATTTTACTATAGTTTATTTAGTAGCAAATTGTCTAGTGAGCGCCAACTTGTCTATAGCATTTATTTACTCTTAACGCAATGCAGAATATATAATATTGCGCCTATGGTAATGCAACTATCAGCTATATTAAATGCTGGAAAGCTATATTCATCATAATGGATAAAAATAAAGTCAAATACAGCTCCCTTGCTTACCCTATCAATTATATTGCCAATGCCACCACCGATTATGAATGCATAAGCATATATTTCAGTAAAAAATCTTGATTGAAAATAAAGATATATTAGCGCTGATATGATTAAGCTATTTAATAAGGTGAATGCTATATTGCTATATTGATAATAGTTACCAAGCATACCAAAGCTCATGCCATAATTCCAGCTATATACTAAGTCAAAGAAACTAGTTACCTCAATATAGTAGCCAGGATATGCCTTAAGGTGAGATATTAAATAAACCTTACTTACCTGGTCAAGTAATATAATAATGCTACAAATTATTATTAAATAGAGAAGTTTTTTCATTGTAACCTTTCCTGTAAACCGAATATGCAATTATATATTACAATCGCGGTTATTAAAATAATCATATAGATTCTCGTAAATTTTTAAACAGGCTTAAATATGTTAAAGCCTGTATCGCCTTCTGCAAGTTCGATATTTCCATCGAGCTTATTTATAAGTTTTGCAACATCATTTTGATAATCCAGAAACTTATTAAGCTGCTTACCTTTAAGCTTGATACCAGGCATTGATTTGAACTTTAAAGGATTTACATATTTATCACTAACTAACACTTCGTGATGCAAATGCGGTCCAGTTGCTTTACCGGTTTTACCAACATAAGCAATAAGCTCTCCTTGCTTAACTTTCTTACCACGTTTTATATTAGTTGCAAATTTAGAAGCATGTGCGTAGTTGGTTTTAAGAATATTATTATGCTTTATTGATATAAAATTACCATAACCAGTTTTCCAGCCCATAAAATCAACAACGCCATCTGCTGCAGCATATATAGGGCTACCAAGCGGAGCGGCATAATCAACACCTTTATGCATTTTTTTATTTCCCTTAACTGGATCATTGCGATAGCCATAATGGGATGATATTCTATATTGCCTCAGCGGCGCTTCTAAAAGTGCTGTTTTTATACTTTGTCCTTCATTATTAAAATATTGAGCAAAAAGCTGATCTTGCGGTTTATAATTGTAAATTTTCACAGATCCTTTTTTTCCAATAAATTCAGCATATAAAATTTTACCATGATGAGATAAAGCATTGTCTCCTGTAGAAAATTTTTCAGCTAGAACCACCATCTTATCGCCAGTCCTAACTATTCTTTGGAAATCAATTTGGCTACTATATGTGCTTACTAGATTTAAAATTGTATTTAATGATAAGCCAGCTTTTTTTAAGCTCTCTATAATATTGCTTTCAACAACAGCTTCATATTTAGCAATAGTTTTATATAATTTAGTTTCAATGAACTGGGAGGAGAAAACGCTTTCTTTTTTAATAAATTCAATAGCTTTATGCTTGCCCAGCATAATACGCATGCGGTATAATTCTTTCTCAGGCAAAGCATCATTTTTTTCAAGCTCACCATTATCCTTAACATGAACATTTTCAGAGATTGGAATATATTCAAATACTACCTCAGAACCGACCTTTAAATATTTAGTTATTTTCTCACTATTAGCTAAAGATATTAGTTGATTTATCTCCCCTCTGGGTAAATTTTGCCTATTCAATATAGCGCTTAAAGTATCGCCTTTCCCAATTTGGACTGTCTCCAAACTTGTTTCATCTTGGTGGCTTGGGTCATCTGGATCGAAGTCATCATAAATAGTGACTATGAAATGATTAATTAAGAGCGCAAGCATAATTAAAGTTGCACCAAAAATCATCATACTGACGTAATTCTTGTTATAAAATATGGATTTAGTAATATTTTTTGCGCGGCGTTTCGTAATATTCATTATATTATTATAATTATTGCAAATTTACTATATTTATCTAAGCGTACTGTAATTCATAATTTTTACCATATTCTTTCAAAAAAATCTACATGAATATAAATATTTATAAATTTAAGCATTATTTTTAATAATTTTATGTAATTCACTATATATGAGGCGCTTAGCTCTTCAATGCAAAATTATTTTTTAAAATATTTAATAATTATGTGGGTATTTTACAAATCTAGTGCGATTTAATTAATTTTACCCTTTCAATTATTAGTAATTACTGTATAATAATTTTTTTTAACAATTTAAAAACAAGCTAAATATAAAATAGGATTAATAAGTGGGAATTGGTAATATAATATTTTTTGGTTTTTCAGTCTTTTCAATGTTTTTTGGTTCTGGAAACCTGATTTACCCTATTGAAGTTGGAAGTTCTTCAGGCCATTATTGGCTAGTTAGTTATTTAGGATTTTTTTGCACCGCCATAATATTACCGTTCCTTGGTATGTTTGTTGTGAAAACATATGATGGTAGCTATGAGAATTTTTTTGGGCAAGCGGGCAAGTTAGCTAGAGTAATATTACCATTATTGCTACTATCGCTTCTTGGTTCATTTGGAGTAGTTCCGAGGTGCATAGTTGTAGCATATGGTGGATATGCCGGGCTTATACCGGTAAGTAAATTTGAGTTTAGCTTAATATTTGGCGCTTTATGCCTAATTTTCTCATATCGAAATCAACTAATGTTTCAGTTTATAGGTAAGATTGTGACCCCATTATTGCTAATATTCATTTTAGCTCTCATATATAAGGCAATATCTTATAATTCTGAAACTTTAATTGCTCAAACATTACTGGAAGATCAATATACAGCAAGGCAGGTTAGAGGGTTATTTTATGATGGTTTTATTCATGGTTATAATACAATGGATTTACTTGCGGCATTTTTCTTTTCTGGATTTTTATTTCAAAATTTAAAATTAAAATATCTTCAAGATAATAAAATGAAAGAAATTGAGAATAATAAAGATTTTATAATTTATGCTCTTAAACCAAGTTTATTCGGAGCGTTAGTGCTATCTATAGTGTATTTAGGCTTCACATATCTTGGAGCTAAATTTACTCCTATAATTGATCTTCAAAAACCAGAATTTTCCTTAGGAGTTATATCCAAAGAAATATTAGGCGAAACAGGTGTTATAATTATTTCAATAATCATATTTTTTTCATGCCTTACAACCGCGGTAGCTCTAAATAAAATTTACGCTTCATATTTGCAGCGTTTATTTAATATAGAAGAAAAATATTTTATATTTATTTTGCTAATAACAAGCTTTTTATCAGCAGCGATTTCAAATTTTGATTTTACAAATATAACACTTTTTCTAAAGCCAATATTAGATATATTATACCCAGCGCTTATCGTGTTGACTATAGTTTCAATTATATTTAAGGATAAATTATTTTTAAAGAAGATTTTATTTTATGGAATTATTATTATAAGTATTAGTCTTAAGGTATTAATGTATTATAGTCATTAATACCCAAGTTTTGGGGTTGCGAGCGCTGCTTCGCGCGCGCCTTTAGTAATAGGCTTCGCTCATGTCCGCTGCTACTCAAAACTTGGGTTTAATTAACTATAGAATGTGAGCTTCAGAAAGCTAGATTTATTTAATAAAATAAAAAATTTAATAAAAAATTTAATTTTAAACTAGACTGCGCGAATTATTTGTTGTTTAAATGTTAAATAATAATATTATATTATATAATAAATTAATAGAACTAAAGTAGGTTAAGTTATATGCCATATGTACCATTTGTTATAGAGCAAACGGCAAAAGGAGAAAGATCTTATGATATTTACTCCCGATTATTAAAAGAAAGAATTGTGTTTGTTTGTGGTGAATTTGAAGATCAAATGGCTAATCTAATCACAGCTCAGCTATTGTTTCTTGAAGCTGAAAATCCTGAAAAAGATATATCTATGTATATCAATTCTCCTGGAGGTGTGGTTTCAAGCGGCTTTGCGATTTATGATACAATGCAATATATTAAGCCCGAGATAACAACTCTATGTATTGGCCAGGCATGCTCAATGGGAGCAACCATATTGCTAGCTGGTGCTAAGGGCAAAAGATTTGCATTGCCTAATAGCCGCGTTATGATTCACCAGCCAATTGGTGGATTTAGAGGCCAAGCAAGTGATATTGAAATTCATGCGAGAGAAACTAGGAATGTTAAAGATCAGCTGCATAGAGTATATGCTAAGCATACAGGCCAAGATATTGACACAATAGCAAAGGCTATGGATAGGGATAATTTTATGTCTCCACAAGAAGCAAAAGATTTTGGTATAATAGATAGTATTATACAAACAAGAGATGCAACAAAATTAGCAAAGAAAAAATAATCAACTGATTATATAAATTTAAATTTAAAAATTTTTAGGTAAATTGAATGTCCCAAGACGATAATAAAAAAAATATTTCATCATTAAAATGTTCATTTTGTGATAAAAGCCAATTTGATGTTGCAAAACTTATAGCTGGCCCTGAGGTTTTCATTTGCGATGAATGTATCAATGTTTGTCAAGATATTGTTCAAGCTGAAATTGCTGAAAGAGTAGCTGAAACAGATTCAAAAGTTCCTACTCCTAAAGAAATTTGTAAGATATTGGATCAATATGTAATTGGCCAGACTGCTGCTAAAAAAGTATTATCGGTGGCGGTTTATAATCATTATAAGCGCCTTGAATATCTTGATGATAAGCAACAAGAAGTGGAACTGAATAAATCCAATATATTACTTATTGGATCAACGGGATCAGGTAAGACTTTGCTTGCCAGCGCGCTTGCTAAGATTTTAGATGTGCCTTTCACTATGGCAGATGCAACCTCACTTACTGAGGCTGGTTATGTTGGCGAAGATGTAGAAAATATTTTACTTAGATTATTGCAGGCTGCAAATTATGATGTTGAGAAAGCCCAAAGGGGTATTGTTTATATTGATGAAATTGACAAAATTGCTAAAAAATCAGAAAATGTATCTATCACGCGAGATGTTTCAGGTGAAGGCGTGCAACAAGCTTTACTCAAAATTATGGAAGGTACAATATCGTATGTTCCACCGCAAGGTGGGCGTAAGCACCCCCAGCAGGAATTTATGCAAATTGATACTTCAAATATATTATTTATCTGTGGTGGCGCCTTCATGGGACTTGAATCTATAATAAGTACCAGGAATGATAATAGTTCGATAGGTTTTGCTGCAAATATACAATCTAAGGAGCAGCTTCGTCATAGCGATGTTTTGAAAAATTTACTTATTGAAGATATCATAAAATTTGGATTAATTCCGGAATTTATTGGTAGATTACCTGTGGTTGCTACTCTAGATGATCTTGACGTTGAAACATTAGTAAAGATTTTAGTTGAGCCTAAGAATGCTCTTGTTAAACAATATCAAAAATTATTTGAACTTAATGAAGTTGAGCTTAAATTCACTAAGGATGCGCTGCAAACAATTGCAGAAAAATCAATTAAGAGAAATACTGGGGCAAGAGGTTTGCGGTCAATTATTGAAAATATTTTGCTTGAATATATGTTTAATTTTGAAATTCATAAAGGTAAAACCGTTGTTATTGATAAAAAAGTTGTGGATATGCCAAAAATATCTGAGATTAAAAAATCTACTAAATTAAAAGATAATATACTCAAGCAAGATAAAATTAATAATAAAAAAATGGCTGGCTAATAAGCCTTGATTATGAATAATTCATCTGAACTTTTAAATAAAAATGCTTTTGATAGTAAATCTTTGATGGACATGCCCTTGGAAGTAAAGCCTATTAGTGAAATAGAAATTGATGCATTTTTGAAGCTATATTCTAAAAAAGAATATAATATTAGCCAAATTGAGGGTGATGCAGGAAGAAGGATATATTATCGCGTAAGCTTTAAGGATGATCCTTTGAAATATATTTTGATGGATAATTCGCTTGAAGATTCTCCTATACTAAATTATATAAAAATCAGTCTTATTATTAGTTCTACAGGATATAGAAGTCCTTTCATTTTTCAGCATGACTTAAAAAAAGAGCTTTTATTAATTGAAGATTTGGGTAAAACTTCTTTAAAGCAGTTTATTTTAAATATTCATTCTAACACTGAGCTTAGTGATGATGAAAAATCTGAATCAATTAAGGAAATTTATAAAAAAACTATGGATTTAGCAATAGGGTTGCAAAAAATTAAGGGATTAGAATATCTTGATGTTGCGAATTATACTAATGAATTATTGCTTGAAGAGTTAAAAAAGTTTTTTACTTATTATGTACCCTTAGTTAATAATCAATATTTAACTGCTGAAAAGCAAGATGAGTTCAACCTTATTTTTAGTAAATTGCTTGAAAACAGGCCTAAGTTCAATTCTGTTTTTGTGCATAGAGATTATCATGTTGAAAATTTAATTTCATGCAGAACTAAAGTAATTGATCCTAAAAATAAGCCTCATATTGCGGATATCGGTGTTATTGATTTTCAAGATGCACTCATTGGCTCACCTATCTATGATATTGTTTCAATCTTAGAGGATGCACGCATAGAGGTTGATTTTGATCTAGCAATGGATATGCTTGAATATTATGTTAGTAAAAATAGTAAAATAAGCTATAATGATGTATTAAATGAATATAACATATTAGGATTACAACGTAACTTAAGAATTTGCGGTGTTTTTGCGCAAAAATTTATTGAGGATAAAGATAGCAATTATCTCAAATTTATTCCAAGAGTATTAAATTATATTAATAGGTCACTTGAGTGCGAGCATATGAGTGAAATTAAAGGGTGGCTTGAAGGCAATTTAAGTAAATTTGAACTAAAAAATTTTGATAAATAATATATAAGTAGTAAGTGAGGAGATGCATGTCAATTGATACAATTATGTTTTTTGCAGCAGGTCTTGGCAGTCGCATGCGTCATCTAACTGACAATAGGCCAAAATGTTTAATTAATGTTTTAGAAATACCAATATTACACCGGGCTTTAGATTTTTGTAATCAATATACCTTCAAGAAAATCATCATTAACACTCATTATTTATCAAACAAAGTCGAAGAATCTATTCAAGAATACATTAAGCTGAATCCAAATTGTCCTCCAATTCATATTATTTATGAAGAAGAGCTATATGAAACTGGCGGGGCTATTAAAAATGCTAAAGATATTATTGGTCAGAATCCTATCTTCACAATGAATACTGATATAATTATACAAAATGCTTCACTGAACATTTTTGATGAGCTAAGCAAACATTGGGCGCAGGATAAGATGGAATTGCTAATGCTTATGCAGCCTTTAAAAAAAGCAGTTGGCTATGTAGGAAAAGGTGACTTTAATTTAGCTGATGATGGCAAATTGCTGAGACCCGATATTGATGATCATTATGATTACATATATTCTGGGCTTCAAATAATAGATCCAACTAGAATTTATAATAATCCGCTCAAGATATTTTCCTTAAAAGAATATTATTTAAATAGTGATAGGGTATATGGCTTGCAAATTAAGGGAACTAAATGGTTCCATGTTTCCTCTCCCGAAGATCTTATTGATGTGGAGATGGCGCTTCTAAACGAATAAATATTGACTATAAATTACTGCTCTTCAACCTTTCCGCTCAAGAATGGTTCGATATTAGGAGCTACCGGATCAGCATCATATAACAAATGTTCTAGATTTATATCAGGCACTATTAATGTGTCAAACATCTGCTTAAGCTGTAATTGTTTATTAAGTTGCATTTTACATATTTTTTCCGAAGCTTCTTCATCAATAGGATAAGCTTTGCAAGCAACGCTATTAGCAAAGTCTTTACAAAAGGATCTTACTTTCAGAAATTCGAATTTATCAAATTTAAACTTATCAAGCATTTCTTTGCTTAGATCATGGCCGCAATGCCCTATATATCCAGCAATTAAGGTATCACTGGCTTTAGCAAAACTACATATCCCTTTCACCGCGTTAATTAAGGGTTTTGAGGTTAGCTTGCCGCTAAAAAAATCATCAATTAGCTCATACATATATTTTGAATATGGATTAGCCTCGATATCGCTACTTGTAAACATGCTTAAATTCGGGCTTACACCTAAGTTATATAATGCTTTTACAATTGAATCATCTATATGTTTTGCAGCTAAGGTTAGCGCATTATCTCCAACCTTGTTTTTAATGTAAGGATTTGCACCATTGTCAATTAAAAATTTTGCTAAATCTAGGCTCCCATTTTTAATAACTAAAAGTAATGGGCTATTTCCTTCTTTATCTTGAATGTTTAAGTTAGCACCATTGTCCAATAGATATTTTACTATTTCAGTATAATTATTTTGTGAGGCGTAAAATATGGGAGTTTTTTCTTCTTTATCTTGAATGTTTAAGTTAGCACCATTGTCCAATAGATATTTTACTATTTCAGTATAATTATTTTGTGAGGCGTAAAATATGGGAGTTTTTTCTTCTTTATCTTGAATGTTTAAGTTAGCTCCATTATCAAATAGATATTTTACTATTTCAGTATAATTATTTTGTGAGGCGTAAAATATGGGAGTTTTTCCTTCTTTGTCTTGAATGTTTAAGTTAGCTTCATAATTAACTAGATACTTTACTATTGCAATTTCATTTTTCTTGCAAGCATTATTTAAAGGAGTGTTTTCATCTTTATCTTTAATGTTAACATCTAGTCCAGTGTTTATAATAGCAACAGCTATTTCTATTTCCAATTCACTTAAGTTTGGCCTACAATCTAAAATAAAATGCAGTAAGGTCGGGTTTTGCTCATTTTGAAAGTATATTCCTATTGCTTTATTTATTAATTTAAAAATTAAATCTTTTAAAATATAGTTAGTCTTATCAAAGCTAATTTCTTGCAATAACTCATAAAGTATTTTATTTTTCTTATCACCCCATAATACTGATGATGCATTATGATCAATTAGGAAATTTGCTAAGTCATATTTTTTTAGCTTAATCAGCTCATTTAATATTGAATCACCCTTCTCATTTCTATAGCCTAAATTACAACATCCTGAATTGACAAAGTCCATGAATGTATTCCTATCTTCATCATCTGTAAGACTAAAGATTGGATGGTTTGCTGTAGCATTAAAGAAAGTAAATATTAGATATCTATGTTGATCAAAAGCTTTGATTATATCATTATTGTTACTCTTTAATGCTAAATCTATAGCGCACTCATTTTTATTATTTCTAATTAAATAATTTGCGCCCTTGTTTAAAAGATCATTTATTAAATTTATATCACCAAATTTTACAGCTAAGTGAAGGGGGGCATTGCCTTTAAAATCTTTAGTATTTATCCTTTTTTCAAATATCAATGATTTTTTAGAAGGGTTACAATAAGATGAGAAATTCTTAAGTGTGGGTTTTTCAAAACCTTTATCAGATTGTAGTTTATGAACCAATGCTCTTTGATTAAATGGCATTTCCTCTATTGGTGTTGCAGTGGTAATTAAAATATTTGTAATTTTTAGATTTTTATTTTTAATTGCTAAATGCAACGGCGTCTGCCCTTTTTTGTTTTGAATTGCTAAATTTTGATAAATCGGTATTAAGTATGAAGCAACATCATCAAAATTTTTATTTATAGCTAAGTGAAGAGGAGTATTACCGGCTTTATCTTGAATATTGAAACTGTAGTTATACACTAGGAGCGGACTACTATTACATGATTCATTTCGATCGAATAAATCTCTTAAAAGTTCTATAAAGAGGTTGTCACTCATATAAAGCTCAAAAACAAATGCTTTTTGCATATCTGTTTTAATTAAAAGGCTTATTAATGTTAGATTCCCTTTTTTAGCGGCTAGATGTAAAGCTGTACATCCTCTATCATTTTGACAATTAATACCGAATGAAAGTTCTATAAGTTTAGAAGCATCATCATCAAAATTTTTATTTACAGCTATGTGAAGGGGAGTGTTACCGGCTTTATCTTGTACTTCAAATCTAGATATAGTTTTTGTTAGTGTAGTAGGTTTATATTGATCATAATTATGTTCATAATAACGATCAATTTCGTTATGGTACTTATCAATTGCATCAGCTTCAGTTTTTTTATTTATTAATTCATTAGCGATTTTTAGGTTGTTTTTATTTAATGCCAGATGCAGTACTGTTTGACCATTATTATCTTGACCTTTTAGGTCTCGCGAAAGGGATATAAGGTAAGAAGCAATATCGTCAAGATTATTATTAATTGCCAAATGAAGAGGGGTAAAGCCGTCTACATTCTTTGCCTGAAAAAGCCTTGCAATATATTTATCATTAATTAAAGCGCTAATGTCCTTAACAGAGCGTTTTTGCAAAATATATTGATGCAAAATATCGTCTGGTAGATTATCAAGCGGATTTTTTTCAGTTTCGAGCGTTATTGGAGTGTATTTAAGTATATTATATACGGTATTCCTTGCCTTATTAGATATATTGTTCTTATTACTATTTTTAGACATATATAAAACCTTATAATTAATATATTTGAATATAGTAAGCTTCGTAAACTTAGTTCAAATATAAGTGATAATATATAAAGTTTTTATAATTGTAAATTGATTTTAATGTAAGAAATTCGCTTGAAATGCAATAAAAAAGTGGGGTGGGGTGGCGAGAGTGACGGGACTCGAACCCGCGACCTTCTGCGTGACAGGCAGACGCTCTAACCAACTGAGCTACACCCCCACATTATATAAAATATAGTCAACAACTATTTGAAGCCCCTTGCGCGAGCTACTTATAGTCAATAACTATTTGAGCATTGAGAGCGCTAGATTGCGTGCTAACGTAATCACATAAGCTGCGCTCCTATATCCGCTCCTACTCAAATCTTAAATACTAATTAACTATAGCATGCGCTCTATCCGCGTTTGCAGGAGGTCCCGAGTATAATTGACTATACATACAAAACTTAAGCATTATAAGATTTAACAAACGTAATATATTACCTTTTTAAAAAATTAGCAAGTGAAATTTTGCTTATGAGGGCAATTTTTCGCTTAAGGCTAATGAAAGCAATTAATTATCAATAGATTCGCCAGTGATTGAGGATTCATCATATAATTCATGCAATGCTTTGCTATATTGTTCAGCATAATCATATTCGATATATTTCGCTTGGATCTTAAAATCCTCATCTGGCATACAGACTTTGTCGGTATGAGCTCTGCCTGACCTTACAAAATGAACCTCACTATTTGAAGGAGAAGCGTCTACTTGTAGCATATTTTTTTTATCAAACTTTATTATTGTAGGTAGTGTATAGCATTCCCTCTTTGTATAATCTATTAAAAAACATTTAACACTTCTTAAACTGTCAAAATAATTTCCGAATGCTTCTATTTTATGTTTGGTTGGATCATAATTTATCCACTCATCTGCACTTTCAATTCCTAAAATAGGCGCATTGATTTTGATATTATGCTCTTTAAATGATATATAATATTGAGGAAAATCTGTAATTTCCATATATAAGAAGTTAGTGTAAAAAGTACTCATTTGAGAGACATGTTGACAATTATCGGTATAAAACTTTCGAATATCAAAGTTAGTTTCAGTTCTCTTTAATCCAATATTAATTACATGTTCTAATGTGAATAAAATATTTTCGTCATTGCAAAATTGTATGAATTGGTTTTCGCAATCATTCCTTAATATGCCATATTCTTCAAGCTTTTCCATATTTTTAGAGCTGAATAGTTCATCTCTGCCTGGATAGCTTTTAAGAGCGGTGATATCCGTTACAATTGCACCATCTTTATGCTCATTCTTTAATTCATGATAATTAATTATCAATTTTAAAAAGTCTATTCTAGCATAAAGCGGCATGTATTTTGAAAATACTAGTGGATTATTTTTAACAACTTCAATAGTTCTTATATCATGTAAATGAACATTAGAAAAACCTTCTTGCTTAGAAAATTCTGCAAGTGCATTTTCAGAATTTTCAATATTAGTTTTACTGTGATATTCAGAATCATACCAAATTTTTATTTCTGCTTCTTTATTTACTTTCGCCCAATTAATGACTGGGGTAAATAATTTTTCCTTAAAGCCTATTTTTAAATCATGATTGAGTATAACTTTACTTTCATCAGCATTAAAACCACATTCTAATAACAATTGCTTAGAAGAGTCAGTATCTTTGGGCTGGCTTATAAATTCTCTATCATCTTTTCTTTCAATATTTAACCAAAGAAAATTAATTGAGTAAGTATCAACTTTTTGTATAAATGCTTTATTTTTCATAATGTTACCTTAAGTATTTGATAGCATTATAATAAAATAGTTAATATTTGTCAATATATATTACTATTTTGCTACATCCATATTATATAAATTTATGCCATATAATGGCCGCCATTGACTGACAGCACTTCTCCAGTAATGAATCCAGAATTTTTATCTACTAAAAATAATATCGACTGAGCGATTTCTTCAGGCTTGCCTAGCCTTCCAACGGGTATTTGCACCCTTATTGATTCTAATATATGCTCAGGCATGGTTGTGGTCATGTCAGTTTCAATATAACCAGGCGCAACAACATTTA
This sequence comes from uncultured Alphaproteobacteria bacterium, assembly GCA_963762045.1. Lineage (GTDB taxonomy): Bacteria > Pseudomonadota > Alphaproteobacteria > Rickettsiales > Rickettsiaceae > CAVXJA01. The sequence goes on along the minus strand of CAVXJA010000001.1, from coordinate 113,985 downwards.
CAGTAACATTTTTTATAGCCGATTCACGTGCGAGTGCCTTAGCAAAGCCAATCATGCCAGCTTTTGATGCGCAGTAATTAGTCTGGCCAAGCTGACCGGCTAGGGCATTTATAGAGCTAAGCAATACAATGCGTCCAAATTTTTGCTCCCTCATTTTGCCAATGACTGCGTGGCACATGTTAAAGCAAGAAGTCAAATTTGTGTGTATAACTTTATGCCAATCATCATTATTTGACTTATGCAGCATGTTATCTGCAGCTATGCCTGCATTGTTAACTAATATTGAAATATTACCATGCTCTTTTTCAATTTGCTCAATTGCAACCTTACATGCTTTAAAATCACTTACATTCCACTTTTTAGTTTTAATACCAGTTTTTTTTGAAAATTCTGCAGCGGCAGTGTCATTAGAATTATAATTTGCTATCACTTCATAACCATTTTCTCGAAGCATTATTGAAGTTGCAGCCCCTATGCCTCTAGTCCCGCCTGTAACAATTGCTAAATTATATTTCATGACTTTATTCTTTTTGAGTTAAATTTGAAATTACTTATATAATTGTAATTTCACCCATTAGGAAATTATTTTCAAGAATTAAAAGCTAATTATATTAGAAACTTTTTCAATATGTGATAGAAATAATAATTAGGATCATTTTGAAGCTAAAACTATCATAAATAAATATGGCTAAATTGGGATTAAGATATACATTTTTCTTATGGCTTTTAATTATTAGTTCGAAGGCAAGCGCTAATTTAATTATAGACTCAGAAACTGATAGTGTAATTAATGAGCTTATATTACCTTTAAAAAAGCAGTGTCATTGCGAAAATTTAAAAATCGTTATTTTTAAAGGTAATCAAATTGCAACTTTCGCGGTTACAGAAAATTTAATTTTTGTAAGTAGTAAATTAATTACTGAATATCCAGATCCAGATATTTTTATTGCAATCATTGCTCATGAAATAGGCCATATTAAAGCAAGAAATTATATTAATCGAGATGATGAATTAAAGCAATATTTAGCAAGTCAGCATAATATTTTGCCGCTGGCTATGATGCACGATAATGTAATGCAAAAAGTTTCTCAAGAGTTAAATGCTAACCTAAGTGAATTTAGGAATACCGAAAATACTATATACACTTATTCAAGAAAAATTGAATTTGCAGCGGATCAGTTTGCGCTTTTGGCGCTTGAAAAAGCTGGGCAAAGCTCAGTAGGTTTAATTAAATTTTATGAATATCAAATCAATAATATCGAAAAAAATATCATTAATGCTTATAACCAGCTTCATCCTATAGGCAAAGACAGATTAATAATTCTTAAAAGTTTTAATAAAAGATCTGGGGATCAAGAAAGTCAGATTGATAAAAAACTATATTATAAATTCGCGCGTTTATCCGCAAAGCTTGCAGCATATTTAGATGAAGATATTGATTTTACTAAAATAAATAAAAACTATTTAAGTGAGATTAAAAGTTATTATAAAGCTATCACTAATTTCAAAAATAAAAAATTCGATAATGCATTTGACCAAATTAATAAAGCTTTGAGTAAGAATGGGCGAGACCCTTTTTATCATGAAATGAAAGGGCAAATTTTGTATCATTGGAAAAAGAAATCAGCTCTTCATGAGTTTGATATAGCTCTTGAAAATAGACAGAATGACCCATTGCTACGCTTAGAAAGAGGAGCTATTGGCTATGAATTATATAAATCAAAACCTAAATTATTAGCAAATTATTACGATGATTTAGACTATAATATCAAACATGGTGAAAAAAATGTTGCAGCATTATTTTATATGGCTAAATATTGTGAAGCAAACTTAATGCATGAAGATGAGCTATTAATGCTTGCAAATATAGGAGTTATTACACATAATTATACTTATGCCAAAAAAATGGCAAGTTTAGCACAGAAAAACTTGAATCCATCAGTGCGCGAATGGTATAAAGCTAATGAAATCATTAGAGCTACTAACAAGTAAGTTATTAAATTAAGCAACTTGTTTGAAGCTTTAATGTTAATAAAAAAAATTAAATTTTATTATGAGAAAGATTTTTAATTACTTTATTGTTGTATCAGCTATATTATATTTTATGTTTTTTAGGAGTAAATAATTTATGAGAAAAATTTTTAACTTATTGATATTAATATCATTAATAATTATCGCTATGTTGCTAGCAGATAGATTTGGAGTTCTGCCGCCTAAGGTCAAAAATTATATCCAAGAATTAACAAAAGGAGCTGATCAAGTAAGCTCAAATATAGAGCAAATGAGCAAAGATAATGTTGAAAATATTGTTAAGGAATATTTAATTGAAAATCCAGATCTTATTGTATCGGCTCTGGAAAATTTGCAAAAGAAGAAGCTAGAAGAAAGTTCTGTGCAAGCTAATAAATACTTGAAAGAAAACCTTTTTGATATTGAAAATGCTGGAACTCCGCCATCCGTTGGAGCAGCTGATAGTGATATAAATACAGTCTTATTCTACGATTATAATTGTAATTATTGTAAACAAGCGCATCAGGAAATAAAGAAAGTCATTAAGGATGATTCAAAAGTAAAATTCATTCTAAGACCTATCCCAATTCTTGGTGAAGAATCTTTATACGCGGCTCAAGTGGCAATTTCACTTGCAAAAATCTCTCCACAAAATTTTGAGCAAATGCACGACATGATGATGGATATGAAGCCTGTAAATGAGGCAAGTGTAAAAGAGATGCTAATGAAATTTGATATTGAATATAAGCTACTTGAAAATGAGATTAACTCTTTTGCGGTTAAGAGCGCTATTGATAAAAATTTCGATTTTGCTAAAAATATTGGTTTGAAAGGCGCACCATCGCAAATTATAAAAGGTAATTTTGTGCATGGTATGATTGATGCTGATAAATATAAGATGATCTTTAGTGAAATTAGAAAAATGGGCAACGATAAAGCTTCAGATGAAAATAATATTAAATCAACTGAGACTGAAAATATTAGCAAAGAAAATTCTGAAGCTCCTATAAATGCAGAGGTACCAATTGAAGATGAGATGCCTCCAAAAGTAGGTTTGCCAAGTCAAAATGATCAGCCTAATGTCATTGATGATAAAGAAAAAAATCTTGAGGCGCAGGATGAGCCCGTAACTGGTGCAGCTCCTAATGATGCAGCTCCTGCGGATTTAGTTAAGTCACAAACTGATCCTAGCTCAAAATAATCAATTGAACTAATTATTAATTAGTACTATTATTCAATAACCATTAGAGGTCCTTAAGGCGAGCAGCTAGCTTTGCGAAAGTTAAGTATAGTGGCTTCGCTCATGTCCGCGCTTGCGAGGGACCTCGGGTTTAATACTATATTATCCAACATGGCACAATAAAATGTCTTGTTTTGCGCTTATAGAGAAAGTTTTATGTATAATTCAAAAATTAACTATTACTTAGCCAGACAATTTTTCTTTTACTTACTTACTACATCTCTTGCTGTATTATTTATACTTTTAATATCAAGTATATTTGATATCTTACAAAAATTTCGATCAGTAAATCTTGGAGCTATTGCTTTTTGGCAATTATCAATATTAAAGCTACCGTATTTATTCAATGAAGTAAGCAGCTTAGTTTGCTTTATATCTACAGTGATTTTTTTTAGGAAGCTATCTTTAACCCAAGAATTGCTTGCCATAGTAGTTGGGGGAATGCAATTATGGAAAGTTTTCTTAGTTCCATTAGCTTCTAGCTTACTTTTTGGCTCATTTTTATTATTCATTATCGGACCTGTATCTACATATGGATTACTTAAATATAATAAACTTGAACATCAAGTAAGTAATATCCCTGAGAATAATATTACAGTTGGGCCGAATGGAATATTTTTTTTTGAAACATTTGATCAACATAGAAGGATAATTCAAGCTGACTCCATAGATATAAAAAATAGAAGCCTTAAATATCTAACGATTGTAAATATTGATCATGATAATAATTTATTGAATAGAATAGAAGCCAATAACGCTATATTAGATAATCATAAACTAATTCTTGAATCTGCAGAATATCTTTTTCCAGATAGGAAAAAAATTGAAGAAAAACTCGAATTAAAAACTTCTGTATTAATTGAAAATTTAATAGAAAAATTTACTGCACCAGAATATATTTATGTTTGGAATCTAAGAGCTGTTATCAATCGCTTTGCTAAAATGGGAATAGTTACATTAAATTATGAACTATATTATTATAAGCAACTTTTTCGTCCGCTTGTTGCGCTTGCCATGACATTTATGAGCTGTCTTTTTGTTTCTCTGAATGTTCGCGATGCAAGTATAAATAAAAAAGCTACAACCGCTGTAGTCTTTGGTATATTTATGTTTTTTGCGCAGGAAATTATTGTAAGGCTGCTAGCGCATAACTTAGTATATTCAGTTCTTGCAAGTAGCGCGCCAGTGTTAATTATCATTTTTATTAGCATATATACCATACTCCATCAGCAAGATGCTTAGATAAGGTCTAATGAGGGCTCTTAAAAGCGCCATAGTTTTGCTATAGCAATTTATACTAGGCATTATATTAATTTTAGTTTATAATACATTTTATAATTGCTATATATATTTATAATTTAATAAACCTCTTTAAAAAGTGCTATAATATTTATGTTTAATTTTACTAAAATGCATGGTCTTGGGAATGATTTCATTTTTGTAGATCAAAAAGAAATTCAAAATATTGAGGTCGCAGCACTCGCTAAAAAGATATGCAATAGAAGGTTTGGGATAGGCGCAGATCAATTAATTATATATAACATAAATGATGTAAGTGAAGCTATCGCCAATATATCAATGATTATTTATAATATTGATGGAAGCCACGCTAAGGCTTGCGGGAATGCTTCGCGTTGCCTTATGATGCTTATTAAAGATAAATGCAAAGTTGATAATATCAATATCAATGTTGATGGTAGAAATATAAATGCGATAGTGCGCAAGGAACCAAGTCAGCCAAATCTATATTGCGTTAATATGGGCGCAGTTAATTTTGATGCCAATTGGATACCGGCTAAAGCGGACTTAATCGAACTTGCTAAGAGATATAATATACCGCCTAAAGAAGTTATTTGCGCCGATATCGGCAATCCCCATTTAGTGATTTTTAGCGAGCTTAATGATGTTGATAAAAAAGTTATTGGCAAGCAAATGCAAGAATCAAGTCTATTTCCAGATGGAGTCAATGTAAATTTTGTTAATTTACAAGGGGGGCAAATTCATTTAAAAGTATATGAGCGTGGCAGCGGTTTTACTTTTGCATGCGGTAGTGGAGCCGCGGCAAGCTTTGCAAGCGCATTAAAGCTTGGTCATGCTGAAGGAAGTGCAGATGTAGTATTTGAAAAAGGCTCCCTTAAAATGGAATATGATAATGGTGATATTCTAATGACGGGTCCTGCTAATTATATTTGCAGTGGAGTTTATCATTATGAATAAAATAGCACCTGAAAAAGAATTGTATGATTCAAATTCAATTAACTCAAGCAGTGAATATAATATAGATAAGTCAGAAGTTATAACTTTTGGCTGTAGACTGAATATTTACGAAAGTGAGATTATTAAAAAAAATTTAGCAGCGTCAAAACTTAAAAATGTTGCTGTATTTAATACATGCGCAGTGACCAAAGAAGCTGAGAAGCAAGCTAAGCAAAATATTAGAAAATACAAAAGAGATAATCCGAGTGCTAAGATTATTGTCACAGGATGCGCCGCGCAAAATCAGCCAGATTTATTTTCTGCGATGCCTGAAGTGGATAAAATTATTGGGAATGAAGAAAAGTTGCATGCAAAATATTATGAATTAGATGATTCAAGAATTATTGTTAATGACATAATGAATGTTAAAGAAACAGCAAATCATTTAATTGAAAGTTTTGAAGGCAAAACGCGTGCTTTCCTGCAAGTGCAAAATGGTTGCGATCATAGATGCACATTTTGTATGATTCCATTTGGTAGAGGCAATAGTCGCTCTGTGCCAATCGGAGTTATTATGCAGCATGTTAAGCTATTAGTTTCACAAGGATTTAAAGAGGTAGTCCTAACAGGGGTTGATGTTACAGCATATGGCCCTGATTTACCTGGCAAACCAACTTTCGCTCAAATGATAAGAAGGCTTTTTTTGCAAGTTCCTGAGTTAAAACGTTTGCGCTTGTCATCAATCGACGTTGCTGAAATTGATGAAGATCTATTTGATATTATGGCGCATGATGAAAGGCTTATGCCGCATTTCCACATCAGCCTTCAAGCCGGTGATGATTTGATTTTAAAACGTATGAAGCGTAGGCATCTTAGAAAAGATATTATAGAATTTTGTACAAATTTGAGAAAAATAAGGCCTGAAGTATCTTTTGGTGCAGATATTATTGCTGGATTCCCTACCGAGGATGAAAAAATGTTTGAAAATACTAGAGCGCTTATTGCATCCGCGCAGCTTCAATATTTGCATGTTTTTCCTTATTCCGAGCGGGAAGGAACGCCTGCTACAAGAATGCCGCAAGTTATAAAAAGCGTAAGAAAAGAGCGTGCGCAAATTTTAAGAGAAGAAGGAGAAAAGCAAAGGCAAATCTTTTTTGAAAAACATATTGGGCTTGAGCTGGAAGTGTTATCTGAGCAAAATAATATTGTTAGAACGAATAACTTTATACCTGCTATTATTAGCAATCAAATCATACAGCCAGGGGAAATTTATAAAGCGAGACTGATTGATATTGATCAGACAAATAAAACTCGTATGATTGCTGAGATTATCTGATGCAAATAAAACATGTTGTCATTTATGGAGGAGGAAGCTTTGGTACAGCGCTTGGAGCAAGGCTATCTAATAACTTTAAGAAGATAACCATATTGACAAATAAAGAAAGTGTTGCGAATGAAATTAATTATGAGCATAGTAATCATCAATATCTTCCTAGTATTAAGTTAAATAAAAACATTACTGCGAGCACTCAGCTAGACATTTTAACCAACACTGATTTAATTATCCTTGCAGTTCCGTCTAGCTGCATATCAAATGTGATTACAACAATTTTTGATCAAAATGTTTCTTCAAATCTATTCATTTTGGTTGCAAGCAAAGGTTTTATCCCAAATTCTCCATGCCTTATTTCTGATTATTTAGATAAATTTACTGATAGATATGCATTCATCGGAGGGCCAAATTTTGCGCTTGAGCTTGCGTCTAAAAGTAATGCTTATTTTACTCTATCAGCTAACAATACTCTTCTTCTTAATGAGATTAAGCAATATATTAGAAATGATAATACTTTCTTAGATGAAAGCAATGATATTATTATGCATCAAATTGCAAGTAGTATTAAAAATATATTAGCTATAAATAGCGGTATTTTACTTGCTAAAGAATGTGGTGAGAACGAACTTGCTGCGTCACTTGCGCAAGGGTTAAAAGAAATAATATCAATTTCAGGTAAAATAAAAAAAGCTAGAAACATTAGCCTTGCTGATCAATTTAATCATAGCATAGCTAGCTTTGCGGTTGTTGGAGATCTTATTTTAACAGGTTCTTCTAAAACTTCGCGCAACACCCAGTTTGGCTATAAGTTCCATAATGCAGATTATTCCAAAGAATTTCTAAATTCATATAATATTCTAGTGGAAGGAATATTAGCCGCAAGACTACTACCACAAATCATAGATATTCATTCAATTGATGCACCAATTGTTAAAAACATAATTGATTTGGTAAAATGATACTAAGCTAGTTATTAGGTAGTAAATCTTATTGATTATCAAATCCAACTTGAAAAAATACTAATTTAATATTATGATCTATTTCAAGGAATTTTACTCAATTAATTTTTTCAAATTTATGGCTGATAATAGATTTTACCAAAATAAGGGTCCATTAACTCTTAAGGCCATTTCTGAGGCAATCGGAGTTAAGCTAAAGCCTGAATATGGTGACATTTTGATTAATGATGTGAATTCATTGTCTAGCGCATGCCAAGAAGATATATGTTTTTTAAATAATAAGAAATATACCCAAGAGCTTGAAAATACGAAGGCTAAGGCAGCGATTGTACCAATGGATTTTGCAGATTATAATAATCAACATAACACTATAATGCTTCCTTGCTCTAATCCTTACTATGCATATAGTTTAGTGCTTGATTTGCTCTATTGCTCTAAATATCAAAAACATAATTACATTCACTCTAGCGCATTAATCAGCAAATCGGCAAAGATAGGGAAAAATTGCTACATAGGGCCGAATGTTGTTATTAATGATGAATGTGAAATAGGCGATAATTCTTACATTGAAGCAGGATGTTTTATAGGTATGGGCACTAAGATTGGTAACAACGCGAAAATATATGCAAATGTTGTAATAACTCACACAATTATTGGCGATGATGCTGTGATTTTAGCTGGCGCATCTATTGGGCAAGATGGCTTTGGTTTTGCAACTGAAAAAGGCGTGCATAAAAAGATATATCATATAGGCAGGGTGATTATTGGCAATAATGTTGAAATAGGAGCTGGAACTACAATCGATAGAGGATCACTGAATGATACTATCATTGAAGATTTATGCCGAATAGATAATCTTGTGCAAATTGGTCATAATGTTAAAATCAAACGCGGATCTATAGTGGTGGCTCAAGCTGGTATCGCGGGAAGTAGTGAGATTGGTTCATACTGCGCGCTTGGCGGGCAAGTGGGCGTATCAGGTCATATTAAAATCACCGATCAAGTGCAAATTGCTGGACAAGGTGGTGTGATACAAAATATTGATAAATCTGGAATTTATGGGGGATGCCCAGCAACGCCTATTAGAGATTGGCATAAATCCACAATAATTATGAAAAATTTAGTTAATAAAAAACATTAAGCATTATCTAGCATGGAAGAAATAATAAATATAAAATCAATCCTTAAACTAATTCCTCACAGATATCCTTTATTATTAGTTGATCGAATTATTGAATTAAAGAAAGATGAGCATATTGTGGGCATTAAAAATGTCACTTTTAACGAGCCGCATTTCATGGGACATTTTCCAGGTAATCCAATAATGCCAGGGGTTTTGGTGGTGGAGGCGTTAGCTCAAATATCAGCTATATTAGTTGCAAAATCACTTGGTATAAGCTCTGAGAAAAATGATAGCGAAGTTTATTTTATGAGCATTGAAAAGGCTAAGTTTCGTAAAATTATTCAGCCTGGAGATAGTTTAATATTAAAATCTTCTATTATTCAAAATAGAGGTAAAGTGTGGAAATTTGAATCTAAGGCTTATGTCGAAGAAAAAGTAGTTGCAGAGAGTAATTTTACTGCAATGGTTCAATATAAAAATTAGGATTAAATATGATTCATCCAAGCGCCATAATTGGCGATAAAGTTAAAATAGGTAAAGATGTCAAGATTGGCCCTTATTGCGTTATTGAGGGTGAAGTTACTCTTGGTAATAATGTTGAGCTTAAGTCTCATGTTTGCGTATCCGGGATAACAAGCATCGGGGATGGTACTGTTATTTTTCCATTTGCATGTATTGGTGGTCAGCCGCAAGATTTAAAATATAGCGGTGAGCCATCAAACTTATTTATTGGTAAAAATAATTCAATCAGACAATATGTGACCATGCAGCCTGGCACTAAAGATGGGGGCATGGAGACTGTCGTTGGTGATAATAATTTATTTATGGTTGGATCGCACGTGGCGCATGATTGCAAAATTGGCAATAATATAATTTTAGCAAATTATGCTACGCTCGGAGGGCATGTTGAAGTGGATGATTTTGCTATAATTGGTGGCCTTGCTGCTATTAAGCAATATACTAAAGTTGGTAAGCATAGTATTATTGGCGGGCTTAGCGGTCTTAGCCAAAATCTAATACCATTTGGCTTAGCTAGCAATGAGAGGGCAAAACTTGAGGGCTTAAATTTAGTTGGTCTTACTCGGCGCGGCTTTAATAAAGAGCATAGTCTGCAAGCAAATCAATTTATCAAAGAGCTCTTTGCACAAGATAGTATAAATTTTGAAAGCAAGATAGCAGAAGCTAAAGAAAAATTTCCAGAAAATACTATATTAAAGGAGATTTTTACTTTCCTTGATGAGCATGAAAAAAACTTTTGCAGTATGTAATATACCTAATGTACTATAAATTTCTATGACAAATATTGAACGAATCGGTATTATTGCTGGGGAAGGATTACTTCCTGTAGAGCTTGCTTTAATTCAATTGCAGCAAAAATCATATGTTGCAATTGCATCTTTATATGCAGATGCTGACATAAATAATAATCAAGAAATCGTTAATAATCCAAGCTCAGTAATTAAGAACTTCTATATAGGGCAAGTGGGCGCTATTCTTGATTTTTTCAAAAGCCATAATGTTACAAATATTGTTATGGCTGGAAAAGTTCATAGGCCAGATTTTAAAGATATAAAGGTAGATTTAAAAGGATCTAGTCTAATTGCAAAACTCGCCAGTAACAAGCTTTTTGGTGATGATACAATTATGCAAAGCGTGAGCAACTTTATTGAAGATAATGGTTTTACGGTAATATCTCCACTAGATATAATTAGTAATAGCGACTTATATAAGAATTATAATAATATAGGCGCTATTAGTAATAATATGGATAAAGATATTGAAACTGCTTCTAATATCTTAGATGACATTGCTAAATATGATATAGGGCAGTCTATAGTTATTAATAATGGTAGAGTCATTGGAATTGAAGGCGCAGAAGGCACTGATGAGCTTATTAATAGATGCGCTATGCTTTGCTTACCAGGGCAAAATATATTTGTAAAAAAATCTAAAACTTGCCAAGATATGAGATTAGATTTGCCAACTATTGGCTTAAATACTATTCAAAATTTAGTTAAGCATCAATATAGCGGTATTGCTATAGAGCGCGGTAAAGTTCTTATCGTGAGCCCACTTCAAGTGTTTGAAGCTATACAAAATAATAATCTTTTTCTTAAATTTATTGAGTGAGTGCAATAAATTAGTGGATAAAATTCACTTCATTTTAATGTAATTAGTTTTCAATTTCAATATCGCTATCACCCGCTAAATCTGATTTATCAGTATCGTCATAAATATTTTTATATTCTGGATAATTTTTCAATATTAAATTTAAAATAAACTTTGCTGGGTTGGTAAATATTTTATTTTTACCTAAATTCTCTACCAATTCTCTTTGAGTGAATTGAAAATCTAAGGGTGAAAATTCAATTAAGTCCTTGTCAGTATGGTTTGAAATTAATTTTAGTTTATTTTTTATTTTTTCAAATATTTCATTAGGCTTATATAACGGATTTTCGCCACTGGTTAGAGCATTCTTATTTTCAATAAGAAAAAGTGCATATTTGATATTTAAACTAGGATCGTAATCATTATATATTTCACTTAATTGAGTGCAATATTCATATACTTCTTCTGCCAATTCAACGTAGCCTAACTTAGAATATATAGTAGCAAAATCTAATAAATATTTATTTATATGTTGCGTGTCAATCAAACATAGTAATTTTAAATGACTTATGGTAGATAATATATCGCAATTATATTTAGCAAAATTAAGTTGATTTAAATTTAAATTTATATAATAGTTGAACTCTATATTTATTGATTTTAATTTCTCAACTAAGCTCTCTAAACACCCATTCGTTATGATATCATTACTTATCTCTCTGTTAATTTTAAGATGCTCTAACTTTTCTATTGCTTCGTTGGTAGCTTCTATTTCAAAGTTACTTTTGGACTTAGCTTCACCTACAGGCATATATTCATGTAAGTAAATATCAAGAGCTTGATCATAGTAAAATCCAGCAAATAGGAACTGCCAATTTTGTGCATATACCTCTGCTAAAGCTTTGTTAGAGTTTGCTCTCTGCTTAAGATCATCAGTGACAATATATTTATTATACTCAATTAATGCGCTATCAATTGAAGGTCCTATATTTACTTCAGCGCGAAGTAAAAAACGACTTATTTTTGTTTGTAGTGTTTTTACTTTTATATAGCTTAATATAGTTTCATTTTGCTCATGCGATAACCTAAAAGTTTCATCAATTTCAATTTTAATATTTTTGCTCATGTAGTTTATTTTCTCCCACCTTTATATTAATTTCAAATAAGTAACTATTAAATAATTTCAACTATTATCCATTATTTAACTTAAATATAATTAATTTAATTATATTTATAATTCTTACTTATATTTTGTCTATAATTATTTACATGTTTATTATGTTCATTTAAAGATCTTGAAAAAACATGTGAGCCATTTTCTCCCACTACGAAAAATAGTGCTTCAGTTGCAGCGGGCCTTGCTGCAGCCATAATTGATTTTTTACTAGGGCAGCAAATAGGGCCTGGTGGCAAGCCATAAGCGTAATATGTATTATATGGCGATGCAGTGCGAAGATCTGTTCTTGTTAGGGCCCTGCGAAGGCGATATTTGCCTTTAGTAACAGCATAAGCAGAAGTAGGGTCGGCTTGCAGTTTCATCCCTTTTTTTATACGATTAATGAATACGCCAGAAATCATTGGGCGTTCAAAATCATTAGCTGCTTCTTTCTCTATTATTGAAGCTAAAGTTAGAACTTCCATACGCGTCTTTATTGGAGATCTAGGATCAAGCTGCTTCATGGCATCATCAAGGGCTTTACTCATTAGTTGGATCATTTTATTTACAAGCTTGTCTTTAGCATCATTTCTAGAATAGTGATAAGTTGATGGCAATAAAAAACCTTCACGTAAAGTAGTAGTTATCTTGCCTATAAGCTTATCCTCAATATTTATTTGCTCAATAATTTCACTAACCATTGAACCTTCATTAATTTTGATGCGATGAACTACTGACTGTCCTTTAACAAGTTTCTGCAAAATCTGCATAGGTTTAATATATGGGGTAAATTCATATTCCCCACTTTTTAAAAATATATCTCTAGCATAAAGGCAAGTAATAAGCTTAAATAACTTAGGATAACGCAATATTCCTTCTTCATTCAAGATATTAGAAATTCTAGTGATTGACGCACCTTTGTTAATAATGATTATTTTACTTTCCTTCAAAGGGCCGCTTATGAATAAGTAACTGCAAATAAGATTTGTTATTGATAAACATATAGCGAGCGTTATTATTGCAATGGCTGCTTTAATCTTAATTAATTTTGCTATCATGTTAAGTTAGTAATTTATTTATAAGTATTTTTGCTGCTTCATAAATCTGATTGTTAATTACATATTTATTTGCAGCATTTCTTAAATATTCTAATTCAAAATTATTAAAACTTTCAGGAAAATATTTCATAAGAAAAGCTCTAAGAGCAAAATTATTTTTATTATCATTAATATCGTCAATATTTACATCATAACCGATATAAGATAAATTTGAATAAAATTCGGCAATTTTAGAACTTTCGGTGACAATGTCGTGGTTTTTTGATAATTGATTTTTGTCAAGCCAAAGACCCATATTATGTTTTGCGAGTTCATTCCAAGGGAAAAATATACCAGGATCAATTTTTCTAGAAGGCGCTATGTCGCTATGGCCAATTATATCAAAAGGATCTATATTATACTTTATTCTTAAAAAATTACATAATTTTATTACTGCATTTACTTGTTTCGGAACAAAATTTTTAGTGCCCAAATTATCAATTTCAATTCCTATAGAATTTTGATTTAACTTTTCCTGCCCTTTCCATAAGCTTAAACCTGCATGCCACGCTATATTTTCATCTTCAACTAAATTAAAAATTTTACCATCTTCTTTAACAAGGTAATGAGAGCTAACACCAGAACTTTTATTACATAAAATCTCAAGAGCGCCGCTAAAAGTCATCTCAGTGTAATGTAGGATGATATATTTAATAGGTTTAGTACGTTTTTGGAAGTTAGGAGAGCGAAAAATTTGATTAAATTGCATATTTCTATAGATTAAAATTAAATATGTATATATTATGTAATATTTCATAAAAAGAAACATAAATTACAATTTTAATGAACAATAATTCAAATATCAAATCCGAAATTTATTCCTTTACAATAGTTATTGCAATTGCAATTTGCATTAGATTATTTATTATAGAGCTGTTTTATGTTCCAACTGGTTCAATGAAAACAACGATTCTTGAAGGTGATTATATATTTTCTACAAAATATAGTTATGGATATAGTAACCATTCTTTTCCATTCGCACCAAATCTTTTTGAAGGAAGGATGCTGGCTAAAACTCCAAAGCGCGGCGATATTGTAATTACTAAATCTAACCATGATTTAAGCACAAGGTTCGTTAAAAGGCTTATTGGCATGCCTGGTGAAAAAATTGAGATAATTAATGATGTTATTTATATTAATGACAAAGCAATTGATAGGCAAAAAGTTGGTGATATAAAAACAGAAAATGGAGTTAAATTAATAAAATTTAGTGAAAAACTCCCTAATGGCATTACTTATAACTCTTATAAAATAGATTATATTAGCCCCGTGCTCATGCATGATAATAGTAATTATGGCCCAGTAACTGTTCCAAATAATCATTATTTCCTTATGGGCGATAATCGTGATGATTCTGGTGACAGCAGGTATAATATGGGCCCAGTGCCGTTTAACTATCTTATTGCCAAAGCGCAATTTGTATTATTTTCAACTAAGGAACCTTTATTCATAGATAATATAGGAATTATGGATCAGCTGCTGCGTGTTTGGACCTGGTTAACTAATTTTAGGATGAGTCGTATTTTCCATAAATTATATTTAGATGAATAGTTATATTAATGAATAATTCAGATATTTTAAAAGAGCTTGAAACTAGTATTTCTTATGAATTTATTAATAAAAAACTTCTTATTGAAGCATTCTCGCACCCTTCATTAAAAAAAGCTCATGAAAAAAATTTTATCAGCTATGAAAGATTTGAGCTACTTGGTGATGCTATAATAAGTTTTTTAGTAGTAGAGATTCTTCTAAATGAATATGAAGACCATAATGAAGGAGAAATTGCAAAATTGAAAGCTCATTTAGTTAGTAAAGAAATGCTTAGTAAAATAGCTCTAGACTTAAATTTAGGTAGATTTTTAATTATGTCAGAAGGTGAAGATAATTGTGGTGGACGTGAGAATATTAATAATCTTGAAGATGCTCTTGAGGCTTTGATAGCAGCAATTTATTTAGATAGCGGTATTGATAATACTAGAAAAATATTAGGCACTTTATGGCAAAATTATATTCGCGAATTTAACCCTATTGAAATTGATCCAAAAAGCACTTTGCAAGAGTGGGCTCAGCAAAATAAGTTTGATATTCCCAAATATAATATCATTGAACAAGAAGGTCCAGCTCATAGCCCAACTTTTAAAGTAGAAGTGGTTGTTGATTCATATTCATCAACTGCCTCGGCTTCTAATATAAAATCTGCAGAGAAGCAAGCTGCAAAAAAGCTCTTAGAGCAAATTAAACGTGATAATAGATTATAGGAGATTATAGGAAAATATTTTGTCTCAAAAACTAATAACAGTAAGTATTGTAGGTAAGCCAAATGCAGGTAAATCTACACTCTTAAACAAACTAATCAAGCAAAAGCTTTCAATAGTTACCAGTAAAGTACAAACTACTAGGACTATTATTACTGGAGTTATTACTTGCGATGATACGCAAATGATCATACTTGATACACCAGGAATCTTTGAGCCTAAGAAAACTCTAGAAAGGGCTATGGTCAGATGCGCTTGGTCAAGCATTGCGGGGGCAGATTTAGCTGCAGTGCTTATTGATTCTACGCGTAATATTGATGAAAAAACTTTAGAAATCATTAGACGCCTTAATGCTTTAAATTCAAATATACTAATTATATTAAATAAAATTGATTTAAAAGCAAGCAAGTATCTTGCTACCTTGGAAGAGCTTAATAAAGAATTTCCCGATTTAAATAAAATTTGTATATCAGCGAGCACTGGCACTAACATAGTTAAGCTAGAAAATTATTTTAAAGACCAGGCCAAGCTGAGTAATTGGCATTATAAGGATGATGATTTAACTAATCTGCCAATGCGGTTTATTGCAGCTGAATTCACCAGAGAGCAGCTATTTATGAATCTAGAGCAAGAGTTGCCGTATAATCTTACCGTTGAAAGCGAAATTTACAAGGAATTACCTGACGGCTCGCTAAAGTTGCATCAGGTGATTATCGTTTCAAGAGAGTCTCATAAAAGTATTATACTTGGAAAAAAAGGCGAGATGATTAAGAGAGTTGGTACATGCGCTCGCCAGAATATTTCGGAATTTTTAGATCAAAAAGTACATTTATTTCTCTTTGTAAAGGTGCGTAAAAATTGGGATGAAAATGCGCAAAATTATGAACAAATGCTTCTAGATTTTAAAAAATAGATATAGAAAATTACATTTCAGTATATTTTTACAATTAATGATTATATTATAAAAAATATATAATTAGAAATCGTAAAATTCATATGCAAATTCGTCTTATAAAATTCTTTATATTAGTACTTCTATATTCAGTTAATGCTTCAGTATTTGCAAGTAATGCTAATTTAAAACTATATGATTCAAGCCTTGCAATTGGCTGGTATCCTTCGAAGCCATATCAATATACTCAATCTGAGAAAAGTCAAAAAGTGCTTGGGCTTGATTCAGAATTAGT
This sequence comes from uncultured Alphaproteobacteria bacterium, assembly GCA_963762045.1. Lineage (GTDB taxonomy): Bacteria > Pseudomonadota > Alphaproteobacteria > Rickettsiales > Rickettsiaceae > CAVXJA01. The sequence goes on along the minus strand of CAVXJA010000001.1, from coordinate 97,320 downwards.
AAATATTATAGCTTCAAAAATTGGCAAGAATATAGAATATAATAAAATGAGCTGGCATAATCAGCTTGCTGCTTTAAAGTCTGGTCAATTAGACATAGTTTTTGGCGCTAGCCTAGATGATTTTGGTTTGCAAAATAGGAGTAATTTTGCCGTGCATTCTAAAATATATCGCTATCAAGAGGATTCAATCTTTTTAAAAGACCATAATAAGCTAATGGCGAGTGAAAATATTCAAGATATTTTAGCCAGCATTAGATTGCAGAATTTTCGTTTAGGCGTCATTAAAGATTATATTTATAATGATGTAGAGTTTAACATATTCAGTGGTAGAGAATCTAATAAAGATATAATTTATAATTTTGCAAATGAAGTTCAGGCTTTAGAAGCCCTTATTCAAGGAAGCATTGATGGTTTTGCAGCAGATCGCGCAATTGGCTCCACGCTTATTACTGAATATAATGGACTAGATAGAGTTGAAGAAATTAAAATTGGTAAAAAAACACCTATAGCTCTTTTAATTAATAAAAATAATGTTAGCCCTGAGATTATTGAGAAAATAAATATAGAGATAGATAATTTAGTGAATTCAAAAGAATATAAATCTATTTTTAAAAAGTATTTGTACCCTCTAATGCTTATTCACACCGTGAAGTCTAATTGGTTTTACCTTATGGGAATGATAGGGTCCATTGCTTTTGCAGTTTCAGGAGTGATGATTGCGCTACGTGAGAGAATAAATATTTTCGGTGTGTTCATATTAGCTATGCTGCCCTCAGTAACTGGTAATATCACTAGAGACTTGCTAATTAATAATGATGAAATTGAGTTATTTTTAACTCCATCATTTATTTATTACATAATATTTGTGGTATTCATAGGGTATGTTTTTGCTAAAATCACTAATTTATCGCAAGAGAGAGTGAATAGTAATTCAATGCTAGCGCATCTTATTGATAAAATTTTGATTGTTGCGGATTCTATTGGTCAAGCTGCATTTATTGTCACGGGGGTTAGTGTTGCGATTGTGGCTAAGATTGAGCCTATAGCTTTGTGGGGTCCTTTTTTAGCTTTCCTGACAGCAAATGGTGGCTTAATTTTAAGAGATTTAATAAGTGAGTCTAGAAGAAAAGCGATTTTCAAAGGGCCCATTAGTTATGAAATTACTATCATTTGGGGTATATTATTTAGTTTATACTTACATTCAATTGCCGTGGATCCAGATCAAGATAATGTAATTATAGCAGTAATATTAGTCTTTTTTGGCGCTATAATGTCGCAAATATTTTGTAGCATTATCTTAAGAGTTAAAAACATATATTTTTAACTCTTAAGACATATTATTGCTTTGTAAGGCGCGACTCTAATTTCCAAAAGATTCTTTTTGTAACTTCACATTAGGAAGTGTGAAAGTAAATTTAGCTCCAATTCCGCCATTGCTTTGCGCAACTATGCTCCCGCCATGAGCTTCTACGGCAGACTTACATAAAGAGAGACCAACTCCTCTTCCATTAGCTTTACTTTCAGAATTTGAGGCAATCTTAAATGGTACAAAAATATCGTATAGTTCATTGGTAGGAATTCCTTTTCCTTCATCCTCAATACAGAAAATAACTTTACCACTATTTGGGTCGCTTTCATCCTCATAATATTCATCTAAAATGATTTTAATTTTTCCTTCTTCGCTAAATTTTATTGCGTTAATTATAAGATTATCAACAGTTTGCCTTAAATAATTTGCATCTACATTAGCAAATATATTTGCTTTAAGTCCGGAGGTATCAAACTTTAAAGATTTGCTATTTAAGTAAATTCTTTTGCATAATGTGAGCCTATCTTCAACCAATTCACTTATATTGATCACTTTTTTATCAAGCGCAATCTTTTTAATATCAAGCATCGCAAGATCCAGCATATTAAGAATCATTGTTGATAATTGAGTAGAGTTTTTCACAACTTCTTCACTTAGTTTCTTAAGTTGATCTTTATCAAATTGCTCGAGCCCTTCATAAATCATCTCTGCGAAATTCACCACATTACCAACAGGTAGTCGTAGCTCATGATTTACATTATTTAAAATTTTCTGTGTGGTTGCGGCAAGGCGCGCAATTTCTTTTTCTTGATTATAAAGCTTTTCATTATAATGCTCCATCTTAATTTCAAGCTCTTCATTAGTAGAAGATAATGATTGAATATTACTACTTAGCTCATAATTTACAATTTCAGTTTCCTTAGCCATCTCCATTTTGCTGTCAATATATTCTTCTTCAGGCTTGATAAGCATAGTTACTGCCGCAGTAGTCACAAGGGCTAAATAAATAATTAGGTTATATTCATCTTTAAAACCAAATACTAGTGGCGATGCATCATTGATTATTTGATATAATTCTTCTGAAACAAAATAGCCAGCAAAAAGCATAGACACGGCAATTTTCCATCTATTTAAAGTAATTAGTAGCAATGTGTTTAATGTAAATACTGCTAACTGAATTTTATTGAAGTTATTTAGCATTAAGAACAACCAGTTACATAGCGAAAGCATATAAAACATCGCGCCATTCCAAATTATTGCAAGTGGCAGAGGCCTTATAAGTCGTCTCGGCCAAAGGTTAAATAGCATGAAGCTAGTTGATAATACAAGCATAATTTGAAATAATATTAGAGCTACCCTGCTATAAGATGTGATCGCAGATTGCTGTGTTAAATAAATGAAACTTATACTGGTAATAAAACAAAATAATCCAAATTTATTATAGCTATCGCTAGTTTCTGGACAATTTCGGAAGAAAAATCCAAATATCCCCTTATTATAAGTAGCTTCATTTTCGTAGAATTCTGCTTCATCATCTGTGTAGAAAATTATTTTTCTCGAGGTTTTTTCTAATTGATGAGCTACCTTCTCCCAGCCGCCGGAAGTACGAAGCGCATAATGGGCAAACATGAGCGCCAGGAAGTTTAAAAACATTGCCGGGACAATAGGATCAAGCTCAATATCAGATAATTTCCAAATCACTACCGTGATAAAACCAACTGCCATCGCAAACAGCACCTGCAGGCGCCCAGTCCTAAAGCCAAGAATCGTGCAAAGCAAAGGAGCCGTGACAACCGGAATGTAGAAAGCATTAGCAAATAATGCTATGTCAAATAAGCCCTTACCTGAAAAGGCTAAGAAGATTGAGCCAAAGCCAATTACTAAAGCAGAGGTTCTTGCTAATTTAAGCTGTAGCTGTTCATTATTATTTTTAATTAAATTTAGAGGTTTACAAATATCATGCACAAACATTATCGAGCACACATTGATGAATGAATCAGCGCTTGACATTGCCATTGCCATCACTCCTATAATGATGGCGCCTTTAAGGCCAGTATAAGTATAGTTGTCAACAATATAAGCAACTAATGCATTTGGATCTAAGCTATCATTTATTGTGTATAATTCAAAAGAAATCCATCCTGTATAAATAAATATAAATAGTAATATCCAAAAAGACATTTTAAATGCATTAACCACCTGAGTCAAATTTTTACCCATTAAAATTCTTTGATATAGCTCAGGATACATTACAGGAGTTATTGAGTATAAACCTATAAAAATCATTTCCCAAAATTCTAAACTAGATGTATCTACAAGATTTGCTACACTAAATTGTTGAGCTGAAAGTGATTTTGTAAAGCTCAGAGACTCATTACCAATGATTGATTGCCATATTATAACTCCTATCAATGGAATTACCACACCAAAAATCATGAATTGAAAAACGTCAGTTATGGTTACAGCTCTTATGCCACCAAAGGCAGAATATAATGTTACGACTGTACCAGATACTGCTACTGCAAGAAAAGCATCTAAACCTAAAAAATAATTTATAATAGTACCAAAGACTTTGAATTGAATAGCAATAGCTCCAAGTGTTGCAATGATCGAACATACAGCAGTAATTATCCTAGCCTGATCTCCATAATTCCTACCCATTGAATCTGCTATAGAAACATCACCTAAAAAACTTTGCATTTTAGGTATGAAGTACCACGCAGTCAGCATTAAAGAAAAAGCGTAACCACTTATAGGGATTAAGTCATATATGCCATGTGTGTAGCCTCGTGATAGTCCAGTAATAAATAAGCTACCAGTCACGGCAGTGGCTACGATGGTGGAAACCAGAGCAGTGGTGCTAAAGTTCCTGCCACCAAGTGCGTAGTCTCTGATATTTTCAACGCCGCGGCCAAAATATAGCCCGATAACAAGATTTAGTCCTAAAAATATAAGGACAATTGCTATGTCTAAATTAAAAAATTCCATATTAATAATTATTTTTAGTTAAAGTTAAATATATAAATTATCATCTTTCGTCCATTTGGAAGGTTTTTCTGCGAGCGATTCAACTTCCTCCCAGCCGCCAGGAGTGCGGAATGCATAATGAGCAAACATGAGAGCCAGGAAGTTTAAAAACATTGCCGGAACGATAGGGTCAAGCTCAATATCCGATAATTTCCAAATCACTACGGTGATAAAACCTACTGCCATCGCAAACAGCACCTGCAGGCGTCCAGTCCTAAAGCCAAGGATTGTACAAAGCAAAGGAGCCGTGACAACCGGAATGTAGAAAGCATTCACAAATAATACGATTTTAAATAATCCTTTGCCCGAAAAGGCTAGAAATATTGATCCAAAGCCAATAGTAAGGGAAGCTAATCTTGCTAATAGTAGTTGATGCTTATCATTATTAGGACTAATAATATGTAATGGCTTACATATATCATGCACAAATAATACAGAGCATACATTGATGAATGAGTCAGCGCTTGACATTGCCATTGCCATAATAGCAATGATCAAAATTCCCCTGATACCATTAATGCTATAATTATCAACTACATAAGTTAATAGTTGATCTGGATTTAAATCAGGGTTTATGGTGTAAAGCTCAAGGGAAATCCAACCAACATATATTACAACGAATAGAAGTATATAGGAAGAAGTGGTAAAAGCTTCTTGCACTTGCTGCATATCTCTCCCCATTAAAATTCTTTGGTAAAAAGCAGGGTACATAACAGGAGTTAAAAAGTAGATCGATAATAATATTAATTCCAAGAAGTCACTATTGCCAGGGTTAAATGATTCAGATAAGTTAAATATTGGAGATTCAAGAGTTTTACTTAAAGATAAAGAATCATCATTTAATAGAGTTTGCCATATTATAACTCCAAGTAAAGGTATTATGACACCAAAAATCATGAACTGAAAAACATCAGTGATGGTTACAGACCTAATTCCTCCAAACGCAGAATATAAGGTTACAACTATTCCTGCCCCAATAATTGATAATGTTGGTTCGAATCCTAAAAAATAATGTATAACAGTTCCAAATACCTTGAATTGAATTGCAATGGCGCCAATATTAGCAAATATAGAGCAAAAAGAAGTAATGACTCTTACTACATCACCGTATCTATTTCCCATGGAATCAGCTATAGAAACATCACCAATAAAGCTTGTCATTTTTGGTACTAAAAATTTCGCTGTAACTAATAATGAAAGTGCGTAAAAGCATGTAGGAATTATATCTTTAAATCCTTCGCTATATCCTCTTGATAATCCTACCATAAAAATACTACCAGTTACGGCAGTAGCGACGATGGTTGAAACCAGCGCAGTGGTGCTAAAGTTCCTGCCGCCAAGTGCGTAGTCTCTGATATTTTCAACACCGCGGCCAAAATATAGCCCGATAACAAGATTCAGTCCTAAAAATATAAGAACAATTGCTATGTCTAAATTAAAAAATTCCATATTAATTATTGTTGTTTAGTTAAAGTTAAATATATAAGTTATCATCTTTCGTCCATTTGGAAGTTTTTTTATAATCATCACTATCCTTCCCCCAGCCTCCTGGAGTTTTTGTTAAATAATGAACCATCATTAAAGTAATAAAACTTAGGCTCATTGCGGGTAGAATAGGGTCGAACTTAATTTCAAATGACCGCCATAATATCACAGTCATAAAGCCTATAATCATTGATGAAAGAACAGGGAATTCTCCAGTCCTGAATCCAAGAATCGTGCAAAGCAAAGGAGCCGTGACCACTGGAATGTAAAAAGCATTACCAAAAAGCACCATATCAAAAATACCCTTACTCATAAATGCTATAATAATTGAACTAAATCCGATAGTCAGAGAAGAGTATCTAGCATAGGTGAGTAATTGTTTTTGATTATTCTTTTCCACTAAATTAAGAGGCTTGCAAATATCATGCACAAACATCACAGAGCAAACATTAATAAAAGAATCTGCACTGGACATCGCCATTGATATAACAGCAATCACTATAGTGCCTTTAATACCTCTGTAACCATAATTATCAAATATATATGATAACAGCGTGGAAGGGTCTAGATTGGTATTTATTGTATAGAGTTCAAAAGCTATCCAGCCAATGCATATTATAACAAATAGCATTATCCAAAAAGATATTTTAAAAGCCCTTTGAGCTTGAATAGTACTTTTGCTCATCAGAATTCTTTGATATATTTCTGGATACATCATTGGGGTTGTCATATAAATTCCAATAAAAAGCATTTCCCAAAATTCTAATTTTGAACTATCGAATATGCTTGTAATATTAAAATGAGGGGCTGCTAAAGTGCTGGTTATACTTTCTACTTGGTTATTATCCAGCATTGATTGCCAAATTACTACGCCAATTAAAGGCACAATTATTCCAAAAACTATAAAAAATTGAAAAATATCAGTTATAGTGACTGACCTAATGCCTCCGAAACTAGAATATAGCGTCACAATAGTTCCTGCAAATATTATAGTAAATATACTATTAAAGCCCAGCATGAAATTTATCACTATTCCAAAAACCTTAAATTGTACCGCAATGGCACCGATTGTTGCCATAATTGAACATATGGCAGTAATGACACCGGCAGGACCTCCATACAATCTTCGCATAGAATCAGCAACGGAAATATCTCCGAGGAAGCTTTGCATTTTAGGAATTAAAAACTTAGCAGTTATCATTAGTGAAAATGCATATCCACATGTAGGAAGCACATCATATAAGCCAAGTGTATAACCCCTTGAGAGGCCTGATAAGAACATACTGCCAGTGACAGAAGTTGCGACAATGGTAGCTACCAGAGCATTTGTGCTAAAATTTCTACCTCCCAAAGCATAGGTTTTAATATTCTCAACGCCCATGCCATAATATAGGCCTATAATCAGGTTAAAGCTTAAGAAAATTATTATTATAGCTGTATCTAAATTTAAATATGTCATTATGTATAATTGCACCAAGTTAAAGCTATATATATAAATTATTATTACTAAATTTTCGAGTAGTTTTTTTCGGTATTTTCTTTTTAGGAGATATTTTTTGCCAACCACCCGGATGATTGCTTAAATAATGAACAGACATAAGGGTTATAAAATTTATAATTGTAGCAAGAATCACGGGAGTATGTTGAATATTAAACGCTTTCCAAGTGAAAACAGTAATAAACCCCATTCCCATAGCGCATAATATAGGGACCTTCCCAGTTCTGAACCCAAATATTGTGCAAAGCAGAGGTACTGTAACTATAGGTATATAGTATGAATTAGCGAGTATTGCTATATCAATAAATATAGATAAATCATTATCTGATATAGCTGCGATGATTGAAAATGTGCCAATTAAAAGCGCTGTGATTCTTAGAGCGAGTAGTTGCATAATAGTATCCTCTTTTTTTGTGATTCCAAGTGCTCCGCATATATCATGTACGAATATCACTGAGCATAAATTAATTAATATACCAGCGCTCGACATTGCGAAAGCTAAAAATCCAGCAATTATAATGCCCTTAACTCCATATATACTTAAACTATCTAGCAAATAACATGTCAAGGAATTTAAATTTAAGTTTAAGTTCATCTTTAATGTATATAATTTTAGAGCAAGCCAACTAATATAAATTAGTATAATCAATAATATCCAAAAGGCTAACTCAAATGCTTTAGAAATTTGTTCTGTGTTTTTACCAATCAAAATTTTTTGATAAAAATCAGGATACATAACAGGTATTGACAGATAAATTCCAAATGTAGATAATTTCAAAAACTCGGTAATTGGATTTTCAATAATTTTTTTTATGCTAATTTCTTGAGCATGCATAGCTGCTAAAAAGTTTATGTTTTGCTCAAGCATATATGTTTGCCAAACTAAAGTTCCTGCTAAAATTAGCGCAATGCTTATAACGGTGATTTGTAATAAATTTGTAAAAACCACCGACCTTATACCACCAAATGATGAATAAATAGTGACAATAAATCCTGTAATAATTATTGAACATGAAAAATCAAATCCCATAAAGTAGGTGATTGTAACTCCAAATAACTTAAATTGTAATGAAATGAGGCAAATTGTAGATAATATTGCAGTAAATGCAGTAAATAACCTTACTTCATTTCCATATAATTTGCCTAAAGAATCGGCAATCGACATATTTCCAAGAAATGCCTTCATTCTAGGCACAATAATTCTTGCTGTAAATAATAAGGAAAAGGGGAAGCCATATATAGGTATTATATCGCTTATATGATAAGCTTGTCTGTCTATCAATGTGAATATGCTAAAGCCACTAGTAGCAATAGTTAGTATAAGGGTCACAACTAAAGCGGAATGGCTAAAGTTTTTTTCACCTAAAGCGAATTCGCGTTTATCGTTTAAATCTTGACCATATGCAATACCTACATATAGATTTAAGCTTAAAAAAACTAGTATTGCGAAAATATTTATCATTAAATTTATTATAAATAGCGTTTCTTAATTTAGGCATATTATTTTATTAAACATGCGGCAGAATATTTCTTACTAGAATTAAAATATCTGACTTTGTTAAAAAAATCAACCTTAGATATAGCCCTGCATATTAGATAGCAATTTAATGTATATATGCGGGTTTGAGAGCAAACTAATTAATAAAAATAAATGGCTACATAAGTCTAAGCTATAAACTTTAACATTTTTTTACTAAATTTAATTTAATTATGCATTATTAAAAATAATCATGGTGAATATCTAAATATATAATTCAATTTATAATTTAAATTATAAATATATCATTTATAGCTAATGCGCAGATATGTAAGGAATATGTATAATAAATTTAAAGTTTTATTATATATTATAAAAATAAAATTTAGGCAATTTTATATAGTTAAAACTAAATTTTAAGAATGGGCTGTATAAAATCATATAATAATAGGTATGCATTATAATGCTCTATTCAAGGAAAATAAAGATACCAAATGTATAAAAATCTATATCAATATATTGCGTAAAAGCAGTAGGTTAAAGCTTTTGCTGCAGTTTTAGGTGTTTACGAAATGAGCTAAAATAAAAAAAATTAAAAAATTTGAAAAAAGTGTTTGACATAGCAAGCAATTGTTTATATAAATCTCCTCACAAGCAAATGAGCTTTGTAGATGTTTTACAAGTCAGAAGAAATAATTTAATTACACAACCGTGATATAATTCAAATAATATCGCGAGTCATTATAAAGAAATTTATAATTAAATACTGAGAACAAATGCAAATTGACTCTGTATGTATCGTGTAATCTCAAGATAAAATAAATATAATAAGAGCATTTGGTGGATGCCTTGGCGTTAGAAGGCGATGAAGGACGTGACAGGCTGCGATAAGCTGCGGGGAGAGGTGAATACCCTTTGATCCGTAGATTTCCGAATGGGGAAACCCACCTGCATTTATCAGGTATCATATAATGAATACATAGTTATGTGAAGCAAACCCGGTGAACTGAAATATCTCATTAGCCGGAGGAAAGGACATCAACCGAGACTCCGTTAGTAGTGACGAGCGAACGCGGACCAGGCCAGTGGCTTTAGAGTAAATAACTAGAACAATTTGGAAAGATTGGCAATAGTGGGTGATAGCCCCGTAGAGGTAAAAAGCTTTAAAGTTCTCGAGTAGGGCGGGACACGTGAAATCCTGTCTGAACATGGGGGGACCACCCTCCAAGCCTAAGTACTCGCTAACGACCGATAGTGAACAAGTACCGTGAGGGAAAGGTGAAAAGAACCCCGATGAGGGGAGTGAAATAGAACCTGAAACTGAATGCTTACAAGCAGTTGGAGCAGTCTTATGATGTGACGGCGTACCTTTTGTATAATGGGTCAGCGACTTAGTGTATCGAGCAAGCTTAAGCCGTTAGGTGTAGGCGTAGCGAAAGCGAGTCTGAATAGGGCGAATTAGTTCGATGCATTAGACCCGAAACCGAGTGATCTAGCTATGAGCAGGTTGAAGATGGAGTAACATCCACTGGAGGACCGAACCCACTAATGTTGAAAAATTAGGGGATGACTTGTGGCTAGGGGTGAAAGGCCAATCAAACTCGGAGATAGCTGGTTCTCCGCGAAAACTATTTAGGTAGTAGCGTCATATGATTACCTTCGGGGGTAGAGCACTGAATGGCTAGGGGGTCCAAAGCCTTACCAAACCTAATCAAACTCCGAATACCGAAGAGTATAGTATAGCAGACAGACTACGGGTGCTAACGTCCGTAGTCGAGAGGGAAACAACCCAGACCGCCGTCTAAGGTCCCAAAATCGTAATTAAGTGTGAAAGGATGTGAGAAGACCAAAACAACTAGGAGGTTGGCTTAGAAGCAGCCATCCTTTAAAGAAAGCGTAACAGCTCACTAGTCTAAATAAGTGTTCTTGCGCCGACAATGTAACGGGGCTAAAATTATGTACCGAAGACGCGGATTTACATAATATATATATAAGTGGTAGCGGAGCGTTCCGTAAGCCTGTGAAGCAGTTCTGTAAGGATCTGTGGAGGTATCAGAAGTGAGAATGCTGACATGAGTAGCGACAAAGAATGTGAGAAACATTCTCGCCGAAATTCCAAGGTTTCCTGCTTAAAGCTAATCTGAGCAGGGTTAGTCGGCCCCTAAGGCGAGGCAGAAATGCGTAGTCGATGGGAATCAGGTTAATATTCCTGAACCTGGAGATAGTGACGAATCGAGTAAATTGTTCTTCCTTATTGGATTGGATGGGCAGTGAATCGGTGCCAGGAAATAGCTCTCCACATATAGACCGTACCCTAAACCGACACAGGTGGGAAGGTAGAGTATACCAAGGCGCTTGAGAAAACGATGTTGAAGGAACTAGGCAAATTGCATCTGTAACTTCGGGATAAAGATGCCCCTATTTGGGCAACCAGATGTAGGTGGCACATACCAGGGGGTAGCGACTGTTTATTAAAAACACAGGGCTCTGCAAACTCGATAGACGAAGTATAGGGTCTGACGCCTGCCCGGTGCTGGAAGATTAAAAGGAGGGGTGCAAGCTCTGAATTGAAGTCCCAGTGAACGGCGGCCGTAACTATGACGGTCCTAAGGTAGCGAAATTCCTTGTCGGGTAAGTTCCGACCCGCACGAATGGCGTAACGATTTCCCCACTGTCTCCAACATCGACTCAGCGAAATTGAATTCTCAGTGAAGATGCTGAGTTCCCGCGGTTAGACGGAAAGACCCCGTGCACCTTTACTATAGCTTTACACTGGTATTAGGAATTAGATGTGTAGCATAGGTGGGAGACTTTGAAGCCTTGGCGCTAGCCGAGGTGGAGTCACTAGTGAAATACCACCCTTCTAATTTTTGATATCTAACCGCGAATCCTTGAATCCGGTCTTGGGACCCTGTATGGTGGGTAGTTTGACTGGGGCGGTCGCCTCCTAAAGAGTAACGGAGGCGTGCGAAGGTAGGCTCAGGTTGGTCGGAAATCAACTGTTAGAGTGCAATGGCATAAGCCTGCCTGACTGCGAGACTGACAAGTCGAGCAGAGACGAAAGTCGGTCATAGTGATCCGGTGGTTCCGAGTGGAAGGGCCATCGCTCAACGGATAAAAGGTACGCCGGGGATAACAGGCTGATGATTTCCAAGAGTCCATATCGACGAAATCGTTTGGCACCTCGATGTCGGCTCATCACATCCTGGGGCTGGAGAAGGTCCCAAGGGTACGGCTGTTCGCCATTTAAAGAGGTACGTGAGCTGGGTTTAGAACGTCGTGAGACAGTTCGGTCCCTATCTGCCGTGGGTGTAAGGAAAATTGAGAGGATCTGCCTTTAGTACGAGAGGACCGAGGTGGACGTACCTCTGGTGTACCAGTTGTTGCGCCAGGGGCATAGCTGGGTAGCTACGTACGGAAGGGATAACCGCTGAAAGCATCTAAGCGTGAAGCCCACCTCAAAACTAGATTTCCCCATTAGAGCCGTGGAAGACCACCACGTTGATAGGCCGGGTGTGGAAGCATGGTAACATGTGAAGCTAACTAGTACTAATAACTCGATTGATTTATTTTGTTGTTGAGATATACGATACATAAGCGTTAATGTAGTGTTATATCTATATACATGCACAAATATTATTACACAACCTTAATATTTATTCTGATTAAAACAACTATAAGCAAACTTGCTGACAGAACTAAAGAAGCTTTAATCAGATCTTTAGTTCTAAAATTAAAAAAGTTTGTATTGTTAGCTTGGTGGTTATAGCATGGTTGAAACACTCGATCCCATTCCGAACTCGGAAGTGAAACCCCATAGCGCCAATGGTACTTTGCCCTGAGGCACGGGAGAGTAGGTCGCTGCCAAGCTTGCAATGCAAACTTTTTTTATATTCTAAAACTCTTAGCAATTATTTTATTACAAAATAAAGGAAGCTAATTAAATTCTGTAATTATATACAAAAAAGTTTCAATCTATACTTAACTGTATAAAATTAGTATGTATAGTCATTTAAGTTCGTATTAGTAAATGCACTATAGTCAGTTAACTTGAAGCTGGGATTTGGAAGTAGGATACATAGCATCGTACAATTTATCAACATCACTGTATTCATCCCAACTTCAAATTAAATTACTATAGATTTATGTAATTTGCTGTATATTCTTGATTATGCCTGGTGTAAACCACATTGCATGCATTTACTACATCATCGCTTAATAAACCATTTTATTTATATATGCTTTACTTATATCAATCTTTATATTAATTGCCTATTAAATTCGTCCAGTTAAAGATCGTGATTGGTATTATAAATATACCAGTAAAAAATAATTTTACAAATACTTAACATTTATTACTAAGCTAATAGCTTTCAAACGAGAAAAAATTATTGACTGTATTTCATATGTTAAGTAAATTTAGTTGTTAAGAAATGCAAATAATAAATCTTGAATTTAACCTTATTTCAAAATTCAAAATGACTCAACCTAATCCAATAATAAACAATAAAGCTCCCGGCATTACATTTTTTAAATTTTTATTTGAAGTGTTTAATTGCAACTTTAAATTAATTACTAAATTAATTACTAAATTAATTACTAAATTAAGTATGTTTACTGTCTATCTAATTGCTAGCTCGGTTTTACTAGGTGTTATTACATTAATTTTTTTTATATCAATACTTAGCCTACTAACTAACTGTATTATAATTAATTTATTTTATGATAAATATTCAATTATATTTAGTTTTTTGACAGCTTCACTCACTATTATTTGTGCAATATATACGACGTTAACCTATTCAATATTTTTAAAGATAGTTAAAGGAAGACATATTGATAGTTTCTTATATATATTCCCTAAATTAACAATGAGCGATTTTTACTTTGTTCAACATTATTTTAATAAAAGTAGTTTCTTTTTCCATTTCGGTCTTATTTATTTAGAAATGGCTGATAATGATATAATCTCTCAATTAGAAAATAATAAGTTTGTATATGATGCTATGAAATCCCTTTATATTTTTATTATTATACTTCAAATTATTCAATTTGTTAATCAGTTAATATACACACCGCAAAAACTTATAAAAAATTTATGTGGATTTAGTATGTTTATATATAATAATTATAAATATGTTAGTATCTTTGGTGCCATATGCTTTATATTAAATCAATATAAAAATAATTTACTGGGGCAAAATTTTTATTATGATCAATTTATAGAATTATATGACTTTATAATTTTTTGTTTTGCCATATGGTTTTTAGGAAAATTTTTTGTGAAAAGCTTTTTTTTCTCGGTTTTCATACATAATGACGCAAATTCTAGCTTTATTGAATTGATTAATAATTCAGTTAAATTAACTAGTTTTAATATCTATTATAATATTTATATAATTTTAATAATTGTTACAATTTTTATATTAAATGATTATTTTAATAATATTGAATTTAGCGGCTACTCAACGATAATATATTTAATTATAAATCTTATTGTTTTTGGGTTTATGATGCGTATGCCTTATTCTATTCTATTAATATATAAAAAATATGGTTATAAAATATAAAAAATTATGTTAAACATATATATCTAATAATTATTTAAGCTTTCAGTGGTGTATACTAACTTGACTCCCTTGTTATTGTAAAGTATTCGCTATATTATTTTAGGGTGGCTTTAATAAAATTAACTATAAATTATTTAGCTATAGCACAGTAGTAAATAAGCAGTAAAAGTTATAACTTTAGTGTTATTGCAAATTTTATAAACTTTTCAACGAAAAATTTATTACTTATACTTGCAATAATAGTTAGTAAATTTATGTATTAACGAACTATTTATATATTTACAAAATAATTTTATTCAATAAATTATTTGTAATTAAAGCAAACTTATTTATAATGAGCTAATTTAAATTAATAGCTAAAATAATGAATAATCAAAACTACCTTAACACTAAAAAATTTTATTTTTTAGTTTTAATTCTATTTCTTATACATTTCATTTCTGGTTATCCAGGTGGTTACACAGCTGATTCTGTTGATCAATTTAGACAATCCTTAACTGGTAATTATTATTCTCATCATCCACCAATGATGGCAATGTTATGGTCTATTTTTAATAAGATATATCAGGCTCCGCAAACTATGTATTTTATGCAAATCTCATTACTTTGGTTAGGTGTAATTGCACTTTATAAAGGCGATAGGGATAATAAATATAGAAAATACTATTTTATACTTATATTTTACCCAATGGTACTTTCCCAGTCTACTATGGTCTGGAAAGATATTCAAATGGCGATGAGTATATTTTTTATAGTAGGTATAACGTCCTATTATATTTTGCAAAAGCGAAATATGCCTATATATAATGTTTTAGGACTTTATTTAGTAGCATTTTATGCATGCGGTGTTAAATTCCAAGCGCAATATATATTATTAATTATCATATTAATGATTAATTATTCATATTACAATAAGCATAATATAATAAATTTTTTATCTAGTTTTGCTATAACTGCAGTCATAATTTTAGCTAATAATCATTTAATTGATAAATATTCATTTAACAGCCATTCATACCAAATCAGGCAATTCTACGATATAGCGGGCGTTGTATATAGGATTGATGATGATTTAATAATGCCTGATTATGTTAAGAAAAATGGAATTTATGATTTTGAAAAACTCAAAAAAAATTACTCTGCAAAAGCGGTAGATCCACTTTTTTATGATATAGATAATAAAGTTTATATGAGCGTAGGAGAAGAAGATAAATTAGATGAGCTAAATAAAGCTTTTATATATGTTATATCTAATCATCCGCTAGAATATCTGTCGCACAGATTTAGTAACTTTACTAAGAATATGCTTGATAAAAAATGGGGTTTTTATACGCATTTAGATGAAAATACTAGGCAACAGTTGCTAGAGCAAAATATTAATATATATAAAGTAAATTACTTATATATCATAGTAAAAAAATATACAAGAATTATTTCCAAGTTTTTTAGTCTGGAATTGTATATCATTAATTATCCCAATAATTTATTTAATATTTATATATAGAAGCTGGCGCGTTAATGTTCCTGAGCTAATAATAATAAAATATATTAGTGCTATTGCATTATTATACACTATCACATTATTTTTCACGACAATGGCTTCAGATTATAGATATTATTATATTGTAAGATTACTAACCATATTAAGTTTGCCACTCTATTTTAATGCAAGGAATATAGTGAAGAATTTGAAAAATTCTATAGCACAAACATAGAGCTTTGTAGCGGGCTGCTAGCTTCACTCACGTTTTTATTATTATAGTCAATAACAATGAAGTTTCAGGGTGCCAGAGCTAGTAAGCAAATCTTAAGCGCTTTTGGGACTTCTTTTGCCCAGTAGCGCTAAAACACCCATTGCAAAAGCAATATCGGTCGCAGCTGGGATAGCTCATGCCTTTAAGGTTTCTGAATTATCATAATGACCTAATTTTTCTAGCTCTTTTAGACAAGAGGTTTTTCCACTGCCTGGAGTGCCGGTGAAGATGAAGCGCTTTGCTTGCTTGAAACTATTCATAAGCCAACCTCTCTTTCAATCAATCCAACGAGCCTTACCGGCGCTTCTGTACCATCTTTAATTTTGATGGGAAGGACTAAACAAAGCTGCCTATCGGAGTCATACTACCTAGATTTGCCGTATTTTCTATCGATATCTTCCCCGCGCCTAAAAAGATGTTATGCACTTTAAAACCATCCTCAGGTCGATCGGGAGAGAGTTATCAATGCCAAGGGCGCTCACGCCTCGTTCAAGGAAGAGTTGCAGCTTCAGAGGATACGGATGGAAACACATGGTTGTTATGATATTTCGAAGGTGTGTGCCAAAACTTGCTCCAGCCGGTTTTAACCATCACACATGAGCCTTTTGCAATAAGCCCATACTTGCTTTCAAAATCCGCTACATCTTGGGTGCTTAAGGAATAGCGCTCAAAGCATTTACCTGATACATCGATGACCACGCACGGCATCATTAAATCATTTACATCAAAATCATGGATGAATCTTCCGCCAGGAATACAGTGGCTTGGTGCATCCACATGCGTGCCGATTCCTGCATGCATTTTCATTTTCATGACGCGGAATTTATCCTCGCCTTCACAATCGGAATAATCTATATGCACGTCATGATTAAACCCGCATCCACCATTCCAGGTAGGAATAGTGCCATCAAGTGCTTGGGTCAAGTCGATAAGTTTGTAGGGGAAAGTCATAGGGCGTTCTTTCTCATTTTTTCTTTTGCATCCGCTTTAGCGCGTAATGACGCAAAGGTTTCTTCTTTTTTATCGTCTTCTATGTGGTTTGAGAAAATAATTCTTCTATCACCTTTTTCAATCCAACCAATGAACCAGCCGTGATATAAATCAGGATTTTTTGTTCCATCGGAATTTAATAAACTACCCATTCCCGTTTTGCCATACAATTTCCAGCCGTTTTTTAACTCTTCTACAAATAGGATATTTTTTGTAATTAGCACTGCGTGCGGCTTAATAGGCAATTTGCCTGCTAGCATCTTCTGTAAAAAAGCGACTTGCTCTGCGCTTGAAATCTGCAGAGAACTCGATAACCAAGCATTTGTAAGGCCGTTGTTTTGTCCTTTGTCTCCTGAAAGGTCCTTATTTCCGTAATCAAATTTTGTGACATAATCTTGAAATTTTTTCATACCAAGTTCTTTTGTTAAAACTTGGCTATACCAAACACAGGATTCTTTCATCCAGCTTTTTGGAGTTTGATCCTGTTTCCAAACCTCTCGCCAATCAACATAGCCTTCTTTAAAAGGCCATATAGGGTGCATTTCATCTATAAGAATACCAGAATCAAATCCTATAAGGCTTAAAGCGATTTTAAAAGTAGACATAGGCGCATAGCGCAAATCGGTGCTTATTAAAACCAGACTGATTTAATATGCTTTGAATAAAATCATGTTTACCAAGAGTATATCCCCTGTAAATAGAGTCGTTTTTCTGGTGGGAAGATTCTTCTGCAATCAGTTTGTATTTAAGCAATGCATATTCATCCCGAGCATTAGGGTTCTTGCGCAAATGATCCCTAAATAAAATATTTAACTCAATTTCAGGATTGTTTTGTTCAAAAACATGAATGTTATGAGTTCTATGTAATAATCCTTTTTGAAAATAACGACGCAGAGGAATCCCATATTCTCCCATAGCTTTGTATCCTAGAACTTCCATGACGGCGTTATAATTATCAACTTCAGCGATATCCTTAACGACAGGGATCATATCGATAATTGGCTTAGCAGCTAAACCCGGCACTGCAGTGGATCCAATATGATGAATCGTCAAACAATTATCACCCAAGGCTTGTCTAATAAGTGCTGCCTCTTTTTCAAATGCATTTGGCCAATTTGGGTCATAAGGTTTAATTTCAATGCGGTCTATTTTTTGCATATTATTTTAACTCTGATAAGATATGATCTATAATTTCGCGAATATCAGCACATCTATTTGGGTGGACTTGAGGATCTGATCGCTTAAGGAGGTCAAGCAAAGCCGATAAGTTCAATAAATGTATAGTCGTGCGCCAATTAGTTGGTAATTTAATGCCACTTTTTTGCAGTGCATCTATAAATGAATTCTGAAATTCATGCGGCATTTTATGAGCGTATCTCAGCATGCTCGCGACATCCCAAAGGTAAGACCCAGAAAAAGCGAATTCCCAATCTAAAATACCGCTCACTTTCCACAGGCTATCAATTTTATTCACAAGGATATTGGCTGGATCAAAATCGGCGTGAACAAGATGTTTTTCATCGCCAGTAGGAAATAAAGATGCGTGCTCCTCTATAGTTTGTTTGATTTCCGAAATGACCCCAGGCGATAGTACAGATACTACAATTCTGTCATTCAAGCAATCCTGTGCAAATTTTATAACATCAGAGGAGTCGTATGAGACCACTTCCAAATCTTTGTTCAAGAAGCCGGCTTTTGGAAATTCATGCGCTGTAATTTTTGAAAGGATCGAACCTACATCATGCATGATTGCGCTTAGATCATGCGGGGAATCGCCTAGTAAAAGATCTCTAAGAGATCCGCCAGGAACAAACTCTGTAATTGCGAAGTGATACTCTTCAAGTTCGCCAATGTAATGCGTTAGCGGTACAGGTACGGTTCCTTTTAACAATGCTGCTAGTTTTTGTTCTCGGGAAGCTGCCGTCTTGTCGCGCAAATAAATGCGCAAAATCAGCGGCTGCTTTTCATTTTCTAGCTGAATTTTGTAGTTAAGATTTGCACATCCATCAGCAATCAATTCACTTGATGTAAGTTTTCTATCAGGATAAGCAAGGCGTACCATTTTCTCTACCATGCCTTCTGGTAGCTGGTATGTGACACTTGTTTTTTCGTAAGTCACTTTAAACATTACAAGCTCCGCTTTAACATGATACAACTAGAATTTTGCGTATAGCCCTGCCTTTCAAAATCACTTAGGTATCCTAATTTTTTATATATATTCATGTGAGGTCCCCTTCATACTCAAAGCATTCAAACTCTCCTGCTTTAGAAAAACCAAGATGTTTGTAAATGCGATAACCTGAGTCACTTGAAGCTGATAAAGTTATAGAATGGCAGCCATGATTTTTTGCAAACTTCATCAGAAAAACCATCATATCGGTACCATAACCTAACCCTCTAGAATCTTCATTTGTAATAAGGCTAAAAATTCCAGCGCTATCTCCGGCAATAAATAAAATTCCTATGCTTACTGGTTTACCATATTCATATCCAACCAAAAGTTTTTCATCTCCTTGCAATAATTCATCATTCATGCGACCATAAAAAGCGGATACATAAGGATCGTAAGGCTCCAAAACACTGATAAAGTCTTGCACTAGAGAGCTGTTTGTCACCTGCCTAATCATTAAATCTGTTTTTTGTGCAAAGCTAGTAACGTGGCTTAGGTCGCAAATCATAGCATGCTCAATTGTTTCAATAATAAAGCTATTTTCGATTAAAGCTTTGGTCATGTTAGGGCTATGTTCGCTTGGAGGTATCCACCATGCAAAAGGCCTGCCTTTGTATGCTTGTTTTATTTTATTAATAGTAGCAATGCAATCCTTAGGCGCTCCATATACAATATTAAACATACTTGTTTTTAGACCGCAATTAATTACTGTCACGCCATTCATTTCATGCACGTCAAAACCAAGCTTTTTTGGAAGATATGCAAAATGGCCTAGATGGTTTTGCTCTATTGTTTTGAGTGCATTATTACCTAAATTCATTTATTATCTTCATAAATTCGCTTCAATTCATCTATCTTACCACTGGTTATAGCTTCAAGGTTATCTGTGATTTTTTGGGTATCCCAATCCCACCATTTTAAGGCAAGCAACAAGCGAATGGTCTCTTCATCAAATCTTTTGCGAATTTCCCTTGCGGGATTCCCGCCAACAATTGTGTAAGGCTCAATATTTTTTGTAACCAAGCTGCTGGTGCCAATAATGGCGCCATCGCCAATCTCTATACCCTGCATAATAGTTGCACCATTTCCGATCCAGACATCATTGCCGATAATTGTATCTCCCTTACTTACCACCTGCATGGGGTCTTTCGATGCCCAAGCCTCACCAAACACCTTAAACGGATAGGTAGAGAAGCCATTCATTGCATGGTTTGCCCCATTCATAATAAATCGTACACCAGTGGCGATTTGACAGAACTTGCCTATAATGAGCTTATCCTTCATGAACTCAAAGAGATAAAGAACATTTTTCTCAAAATTGTGCACGTCTTGCACGTCATCGTAATAGGTATAATCACCCACAATAATTTGCGGGTTAGTAATAATATTTTTTAAGTATACCGTCCTTGTGAGTCCTTCTATTGGATAAAGAGCGCTGGGATTTGGGTAATTTTGTTTGTTCATAGTTTATTCTCCGTTTTTCTTGCGTCGCCGAAGCTCGTTTCAAGCGAAGGAACATCATCACCCAAGAAGCCACCCACTTGAGCATATCACAAGTTCTTATAAAGTCCACCTTTGGCAAGCAATTTGGCATGTGTTCCATCTTCTACAATGACAGGAGATTTATACTCTCGCAAAAAATGCCATATGAATGGAAAAAGGGTTTTGGGTAACCGGTCATTCACAACGATTTACCTCCCCACGACGCACCACCATCTATAGTTAGGCACGCACCTGTGACATATTGAGAGGCATTGTTGGAACCAAGGTATAGTATAAGCCCGTCAAGGTCGTTGGTTCAGCAATATCTCCATAAGGAATCAAAGGAATTATTTGCTCTAAGTCGGATCCATTCATAGGTGTTCTAATCCAACCTGGTGAAATACAATTGATCCGTATTTTATGGGGCGACAACTCGCCAACTAAAGTTTTTGTTAAATGAATCACTGCGGATTTGCTAATACTATAGGCAGCGCCGCATTTTGCAGGAATGTCATCACCATTCACACTACCGATATTAATAATAGACCCATGAATGACATGGTTCTTCATATGATTTGCCACTGCTTTTGTGACATACCATACGCCCATTAGGTTCGCTTGAACAATCGACTCAAAATTATCATTATCATCTTCTTCAAAAACAGGAGTAAAGATCGCAATTCCAGCGTTATTAACGCATATGTCGATCTTCTCACCATCATGTTCTAACTCAGTAAAGCAACTTTTTACGAATTGTTTGTCTGACACATCCATTTGTATGGCTCTAGCGTTATTAATCTCAGCAGCTAAGGCCTTTAGTTTATCAATCCTGCGAGCGGCTAAGATCACCCGCGCACCCGCGCCTGATAGGCAACGAGCAAATTGCTCCCCCAGACCACTTGAAGCTCCAGTGATGATGGCTGTTTTCCATGTAAATCAAAAAAAGCGTCGTCATTTTACTCAATTCTAAAATTATTTTTGCCACTCGTGCGCGGCTTTATCTTGACCTAAAACTATAGTTTGTGCAACTATAATATGTATAATCATATTATGATTAATCTCTTTTTTAAAAACAACCCATTTTATGGAGAGATGTGCATGCCAGATCAAGGCACAAAAAACTACTCGATTCAAGTAGAGAAAGATATGGAAAAGTTTTTAATTTATTTAAAAAACTAACTGCGTGATGATATGAAACAAAACACAACCATCATCTATTTAACAGGCAAACCAGGGGTTGGGAAATACACCATCGCCAAGGAGCTCGCAATCAAACATGGCTTTATAGTATGCGATAATCAGCTGATCAATAATCCTATTTTTGAACTATTGCAATATGACGGATACGCAAAAATACCTGATTTTGCTTGGGGCGCTATCGCTCGCATAAGGGCGGAGATTTTCGATTTCTTGCTAAGAGCGCCCAAAATAGTTATGTGCTTACCAACTGCTTAGCAAACACCGATGAAGACAAACAACTCTTCAAACAAGTGCAGTCAAATGGCAGAAGCGCGAGGGTCATTGTTTATTCCGGTACAACTTCAAATTACAAAGAAGAGCATTTGAAACGCCTGACACAACCAGAAAGAAGAGCAAGGTGGAAGTCTATTGATCCAAGTGATGCTGAAGATAATGGACCACTTATTTCCATCTCCCACCCTAATTTACTTGAGCTAAATATCAGCAATTTAAGCCTTGATGGTGCAGCAGAAGCCATTATGAATCATGTAATTAACTTATAAATGAGTTAAGATTATGAACAATAGAAAAGATTTTTTACAGCTATAGTCATAACTATTCGAGGTCTCTAGGGCGCCAGCTAGCTTGCGCGAGAGCTTTAGTAAATGTATTCGTTAGGGTTAACTCCCACCAGGGCTTCATAATAATAATTTGCGCGCTCTTTGCTCGTGCGAAAGGCCTCAAATACTAATTGATATATAGCCAATCCAAATTTGATAAGGAAAATAAAATGATATATTTTGAAAAAAAGCTTGGTAAAGTGGGTTGTAAAATTATTGTTATTAATTTTTACACAAAATCTAAACTTAAAAGTTAATTTTAATTTTCAGGATGGATTGGTGAGAGCAATATTTTTTTGATAGAGTGACTTCATGAGAAATTGAAGTCTCGATATTATTGCTTTTCATCTTAATTGCAGCTCCAAGATTATATGATATTTTATTAGCCATATTTTTAGTGCTGCTTTTCCGAGACAAGCCCGGTATGGCGTTATGTAAATTATCGGTTCCATGGAATGTTGTAGAGGATGTTTTATTAATTATATCATATTTAATTTTACCATTTGCTTCGAGAGCTACATAATGATTAAGCATAGTTTCTCCAAGTGCATGTAAAGTCAAACCCGCAGAAGCACTAAGCTTTTGAGAAGGTTTGCTAATGACGGTTAAATTATCAATTGAACCATTTTCAGTATATGTAGAATCATTGGCGGTAGTATAATCAAGGCCAAAAATTGGTACAGCGACAAGATTTTTCTTGAGTAAATAATCATAGCCTATGTGATTTTGAGTATTAATCATAAGCCGATTATATTTTGCTTTAGCAACATCTGTAAAACTAGCATTAATAATGCGTTGTTCCTGTGCTGTAATTTTAGCTTTACCCAAATTTAATGCATTAATAATAAACACTTTGTCAGTAAGTTTATAAGTGCTATATAAAGAAAAGATTAAACTTTTTAAGTGACTAGTATCACTATCTTTTTCATCTCGATGCTTTACTAAGTTTTTACCAGAGCTAACTGCTAAACCTCCAATCCAGTTTTCATTCAGCTGCCTATCGACCCCAATACTCGTACTATAAGATTTTGACGAATAGCCTTGTAAAATATTATTAGTTTTTTTCTTTGTGTTAGTGACTGAATGAGTAAATCCATCCTCCGCATATTTTGTTTCATAACTTCATCACCTGCTGCCATACCAGAATACTGCTTCACCAGCAATTGTAATAGATATAGGTAAATTATAGAAGCCATTAACTCGCGCTAAAATAGTTTCAATTGTCCTGGAATGATCATTATTTAATATCTCATCATGAGTTTCTTTCGTAGTGCTCAGGCGCCCTAAAGCTCTTGCTTTAATATCTTCCTCTAACGAAGTTAATCTTTGATTAAGATTAAGCACAGTCGATTTAGGCGCTAAAACTATAGGAATAGATGCTTTAGGCGTTATAATAGGTGGGTTGTCTATAATATCTGGTCCAACCTCGGGTGTAGCATCAGGCGTTACAGGTGAAGGCAAAGCTGGAGCTGGGGGTGGTGGTATAAAAGCTGGGTCTAAATCAAGAATAATTCCTAAATTACTAATATTCGTAATCCATCCTAAATTTGGATTAGTGTTAAGTAATGTTACATTAGCTCCATTAATTGTGCTTGCATCACCAGTTACTAATGTTAGCTGTATTAAACCACCACTAGCGTTATTGTCATCCAGTTGAATGGTTATAGGGTCAACAGTGGTTATGTTACTATTCGAAGTTATTTTACCATAATCAGTATTATTAATTTTACTAATAATTGTTATAGCATTCGTTGCATCAAGTGAACCCACCGTTAAATGATTACTCTCAAGATCAAGTTTAGTGCTATCAAGCGATAACTGACCTTTAATTTCTAGATCATTCTTAATATTTAATGAAGCATTTTTCGCTAATACTTTTTCAGTAAATAAATTGCCTTGCAAATTAATTGCTGTCAAGCCATCATTCGCATTAAAAATAATTTCTTTAATATTTTTACCAAGCTGGCCGAGATCGCTATTGATAGTAGCGGCTTTTTCAAAAATGACTTTATTTTGGTCATTTGCTGTTGGTATTATATTACTTGAGAGAGTTATATCTTCATCAAAATATATAGTGCTACCAGGACCAATTAAATTAAAATCAACAACATTTACCAGTCCTTTGAGATTTAAACTCTTACCTGTATCAATTTCCACTAATTTACTATTAAGATCACCTCCAATAGTTGCAGATTCACTGATAGTTAGTTTGTTTAAGCTTTTGCCTACTTCGCCAATATTTTGCACTGATAATGCATTTTGATTCAAAGTTGCTGAACCTGTATCATTTGTGCTAGTAGATATTCCTGCGTAGAAGTTATTAGTATTAACTATTATATTTTTATTATTATTAATAATTAAATTACCAAAAGGATTGGCAAGGCTTCCTATGTTCCCGGTAATATTTTGATCCTCATTAATAATTAAGTTTTGTAGCTTTGAGGTGCTATTACTCACGATATTAGTAGCTCCTAAATCTCCTACTTTCATCTCGACATTAATGGCATTATTACTAAATTCTAAAGTTTTAGTGCTTATAGCTTTCTCAAAAGTTATAGTACCAGCTCCGTTAAAGCTAATATTATTAATATTACTAATAGTTCCATCCCAAGTGCCACTACCTGTGAATATGAGTTTACCGTTCACTCCACCAGTAGAATTAGCATTGCCCGTATATGTTCCTCCGCCAAGAGTGAAGGTACCAGCATTATTGTTAAAGTCAAGCGGTCCAGTGACCCCAGCATTTGCGGTTAAGGCTCCAGCTGCACTGTAGTTAATATTACCTGTGAGAAGGCCGCTTGCAACAGCCACTGCGCCAGCGTGGGTTACATTAAAGTTAGTTGCAGTGGTCGCTACGGATAAAGTTGCAGTGCCAGCTGCTTGATTAAAATTAACATCACCACTAACATTACCGCGAGCTGCAAGGGTTCCTCCTGAGTTAAAATCGACATCACCAGTAATTAAGCCAGTTACATCAAGTGATCCTGCAGCTGTATATTTTACGTTAGCATTTAATGTGCTTGATAAAGTAGAGCTTGCACCAGCATGATTTACGTTAAAATCAGTTGCACTAACTGCGCCGCTAAAGGTAGATGCGCCGGCTCCGGTAAGGTTAACTGAAGCAACTGGTCCAGTATTACCAATCGCTCCGGTCCAGGTGCTAGCCCCTGCAATATTAACGGCGCCGTTAGCACCGCCGGTAGAATTAGCATTGCCTGTGAATGTTCCGCCGCCAAGGGTGAATGAGCCTGCATTATTGTTAAAGTCAAGTGGCCCAGTGACTCCAGCATTTGCGGTTAAGGCGCCAGCTGCGCTGTAGTTAACATCAGCTGTAAGCAGTCCGCTAACAGTGGAGCTTGCTCCTGCATGATTTATGTTAAAATCAGTAGCTTTAACTGCTCCAGAAAATGTTGATATGCCAGCGCCGGTTAAGTTAACTGAAGAAACAGGCCCAGTATTACCAATCGATCCGGTCCAGGTGCTAGCTCCTGCAATATTTACTGTGCCATTAACTCCGCCAGTAGAATTGGCATTGCCGGTGAAAGTTCCTCCGCCAAGAGTGAATGAGCCTGCATTATTGTTAAAGTCAAGCGGTCCATTGACTCCAGCATTTGCCGTTAAAGCACCCGCTGCACTGTAATTAACATTACCTGTGAGTAGTCCGCTAACAGTAGAGCTAGCGCCTGCGTGGTTTACATTAAAGTCAGTTGCTTTAACTGCTCCAGAAAATGTGGATACCCCAGCCCCGGTTAGGTTAACAGAAGAAACAGGGCCGGTATTACCAATCGCTCCGGTCCAGGTGCTAGCTCCTGCAATATTTACAGCGCCATTTACTCCGCCGGTAGAGTTAGCATTGCCTGTGAATGTTCCGCCGCCAAGGGTGAAAGTTCCTGCATTATTATTGAAATCAAGCGGTCCAGTGACCCCGGCATTTGCAGTTAAAGCACCCGCTGCGCTGTAGTTAATATCAGCAGTAATTAAACCTGCAGCAGTAGAGCTTGCTCCCGCATGCTTGATGTTAAAGTCAGTAGCTTTGACGGCTCCGGAAAATGTTGATATGCCAGCGCCATTAAGATTCAGAGCTAAAACTTGGCCACTCGCACCAATAGTTCCAGTCCAGGTAGTGGCTCCTGCAATATTAATAGTACCATTTGCTCCTCCGATTGAAGAGGCATCGCCATTATAGTTACCACCATTTAAGTTAAATGTGCCTGCATTATTACCAAAATCAAGATCGCCAGTTGTGCCAGCGCTTACATTTAGAGTTCCAGCTGCGGTGTAGTTAACATCAGCTGTGAGCAGTCCGCTAACAGTAGAGCTTGCTCCCGCATGCTTGATGTTAAAGTCAGTTGCACTAACTGCGCCACTAAAGGTAGATGCGCCGGCTCCGGTAAGGTTCACCGAAGAAACTGGCCCAGTATTACCAATCGATCCGGTCCAGGTGCTAGCGCCTGCAATATTTACAGCGCCGTTAACTCCCCCGGTAGAATTAGCATTGCCAGTGAATGTTCCGCCACCAAGAGTGAAGGTACCAGCATTATTGTTAAAGTCAAGCGGTCCATTGACTCCAGCATTTGCGGTTAAAGCACCAGCTGCGCTATAGTTAACATTACCTGTGAGAAGGCCGCTTGCAACAGCCACTGCGCCAGCGTGGGTTACATTAAAGTTAGTTGCAGTGGTCGCTACGGATAAAGTTGCAGTGCCAGCTGCTTGATTAAAATTAACATCACCATTAACATTACCGCGAGCCGCGAGGGTTCCTCCTGAGTTAAAATCGACGTCGCCAGTAATTAAGCCAGTTACATCTAAAGATCCTGCTGCACTATAGGTAACATCTGCAGTTAATGTGCTAGATAATGTAGAGCTTGCGCCTGCATGATTTATGTTAAAGTCAGTAGCTTTAACTGCGCCGCTAAAGGTAGAAGCTCCAGCTCCTGTTAAGTTAACTGAAGCAACTGGTCCAGTATTACCAATCGCTCCGGTCCAGGTGCTAGCCCCACTTATGTTGACCGTGCCATTAACTCCGCCGGTAGAATTAGCATTACCTGTGAATGTCCCGCCGCCAAGAGTGAATGAGCCTGCATTATTGTTAAAGTCAAGTGGCCCAGTGACTCCAGCATTTGCGGTTAAGGCGCCGGCCGCGGTATAGTTAATATCACCAGTGAGCAGTCCGCTAACAGTAGAGCTTGCGCCTGCATGATTAATATTAAAGTCAGTAGCTTTAACTGCGCCGGAAAATGTAGATACGCCAGCCCCGGTAAGGTTCACCGAAGAAACTGGCCCAGTATTACCAATCGCTCCGGTCCAAGTAGCTGCTCCTGCAATATTAACGGCGCCGTTAGCACCGCCGGTAGAATTAGCATTGCCTGTGAATGTTCCGCCGCCAAGGGTGAATGAGCCTGCATTATTGTTAAAGTCAAGCGGACCAGTGACTCCGGCATTTGCGGTTAAGGCTCCAGCTGCACTGTAGTTAATATTACCAGTAATTAAACCTGAAGCAGTAGAGCTAGCGCCTGCGTGGTTTACATTAAAGTCAGTTGCTTTAACTGCTCCAGAAAATGTGGATACCCCAGCCCCGGTTAGGTTAACAGAAGAAACAGGGCCGGTATTACCAATCGCTCCAGTCCAGGTGCTAGCTCCTGCAATATTTACAGCGCCATTTACTCCGCCGGTAGAGTTAGCATTGCCAGTGAAGGTTCCGCCGCCAAGGGTGAAGGTTCCTGCATTATTGTTAAAGTCAAGAGCGC
This sequence comes from uncultured Alphaproteobacteria bacterium, assembly GCA_963762045.1. Taxonomy (GTDB): domain Bacteria; phylum Pseudomonadota; class Alphaproteobacteria; order Rickettsiales; family Rickettsiaceae; genus CAVXJA01. The sequence goes on along the minus strand of CAVXJA010000001.1, from coordinate 69,012 downwards.
CACTAACTCCAGCATTTGCGGTTAAGGCGCCAGCTGCGGTGTAGTTAACATTACCTGTGAGTAGTCCGCTAACAGTAGAGCTTGCTCCCGCATGATTTATGTTAAAATCAGTTGCACTAACTGCTCCAGAAAATGTTGATATGCCAGCGCCATTAAGATTCAGAGCTAAAACTTGGCCACTCGCACCAATAGTTCCAGTCCAGGTAGTGGCTCCTGCAATATTAATAGTGCCATTTGCTCCTCCGATTGAAGAAGCATCGCCATTATAGTTACCACCATTTAAGTTAAATGTGCCTGCATTATTACCAAAATCAAGATCGCCAGTTGTGCCAGCGCTTACATTTAGAGTTCCAGCTGCGGTGTAGTTAACATCAGCTGTGAGCAGTCCGCTAACAGTAGAGCTTGCTCCCGCATGCTTGATGTTAAAGTCAGTTGCACTAACTGCTCCGCTAAAGGTAGATGCGCCGGCTCCCGTTAAGTTAACCGAAGAAACTGGCCCAGTATTACCAATGGCTCCGGTCCAGGTGCTAGCTCCACTTATGTTGACAGTACCATTCACTCCCCCGGTAGAATTAGCATTACCTGTGAATGTTCCGCCACCAAGAGTGAAGGTACCAGCATTATTGTTAAAGTCAAGCGGTCCATTGACTCCAGCATTTGCGGTTAAGGCGCCAGCTGCGGTGTAGTTAACATCAGCTGTGAGCAGTCCGCTAACAGTAGAGCTTGCTCCCGCATGCTTGATGTTAAAGTCAGTTGCACTAACTGCTCCGCTAAAGGTAGATGCGCCGGCTCCGGTAAGATTCACCGAAGATACAGGTCCAGTATTACCAATCGATCCGGTCCAGGTGCTAGCTCCTGCAATATTTACTGTGCCATTAACTCCGCCAGTAGAATTAGCATTGCCAGTGAAAGTTCCACCGCCAAGTGTGAAGGTACCAGCATTATTGTTAAAGTCAAGCGGTCCATTGACTCCAGCATTTGCCGTTAAAGCACCCGCTGCACTGTAATTAACATTACCTGTGAGTAGTCCGCTAACAGTAGAGCTAGCGCCTGCGTGGTTTACATTAAAGTCAGTTGCTTTAACTGCTCCAGAAAATGTGGATACCCCAGCCCCGGTTAGGTTAACAGAAGAAACAGGGCCGGTATCGCCAATGCTACCTGTCCAAGTACTTGCGCTTGCAATGTTAATTATACCTTTAATTCCCCCGGTAGAATTAGCATTGCCGGTGAAAGTGCCTCCCCCAAGAGTGAACGAGCCTGCATTATTGTTAAAATCAAGCGGTCCAGTGACTCCAGCATTCGCAGTTAAAGCACCCGCTGCGCTGTAGTTAATATCAGCAGTAATTAAACCTGCAGCAGTAGAGCTTGCCCCTGCATGATTTATGTTAAAATCAGTTGCACTAACTGCGCCGCTAAAGGAAGATGCCCCAGCGCCATTAAGATTCAGAGCTAAAACTTGGCCATTAGCACCAATCGTTCCAGTCCAGGTAGTGGCTCCTGCAATATTAATAGTACCATTTGCTCCTCCGATTGAAGAAGCATCGCCATTATAGTTACCACCATTTAAGTTAAATATGCCTGCATTATTACCAAAATCAAGATCGCCAGTTGTGCCAGCGCTTACATTTAGAGTTCCAGCTGCGGTGTAGTTAACATCAGCTGTGAGCAGTCCGCTAACAGTAGAGCTTGCGCTTGCATGGTTTATATTAAAGTCAGTTGCACTAACTGTGCCGCTAAAGGTAGATGCTCCAGCTCCCGTTAAGTTAACCGAAGAAACCGGACCAGTATTGCCGATAGAGCCAGTCCAAGTAGCTGCTCCACTTATGTTAACCGCGCCATTAATCCCGCCAGTAGAATTAGCATTACCCGTATATGTCCCGCCGCCAAGAGTGAACGATCCTGCATTATTGTTAAAGTCAAGCGGACCGGTTACCCCAGCATTTGCGGTTAAGGCGCCAGCGGCGCTGTAGTTAACATTACCAGTGAGAAGGCCGCTTGCAACTGCTACCGCGCCAGCGTTCGTGATATTAAAGTTAGGAGCAGTGGTTGCCACGGATAAAGTAGCGGTGCCAGCTGCTTGATTAAAGTTAACATTACCGCTAACATTGCCGCGAGCTGCAAGGGTTCCTCCAGAATTAAAATCGACGTCACCAGTAATTAAGCCAGTTACATCAAGTGATCCTGCGGCGCTATAGGTAACATCTGCAGTTAATGTGCTAGATAAAGTAGAGCTTGCGCCTGCATGATTTACGTTAAAATCAGTTGCACTAACTGCGCCACTAAAGGTAGATGCGCCGGCTCCGGTAAGGTTCACCGAAGAAACCGGTCCAGTATTACCGATAGAGCCAGTCCAAGTAGCTGCTCCACTTATGTTAACGGCGCCGTTAGCACCCCCGGTAGAATTAGCATTGCCGGTGAAAGTACCGCCGCCAAGAGTGAACGACCCTGCATTATTGTTAAAGTCAAGCGGACCAGTGACTCCAGCATTTGCGGTTAAGGCGCCAGCTGCGCTGTAGTTAATATTACCAGTAATTAAACCTGAAGCAGTAGAGCTTGCTCCAGCATGATTTATGTTAAAGTCAGTTGCGCTAACTGCGCCGCTAAAGGTAGATGCTCCAGCTCCGGTAAGATTCACCGAAGAAACTGGCCCAGTATTACCAATTGCTCCAGTCCAGGTGCTAGCTCCTGCAATATTTACAGCGCCATTTACTCCGCCAGTAGAATTGGCATTGCCGGTGAAAGTTCCTCCGCCAAGAGTGAATGAGCCTGCATTATTGTTAAAGTCAAGCGGTCCGGTCACCCCTGCATTTGCGGTTAAAGCGCCAGCTGCACTGTAATTAATATTGCCTGTGAGCAGTCCGCTAATAGTAGAGCTTGCACCAGCATGATTAATATTAAAGTCAGTAGCTTTGACGGCTCCACTAAAGGTAGATGCCCCAGCTCCATTTAAGTTAACAGAAGAAACCGGCCCGGTGTTACCAATCGCTCCGGTCCAAGTAGCTGCTCCTGCGATGTTAACCGTACCATTCACTCCCCCAGTAGAATTAGCATTGCCTGTAAAAGTTCCTCCGCCAAGAGTGAATGAGCCTGCATTATTGTTAAAGTCAAGCGGTCCATTGACTCCAGCATTTGCCGTTAAGGCTCCAGCTGCGCTGTAGTTAATATTACCTGTGAGTAGTCCGCTAACAGTAGAGCTTGCTCCCGCATGCTTGATGTTAAAGTCAGTAGCTTTGACGGCTCCGGAAAATGTTGATATGCCAGCGCCATTAAGATTCAGAGCTAAAACTTGGCCACTCGCACCAATAGTTCCAGTCCAGGTAGTGGCTCCTGCAATATTAATAGTGCCATTTGCTCCTCCGATTGAAGAGGCATCGCCATTATAGTTACCACCATTTAAGTTAAATGTGCCTGCATTATTACCAAAATCAAGATCGCCAGTTGTGCCAGCGCTTACATTTAGAGTTCCAGCTGCGGTGTAGTTAACATCAGCCGTGAGCAGTCCGCTAACAGTAGAACTTGCTCCCGCATGCTTGATGTTAAAGTCAGTTGCACTAACTGCGCCGCTAAAGGAAGATGCTCCAGCTCCCGTTAAGTTAACCGAAGAAACTGGCCCAGTATTACCAATGGCTCCGGTCCAGGTGCTAGCTCCACTTATGTTGACAGTACCATTCACTCCCCCGGTAGAATTAGCATTGCCTGTGAATGTTCCGCCGCCAAGAGTGAACGACCCTGCATTATTGTTAAAGTCAAGCGGTCCAGTGACTCCAGCATTTGCGGTTAAGGCTCCAGCTGCGCTGTAGTTAATATTACCTGTGAGAAGGCCACTTGCAACAGCCACCGCGCCAGCATTTGTAACATTAAAGTTAGCTGCAGTAGTTGCCACTGTTAGGCTAGCGGTGCCTGCAGCTTGATTAAAATTAACATCACCACTAACATTACCGCGCGCTGCGAGGGTTCCTCCAGAATTAAAATCGACATCACCAGTAATTAAGCCAGTTACATCAAGTGATCCTGCAGCTGTATATTTTACGTTAGCATTTAATGTGCTTGATAAAGTAGAGCTTGCACCAGCATGATTTACGTTAAAATCAGTTGCACTAACTGCGCCACTAAAGGTAGATGCGCCGGCTCCGGTAAGGTTCACCGAAGAAACTGGCCCAGTATTACCAATCGCTCCGGTCCAGGTGCTAGCTCCTGCAATATTAACGGCGCCGTTCACTCCCCCGGTAGAATTAGCATTGCCTGTAAAAGTACCACCGCCAAGGGTAAATGTGCCTGCATTATTATTAAAGTCAAGCGGTCCAGTGACTCCAGCATTTGCGGTTAAAGCACCCGCTGCACTGTAGTTAATATTACCAGTAATTAAACCTGAAGCAGTAGAGCTTGCACCCGCATGATTTACGTTAAAGTCAGTTGCGCTAACTGCGCCGCTAAAGGTAGATGCTCCAGCGCCGGTAAGGTTCACCGAAGAAACTGGCCCAGTATTACCAATCGCTCCGGTCCAGGTGCTAGCTCCTGCAATATTTACAGTGCCATTAACTCCGCCAGTAGAATTAGCGTTACCCTTGAATGTTCCTCCCCCAAGTGTGAATGTTCCTGCATTATTATTGAAATCAAGCGGTCCAGTGACCCCGGCATTTGCAGTTAAAGCACCGGCTGCATTATATTTTATACTAGCATTTAATAGACCATCTACAGTGGCATCAGCTCCAGCATGATTTATGTAAAAAAAAGCTGCCTTGATAGGGCCTGAAAAGCTAGAAGCCCCTGCTCCGGTTAGGTTCACGGAAGAAACAGGTCCAGTATCGCCTATGCTACCTGTCCAAGTACTTGCGCTTGCAATGTTAATTGTACCTTTAATTCCCCCGGTAGAATTAGCATTGCCTGTAAAAGTTCCGCCGCCAAGAGTGAATGTTCCTGAATTATTGTTAAAATCAAGCGGTCCAGTGACTCCAGCATTCGCAGTTAAGGCGCCAGCTGCACTGTAGTTAACATTACCTGTGAGTAGTCCGCTAACAGTAGAGTTTGCGCTTGCATGTTTAATATTAAAATCAGTAGCTTTGACGGTACTAGAAAAAGTTGATACCCCGGCGCTATTAAGATTAACAGCTAAAACTTGGCCACTCGCACCAATCGTTCCAGTCCAGGTGGCGCCCGCAGCATAGATTGTACCATTAGCGCCTCCGCTTGAAGAAGCATCACCAATATAGCTACCAGAGCCGAGAAAGAATTTACCAGCATTATTGTTAAAATCAAGATCACCAGTTACTCCCGTAAGTACATACAAAGTTCCAGCAGCGCTGTAGTTAACATCAGCTGTAAGAAGGCCGATAACATTAGAACTTGCGCCAGCATGATTTATATTAAAGTCAGTTGCACTAACTGCTCCGCTAAAGGTAGATGCGCCGGCGCCGGTAAGATTCACCGAAGAAACTGGCCCAGTATTACCAATTGCTCCAGTCCAAGTGCTAGCTCCTGCGATATTTACAGAGCCGTTAACTCCGCCGGTAGAATTAGCATTGCCGGTGAAAGTTCCTCCGCCAAGAGTGAATGAGCCTGCATTATTGTTAAAGTCAAGCGGTCCGGTTACCCCTGCGTTTGCGGTTAAGGCACCGGCTGCACTATAGTTAATATTACCAGTCATTAACCCAGCTGCAACTGCTACTGCGCCTGCATTTGTAACATTAAAGTTAGCTGCAGTGGTTGCCACAGATAAAGTAGCAGTACCAGCTGCTTGATTAAAATTAACATCACCGCTAACATTGCCGCGAGCTGCGAGGGTTCCTCCAGAATTAAAATTAACACTACCAGTAATTAAGCCAGTTACATCAAGTGATCCTGCAGCTGTATATTTTACGTTAGCATTTAATGTGCTAGATAAAGTAGAGCTTGCACCAGCATGATTTATGTTAAAATCAGTTGCTTTGACTGCGCCACTAAAGGTAGAAGCGCCGGCTCCGGTAAGGTTAACTGAAGATACCGGTCCAGTATTACCAATCGATCCGGTCCAGGTGCTAGCGCCTGCAATATTAATAGCGCCATTCACTCCGCCAGTAGAATTAGCATTGCCCGTATATGTTCCGCCGCCAAGGGTAAATGTGCCTGCATTATTGTTAAAGTCAAGTGGCCCAGTGACTCCAGCATTTGCGGTTAAGGCGCCAGCTGCGGTATAATTAACATTACCAGTCATTAACCCAGCTGCAACAGCTACCGCGCCAGCATTTGTAACATTAAAGTTAACTGCAGTGGTTGCCACGGCCAAATTGGCAGTGCCAGCAGCTTGACTAAAATTAATATCCTTAAGAACTTTAGCCTTAGCAGTTAAGGTTCCTCCACTGAAGAAATTAACATTTTCATTTATATTGAGATTAGCTGTAAATGATCCAGGTTGATAAAAATTTATATCTATACCTGATAAATTAGTTGTAGCAACGACGCCTGCATGATTAATATTAAAAGCATTACCCGATACTGTATTAGTGATTGTAATAGTGCCTGGATTGTCTAGTTGTACAGTTCCTATTTGTCCAAGGATACCATTCCAAATGCCGTCGCCGGCGAAATAAATAGTGCCATTTCTTCCTCCTGTTGAAATGGCGCTACCTGTATAAGTTGCCCCGTCTCCTAAAGTAAAAGACCCGGCATTATTGTTAAAGTTAAGCAAGCCACTAACTCCAGCATTTGCGGTTAAGGCGCCAGCTGCGCTGTAGTTAACATTACCAGTGAGAAGACCACTTGCAACTGCTACTGCACCAGCGTGGGTCACATTGAAGTTAGGAGCAGTGGTTGCTACGGATAAAGTAGCAGTGCCAGCGGCTTGATTAAAGTTAACATTACCGCTAACATTGCCGCGAGCTGCGAGAGTTCCTCCTGAGTTAAAATCGACGTCACCAGTAATTAAGCCAGTTACATCAAGTGATCCTGCGGCGCTATAGGTAACATCTGCAGTTAGTGTGCTAGATAAAGTAGAACTTGCTCCTGCATGATTTACGTTAAAATCAGTAGCTTTAACTGCGCCACTAAAGGTAGAAGCTCCAGCTCCAGTAAGATTCACCGAAGAAACTGGTCCAGTATTACCGATAGAGCCAGTCCAGGTGCTAGCTCCTGCAATATTAACGGTACCATTCACTGAACCATTAGAGTTAGCATTACCAGTAAAAGTTCCTCCGCCAAGCGTGAATGACCCGGGTTTACTGCTAAAGTCAAGATCGCCGGTAACACCTGCATTTGCGGTTAGAGCACCGCTGTTAGTATAACTTACATTTGCAGTGAGCAGTCCGCTAACGGTTGAGCTTGCGCTAGCATGCTTTACGTTAAAGTTAGTTGCGCTGACTGCTCCACTAAAGCTAGAAGCTCCAGCTCCGGTAAGGTTAACCGAAGAAACCGGACCAGTGTTGCCGATAGCTCCGGTCCAAGTACTTGCTCCAGTTATATTGATTGTTCCATTCACTCCGCCAGTAGAATTAGCATTGCCAGTGAATGTTCCACCGCCAAGAGAAAATGTTCCTGCTCTATTGTTAAAGTCAAGCGTGCCTGTAAGTCCGCCATTTGCGGTTAAAGTTCCATTAGCATTATAGTCAATATTACCAGTAATTAATCCACCAGCTGTAAATGTTCCTGCCACTTTAAAATCTAAATTGCTATCTACAGTTCCTGTTACATTAGTTTTTGAGGCTGCTGTGTTATCTATTCTTGTTCCAGCCGCGCTTTTAAGAGTCCCTAGAGTTAAATTTGTTGATCTGAGATAAACTATGCCCGTTGTTGTGTCGATAGTTGTTATATTTGAACCAGATCCGGTAAGGTATGTTGAACCTGAACCTTTTATGTGGGGGTGATTGCCATTGGTAAGTACAGTGGAAGCAGTGTTCATTTGAATACCATTAGTGGTATTCCTTACAGTTAATTGACTGCCATTTTGGACAGTAGCATCTAAAAATATATCCCTGATATTTAAATTACTTGCATTTAGAATATTTATATATGATTGAGCATCTCCCGCCACGGTTAAGTTAGAACTAAACATTATAATTTGCCGACTAACATTTCCGTCAACTTGTGAGCCAAAATAGCCACCTTGAACGTATAATACAGGTGCAACATTGCCATATACTCTCACATATGATTGCATTGTAAAATTCTGAACGCCAGAAGTGCCTATTTCAGTTATATACATTGAGTTGCCTGTGGTGACCGAATGAAATAATAACAATGAATCTATATAATTATTAAATGTACCATTTAAGTTTGTTGAACTACCTGCAAATATAGTTCCAGAAGCCGTAGTTGAACGTAGTGCAGCCATAGCGTTACTTGAAAGGCTAGTCGACGCAGCTAGAGCAAGCATGCTTGTAGATAGTAGTTTATTTTTTTGTCGCCGCTTTCTAAGCCTAAATACCATCAGGAAGGTTATTATTTAATTAATATAATTTTTACATATATTAATTTAAACATAAAATACATCAATAGTATTTAAATTACTAGTAATAAGATTAACTAATATTAAAATGATATTAAACTAGTGTTAATAATGCCAGTTAGGAGCTATTTTTTAAAGTAAATATTAAGCATTATTAATGTATTTTCATTGATTAGAATTCTATACAAATTCTTTAAGAATATTACTTAAAAATCTATAATTGGATAGCTATGAGCAATTAAATCTTCCAAATTTATATTTATAAAAATATTAAATATAATGACTTTGTTATAATAAATTAATTAAAGTTATAGTTTAATTAATATTTTATTTTTAATTAAAAGTGTAGTAGTATAAATAAAAAGAAGGAAAATAAAAGCCAAAATAGTCAAGGATCAAAAAAATTTAAAAAGCCAGAGACTATAAAAGAACTTTCCCCACTAGAGGTGTTTAATATACGTAAAGCTCTAGATTTCTTAAATTGTGGAAAGGAAGGAGAAAATAATAAAGATAGCCAGAAGCGGTATGAAACAGTTATTGTTGATATTTTTGCGCGGGATAGAGATGGAAAAATTCAATTAACAAATAAAAATATAATTGAAACTCATTCAATTCTTTTAGTGAAAGATTCTTTAGAGCTACTAAATAATAATATACTTATAATTGATCCAACAAATTCAAAATTTAGTAGGCATATTGAGTATAATAAATGTAAATTGCTTTTATCTTATCCAGATGAAACTGATATTAATTTTTTAGTTCCAGATAAAGAAATTCAAATATATAAACCAAATGGTCCTGTTGGTCCTGCCATATACATTTAATCTTTAGAAAATAGAAATTATGAAAAAGAAACGCAAAATAAGTCAACTGGCCAAAGTACTGCAAATTCAGACCAACACAAATCTCAAAGGGTAATTAATCAGGAAAGTGAGATTAATACTAATTTTAGAGATTGTATTGATATAGCAGTAAAATTAGGTTTTGGAATAATTTCTTTTAGAGAAGATATGGATATATCTAGGTTAAAGGAAATTGATTTTGTTAATGAAATATCAAATACAATTAGCGATATAGATAATAATATTCCTTTTAGGATAAGACAATCTTCAAATAATATTATAAGAAAAGAAGCTAATGAAATTTATTCTAAAATAAATTTCAAAATGAAACCAATACTTTATGAATCTAGTGAAAGTGAAAAAAAGAAAATTAATAACGATTTTACATCTTTTTTAAATATAAAATTAGGTAATGTTAAGACTACAGATAATAAAAGTATAATTTATTTAAAGCAATTTTTTAATGAATTAATACAAACACATATTGATTTATTAACTTCTCAAAAATATTCAGATGCTCCATACATTGTGGATCAAGATAATAAAAAATTTATAGGAGGCAATGATGTCCAAGAGTAAAAACTTATTGTATGAAAAAGCTAACTTAAGAAGCTACTGTTACTATGATTCACTTGATAGCGTAAAAAGCTTATTAAAAGAATATGGAAGTGAAATTGATTTACTTAGAAATACGCAATACTTTAAAATTGCAATTGAGAAAAAAGATACTGAATTATTAGAGATTTTGTTAAAATTTTGTTATGAAACATATTTAAGTGATAAAGAAGATTGTTTATATGAAGAATATCAAAAAGAGTTAATTGAAAATCTTATAGAAATTGAAGAAAGTATTGATATTAGAGAAGACCAAGCTAAATTAATAAGAATATATGTAGGTTATGATATTTATGAAGATAGATTAATTGAAGATGATAGCGAAGATGAAGATAGCTCAAAGGAAGTAGAAGAAGTTAATAATGATGCCTTTAGCCAAGTAGTAAAGTTAAATCAATTTATAGAAGAGTTTAAGCACAATTGTCATAAGCCAGGCTTTAATAATAAAGACCTTGAAATGCAAATATATAAAGTTGCAAGAGAAGCTAAATTATCTAAAGAAGAAGAGCAAGAACTTGAGGATCAGTTATATGATTGGATTGATCATAACTTAAGTGGAATGCAATTAGAAGACACTAAGCTTATAGGTGAAAGTCATGAAAAGCAGATAGAAAATAATAATATAAATAATAATAATTTATCTGAAGGCACCACAGGAGAGACTAATTCCTAATAATATTTCCATGGAGAAAATACGATTAATGAAATTCAGGTTGCTTTTCAATTTTGGCTAGAGAAATCTACTTCTATACACAATTAATTATAGGTTGGTTCGTTACATGATCTAATAGATCAATTTTATTAACTAAATTTTTTGTAACCTTAATAGTTTAACATGCAAAATTTACTCTATTGCTACTTTTCTACTTAGGAATCCAAAAGGTGAAGCAAGCCCCTTTTTTGCCATTACTTTCAGCCAGTATTTTACCACCATGTGCTTCAACCGCAGATTTGCAAAGCGCAAGGCCAACTCCTCTACCTTCAGCTTTGCTTTCAGTATTTGATCCCATCTTAAAGGGCGTGAATATATCATATATATCTTTCTTCGGTATGCCTATTCCTTCATCTTCAATCTTAAATTCTACGCCAGCTCGATCCTTTCTTAAGGTGATTTTTATTATCCCTTCATTGCTAAATTTTATTGAATTAATAATTAAATTATCTATAACTTGACGCATGTAGTTTATATCTGCTCTGACTGTTATTTCTTTATCAATATTAAGTTTAAAATCAAGTGATTTATCAGCTTTATAAATCTTAATAGCATTTACTACTCTTTGCTCTATGATTTCAGATAAGTTGATTTCAACTCGCTCAAGCTCAATCTTTTTGGCATCTAAAGTAGCAAGGTCTAGCATATTAAGTATCATGCTAGATAAGCGATTGGAATTTTTCACCACTTCATCAGATAATCTTTTAAGCTGATCTTTAGTGTAATATTCTAATCCTTCGCCAAGCATTTCAGCAAAATTAGTTACATTACCAACCGGTAGTCGTAATTCATGATTTACATTATTTAATATCCTTTGAGCAGTAGCGCCAAGTCTTTCAATTTCTTTCTCCTGATCTTCAACCCTTTTAGTATAATGAGATACTTTGTAATTTAAACTCATATTTTCATTACCAAGCTCGGTTGCTTTTTTCTCGGTGGTTTCAATATATTCTTGTTTAGGCTTAAAGAACATGAATATGATTGTTATGCTAAGCATAATGCTATAGAAAAATGTCCAACTGCTTGCAAAGCTAAATTCAATGAAATAAACAGCAGAGTAAAGTTTGAATGCATATAATGATAAACCTAGTCCTATAGTAAATAAACAACTAGCAATCTGCCACCTAGTTATCACCGCAAGGACTGAGATATTTAATATAAAGATAATTAATTGAGGGTAGTATAATGAGCTTACGAAGGCTAAAAAACTTGCAGAATAAACTAAGTTATAGCCAAGGAAAATATTCCAAATTAAGCTAATTAAAAAACTATTTTGCCTTAGCATATTAGGCCATAATGGGTATAGTGCTGATAAAACCGATAATGTTAAGCTAAATTCAAAAATTCCAACCAATGATTGTCTTAGTTCGGGTTCTAATATGCCATTAGATATTGAAAACATGGAGCATATGTTTGAAATGAAACAAAAAATACCAAATGCTACGAATATTGTATTATTTTGAGGTCCATTTATAATGATGAATTTTCTAAAATCAAAAGTTTTGATCTGGTGATAAATATAACTGGGAAGAGACACTAATCTAAAACTTTTATTGCTATCAATATTTGTATTTAAATCATTTTTCCAACCCCCTTTAGCTTTAAGTAAATAATGCGCGCTAAAGAAGAATATTAAATTAACTAAGGTCGCCGGCAATATACTGTCAATACCAGTGCTCACTATAAAATATGAACGCCAAATTATAACTGAAATAAAGCTGGCAAACATGCCAATGAGCATTACTCTTTTTTCAGTTTTAAAGCCTATTATTGCAAGTAATAAAGGAACATCTATGATGGGAATATAGAAGCTCTGAGTTAAGAATACTAATGATAGCATATCATATTCTAAGGTTGTTAAATAAAGAGCGAATAAGCCAATAGTAAAAGAAAATATTTTCGATGTGAGTAATTCATTTTTTAACTTTAAATTCAACGATTTGCATAAATCATATGTCAGCATGACTGAGGCTGAGTTTATATTTGAATCAGCGCTTGATAGGCACATCGAAATTAAACCTACCATAATTAATATTTTAAGGCTATCATTTGCATAATTAGCTACAATATATTGTACTAGTTTCTCAGGATTTAAATTTTGATCTATTGCAAATAAAAGTATACTTGTTATAGACATAAAAAGTAAAATAACACCAACTAAAATAGCTGCATATATAAAAGCTTGCCTCACTTGAGCAACATTGCTTCCCATTGATATGCGCTGGAAAATAACCGGGTTTATATCAGGAATCGCAAACATAAAAAATAGGGTAATAGTTGCCCATAATTTAGAGCCAGAAAAACTGAAATAATTACTTATATTAAAATTATGGCTAGAAAATACTTCGCTCATATGATAGCTATCCACATTTAAATAACTATACCATATTATCGCAGTCATCACAGGTATAACAACTCCAAAGGTAAAAAACTGGAATATATCAGTAAATGTGACCGATTTAATACCACCAAATGAAGAATAAATTGTTACAGTAAATGCTGTTAAAATTATAGGTAGGGAGCTACTAAAGTTTAAAAAATCAGCTAGCACAAAACTAAAAACTTTGAACTGCAAAGCAACAAATCCTGCGGATGCAATTGCCCCAGATATTGTAGTGATTAATCTTGCTTCATTACCATATATTTTACCCATGGTTTCAGCAACCGATAAATTACCCATATAAGGCTTCATGAAAGGCACAAAATAAGCATTGAATAAGAGGCAAACCACCATGCCAAGGCAGCCAAGAGCATATTCAAATCCAGTTTTATATACTTCAGCAAGTGTAATGAATAGGTAATCACCGCCAATCCATGTTGCAATGATGGTGGCGGTGAGTGCTCCTATAGAAAAATCCCTATTGCCAAGTGCATATTGCTTAATGCTTATAATGTCTCTGCCATGCCATAGGCCAATGATTAGAGTAAGCGCAAGAAATATAACAAAAAATATCAGCTCGTAATTCATAAATATATTTTAAACTATAGATTAGAAATTTATTTATGTACCATATTATCAGGATTAACAATATTGTCAAACTCTTCTTCACTTATATAGCCAAGTTCTAATGCTGCTTCCTTCAATGTTAAGTCTTTTTCAAAGGCAAATTTTGCTATTTTAGCTGCTTTATCATAGCCTATGTGAGGATTTAAAGCAGTCACTAGCATAAGCGAGCTGTCTCTCAAAAACTTTATTCTCTTTAGGTTTGGTTCAGTATGTTCTATACAATTATCTACTAAACTATTCATACTATCTGAAAGAAGATTTATTGAGTTAATAACGTTATAAGCTATCATAGGCTTAAAAACATTTAGCTCAAAATGTCCGTTTGAACCGCCAATGGTAACTGCGGTATGGTTGCCCATGACCTGCGCTGCTACCATAGTGGCAGCTTCAGCTTGCGTTGGGTTGACCTTACCTGGCATAATAGATGAGCCAGGTTCATTGGCAGGTAAATTCAGTTCGCCAATACCGCATCTTGGACCACTGCCAAGTAGCCTTAGGTCATTTGCAATTTTCATTAAACTTACAGCTATCGTATTTAACACACCTGAAAATTGAACCATAGCATCATTTGATGCTAAAGCCTCAAATTTATTAGGCGCAGTAACAAATGGTATCATAGTATATGCGCTCACTTCTTTAGCGAATTTTTTATCAAATCCTTCAGCGCAATTAATGCCTGTGCCAACAGCGGTTCCTCCTTGGGCTAGATAAAAAAGGTGCTTAAGACCGTCATGCACTCGTTCAATATTAAATTTAATCTGAGTACTATAACCTGAAAATTCTTGCCCCAAAGTTAATGGAGTTGCATCTTGAAGATGGGTGCGACCAATTTTCACTATATTATTCCATTTATGAACTTTTTCCTCCAGCGCCTTATGCATTTTTTCTAAAGCTGGTATTAGCTTGTCATGAACCAATATTGTCGTAGCTATATGAATAGCCGTTGGAAATACATCATTGGAAGATTGACCCATATTAACGTGGTCATTTGGATGAACAGGGCTTTTCCCGCCTTTTTTACCAGTTAGTTTTTCATTGGCAATACTTGCTAGTACCTCGTTCATGTTCATATTAGTTTGAGTCCCAGAGCCTGTTTGCCACACTACTAAAGGAAAATTATCTTGAAATTCTCCATCAAGCACTCTATCCGCCGCCGCAACAATTTCCTGCGCAATATCCTTATCTAATCCTGCGAGTTCTTGATTAGCAATAGCAGCTGAGCGCTTTAAAATAGCCAGAGCTTTTATAAGCTCGCCCGGCATTTTCATATCACCAATTTTAAAATTCCCTAAAGACCTTTGAGTTTGCGCTCCCCAATAATATTGTTCTTCAACTTTAACATCACCAATTGAGTCTGTTTCAATTCTGTAGTCGCCCATAAATATCTCTTTAATTTAGTTATTGTTATAATTATTTACTTAAATAGTAAATGACTGTAATTTAAAATATTAGGCGCTCTAAATTGATTTAACAAGTAATAATTTACAGTGAATCGATAAATTAAGTGGAAAAGCAATTATTTTAAATATTCTTTTGCAAGAGTCACATAATGATTAGCATTATCTTTCATGAATTCGAGCTCTTTCTCCGTAATTTTACGAATAAATTTTGCTGGCGTACCTGCCCAAAGTTCATAAGGGGCAATTTTTTTGCCAGGCGTAATAAGCGCTCCGGCTGCAACAAAGCCATATTCTTCAATAATTGCTCCGTCCATAACAACTGCTTTCATTCCGATAAAGCAATTATCCTTTAAAGTGCACGCATGAATTAGCGCCATATGACCAATAGTTATATCACTGCCAATTTCTGTTTTTCCATTGTTAAAGCGAGAGGTATGCACCACTGTGCCGTCTTGAATATTTGTGCGAGCGCCAACGCTAATAGGCGCAACGTCGCCTCTTAAAACGCTATTAAACCATATGCCGCAATCTTCATTAATTTTGACATCACCCGCAATAATAACTCCTTTTGCAATGAAAGCGCTTTCGTGGATTTCAGGTTTTAAATTTTTATATTTAATGATAGATTCAGTGCTAGGCATTAGTTATAGAAACATTAAAATAGGTGATTCAACATAGCTCTTAAAAGCTTTAAGGAAAGTAGCTCCAATTGCGCCGTCCACGACTCTATGATCACATGAAAGCGTCACTTCCATAATTGTAGCAACTGCGATATTGCCGGCATCATCTATTATAGGTTTTTTCTGACTTTGGCCAACGGCGATGATGCAGCTTTGCGGCGGATTAATTATGGCATTAAAATTATTTATCCCAAACATACCAAGATTAGATATACTAAAGCCCCCACCTTGATATTGCTCAGGTTTAAGTGAGCCCTCTCTCGCTTTTTTAGCAAGCTCTTTCATTTCGCTTGAGATTTGTTCAATATTTTTTTGGTCAGCATTTTTAATTATCGGTGTAACTAAGCCTCCTTCTATAGCCACAGCTACAGAAATATCAACATTGTTAAATTGCTTAATTGCGCCATCAGACCAGCTACTATTTGCATTTGGCGTATCTTTTAAAGCTTTAGCACTTGCTAGAATAATAAAATCATTGACTGATATTTTTATAACTTTACTTTTTTCCTCTGCTTTTAATGCAAGCTTTGCATTAATTTCCTCCCGAGCTTTAAGTAAATTATCCATTTTACACTCAATATTGAGGTAAAAATGAGGAACAGTAGTTTTAGACTCTAAAAGACGCTTAGCAATGGTTTTCCTCATGTTGCTATTAGGAATTTCAATATATTCCTGAGTTTTTCGGGTTATCTTGCCTTTAACGCCTCCTTCTAAAGCTGAAAGCACATCATCTTTAACAATTCTCCCGCCAGGCCCAGTTCCATCAATAGAGCCAAGATATAATCCTTCATACTCTGCAATTCTTTTTGCAAGTGGAGATGCTAATATTTTACCGTTTGAGCCTGTTTTCTTAAAATTATTTGCAGAAAATTCTTCCTTAGATCCTCTTGTAGGCAGTGGTTTATTTGATTGATTTTCATTAACTGCGCTTTTGTCTTTAGCGGGTTCTTTAATTCCAGGCATTGCTAAATTTCCTGGCGCATTAGAGGTTGCTTCAACTTTGTTTTCATTTGATGATATAGCACCAATATTTGCTTTATTTTCACTTAGCAATTTATCAAAATCAATATCTTTTTCGCCTTCTTCAGCAAGGACTGCTATGATAGAATTCACTTTAACATCCTCAGTGCCTTCAGCAACTACAATCTTAACTAATTTACCTTCATCAACAGCTTCAACTTCCATAGTTGCTTTATCGGTCTCAATCTCAGCGATAATGTCTCCAGGGCCTACCATATCACCTTCTTTTTTAAGCCATTTGGTGAGATTACCCTCGGTCATAGTCGGAGATAAAGCTGGCATTAAAATTTTTATTGGCATATTACTTCTTCTTAATAGTTTATAATAAATTTAAAGATCTTTTTGCGGCTAAAATAATATCTTCGACTGAAGGAATAGCCATTTTTTCAAGATTTTCTGCATATGGTAGCGGTACATCTTTACCCGCTATAATCTCAATCGGCGCATCTAAATAATCAAAAATCTCTTTCATTACAATTGCAGCAATGCTTGCGCCAATCCCAGCGAAAGCCCATCCTTCTTCAACTGTAATCAGTCTATTGGTTTTTCGCACAGATTCAATAATTAAATCACTATCAAGTGGCCTTAATGTTCTTAAATCTATAACTTCTGCACTTATTCCAAGAGAAGCAAGGTGATCTGCAGCAGATAAAGCAAGTTCAACTTGAATCGAAAAAGCTGTGATGGTTATGTCTGTGCCTTCGCGCACGATTTTACCCTTACCAATTGGAACTTCTTCATGATTTTCCAGTAAGTTATTTTTATTTTCAAAGCTGCGCCCGTATAATATTTCGTTTTCTAAGAATATTATAGGATTGTTATCTCTTATTGCGCTAATTAGCAAACCCTTAGCATCTTCTGCGCTATATGGAGCAATAACTTTTAGGCCAGGAATATGCGAATACCATGCTGCATAATTTTGACTATGTTGAGCCGCTACCCTTGCAGCTGCACCATTTGGCCCTCTAAAAACTATAGGGCAACTCACTTGTCCGCCTGACATATAATTCGTTTTAGCTGCGGAATTAATAATCTGATCAATCGCTTGCATAGCAAAATTAAATGTCATAAATTCGACTATTGGCCTAAGGCCTGCAAAAGCAGCTCCAACGGCTAGCCCCGCAAAGCCATGCTCAGTAATTGGAGTGTCAATGACTCTTTTTGGGCCAAATTCTTGTAAAAGATTTTGGGTGATTTTATATGCACCTTGATACTCTGCCACTTCTTCACCAAGAATAAATACTTTTTTATCCCTTTGCATTTCATATCTTAATGCTGAACCGAGTGCTTCACGTACAGTTACTTTATTTTGAATTTCTTCAGTCATATATTTAAGCGCTTTTATTTGTAAATATCTGTATATAATTCTTCATTGCTAGGCAAGGCATCATTAGAAGCAAATTCGGTAATACTAGCGATCTGCTCTTTAATTTTGCTTTCAATTGCTTTTAAAGATTCTTCGCTAGCAGCTTTGCTTGCTAATATGTCTTCTTTTAAAAGCGCAATTGGATCACGCTTTTTATATTCTTCAACTTCTTCTCTAGTCCTATATTTTGCAGGATCAGACATTGAATGCCCGCGATAGCGATAGGTTTTAAGTTCTAATATGACTGGGCCTTTTTCTCTTGCATAATCTGCAGCTTGATGCGTGATATTGTATAATTCATTAATATCCATACCATCAACCTGATAACCTGGCACTCCAAATGACTCGCCTTTTTTATATAATTCAGTTTGAAATGTTGAACGTTTAACAGAGGTTCCCATCGAATATTCATTATTTTCAATTATATAAATAGCTGGTAATTTCCAAAGCGCTGCCATATTTAATGCTTCATAAACCTGTCCTTGATTAACAGCTCCATCACCCATAAAGGTATAACTGACTCCGCCATCTTGATTGTAATTATTTGCAAAAGCTATGCCAGTGCCGATAGGAACCTGAGCCCCGACGATACCATGACCTCCGTAAAATCTGCCTTCAGTGTTAAATAAATGCATTGAGCCGCCTTTGCCTTTAGAGCATCCGGACTTCCTACCCATTAATTCAGCTAGTACATATTTAGGATCGGTACCAGCTAAAATAATATGACCATGATCGCGATAACTAGTGACAGTGCTATCAATAGCTTTTTTATGCATGTGAATTGCAGTGATAGCAGCTTCTTGACCTATATATAAATGACAGAACCCACCAATTAATCCCATACCATATAATTGGCCGCACTTTTCCTCAAATCTTCTAATGAGTAACATTTTTTCATATGCATCAAGTTTTTGAGCTTTGGAAAGCGTATATTTTTCTTTTTTAAACATAATTTAGTAATTTATTTAATGTTTATATTAACAACATATTCTACTAGGCAATGTAAAATCAAATAAAAAATATAATATTATGAGCTTATTTGACTATTGCATGAAAAATAGTGTGATTTTGCATGTTGGTTTACTAATTAAATAGCTTTATAGGAATAAGCTTTAAAATTAAGCGCTTAAGTATATTTTATTATTTACTTTTTTAATAGTAGTTCAATTTTAGTTCTTTTAATACTTCTAAAATTAGCATTGCTATTGCTTAACATTTAATGTATAAAAGTTCATAATTAATGTAAGAAATATATTAATAAAATTTAAATTAAAATAATACTGGTAAATAAATGGCAAAAAATCAAACTTTACAAGAAATAGAAAAAAATCAAACCTTACAAGATTTAACTATTGAGCTTCAAAATAATATTAGACAAGAATTATATACAGAGGGTTTAAGTTTTAGCTTAGAAGATTTTCAACACTTTGCAGAGGCACTTAAAAAAAATATAAGCTTAAAAAGGCTAATTTTTGATGATTGTGAATGTTTTTCTGACGAGGTGCTTAATTTTTTAGCGGAGGCCCTAAAGCATAACAAGACTTTAAAAATATTGCATCTTTATAGAAACTTTTCTGATGTCGGATTAAATTATCTAGCTGAAGCCCTCAAAATAAATAATGGATTGGAGGAGCTAGAAATTGATTCAGAAAATGTTACAGATCAAGGGATAATTTATATTGCAAATTCTTTACACTTGAATAAGAACTTAAAAAATCTGACACTCTATGATAATAGTGGCTTTACAGTAGAAAGCTTTAGTGCCATTGCAGAAGCTCTTAAAAACAATAATACTTTGGAAGCATTGGATATTGATAGCATATATATTAATGATATTGCGCTTGAAAAAATAGCTTCTGCTCTTAAAATAAATAAAGGATTACAATTACTTGATATTTCAGAAACTGATAAGCTTACTGATGAAGGGTTAAAAAATCTATCAGAAGCTCTTATAACAAATAAAACACTCGCTAGCTTAACGTTGTATTCAGATAGTTTTACTAATGTTGGCTTTTATTATTTAGCAGAAGCAATTAAAAAAAGTTCTAGTTTAATTGATTTAACTATTGGCGCCCCACAGGTAAGTCATGAAGGATTGTTTTATATAGCTAGGGCTTTATCAACAAATCCTCGTTTAGAGGTGCTAGATATTGGTCATATTAAATTTATTGATGTTGGAGTAAATTATTTATCTGAAGCTTTATTATATAACACTAATTTAAAAGTTCTTACTATTGATCCAAGTCTCTTTAGCATTTCAGGAATAGGAAATTTAGTATATATAATTAAATTTAATTCGACTTTGACATCATTAAATTTTATGTGTCATAATATTATAATACCTAAAGAAATAGAAAATTTTATAAATTATAAAACGCAGTTGAATGCGCATACAGATTTGCCTACATTAAAGTTTATTAATGCTTTAAGCGATTATATTAATAATAACGGATGTTTTAAGAAGGAATATGTTGATAATTTTATTAATGAGTTTGTTAGAGTTAATGATAATAAAACGGATAATTTAATTCTTAATATAAAATATTTCATTCACTCACCCAATAATTATATAACCTTTAAAAATAAAGATTATATTGGCAAATTATTGAATGAAGTTAAATTCAATTATTATTCTAATTACCTAAATTTTAATGATGTATGTAAAGAGGCGGCTTTCTATAATGATAGCAAAAATTTCAAAGTTAAATTATTTGAATTACCAGCTGAAATATTAGTTAATATAATGGAAATGGTACATTTAAATGGAGGAATTAACGATCTTCAGCAAAATAATGATCCACTAACTGATCCTATGGATATTGTAGGGGATTCTGAACCTCATATAAGCAATTGTAACAATTAAAAAAAGGTTTGTAAAAACTCGATTAAAGGCCCAGAGGACGAGCAGCTATAGTCAGTAAATTGACTATAGCTCACGCTAAGGGCTCTCCTAATGCTATAAATAACTATAGCCCTGTTAACCACGTCTCAAGAGAATAAAAGTCATTGACTAAATCCTTGGAAAGATAATTTCTGGCAATTGCATAGCAGCATTTGGTTTTAGTGCATATTTTTTGCTTAAATTGCCATATTTTCTTTCATCCCCATTGATTATTAATAAGTTTAATATTTTTTCAGCTGAATCTGGAACTATAGGTAATAATAAAATTCCTAAATATCTAATTGTTTCGAGTATCTCATAAAGTATTGCTTGCATCTTTTCAGGATCACTTTCTTTAAGGGTCCATGGAGCGCATGAATCAATATACCTATTACTATATTCAGCGATTCCAATAACATTATCTAAGTAAGCATTGATTCTTTGTTTTTTGATTAAATCGATAGAATTATCAGATAATGCTATGACTTTTTTTAAATGATCGCTTTCATAAAGTTCATTAATTTTTTCTATCGTCAAGTCGGGGAGCGATCTATCACAATTTTTATAGGTAAAGCTGCATGTGCGCTGTACTAAATTACCAATTTTATTAGCGAGCTCGCTATTAATTTTGCTGATAAAAACTTCCCTAGAATAATTACCATCATTTCCTAAATTGACTTCACGGACTAAGAAATATCTAACATAATCAATACCAAATTCTTCTATTAGATCAAGTGGATTAATAACATTGCCAATCGATTTAGAGATTTTTTGCCCTTCATTAGTCCACCAACCATGGGCTAATATTTCTTTAGGGGGTTTTAGATCAGCTGCCATAAGGAAGGCCGGCCAAAAAATAGCATGGAAACGTAATATATCTTTACCTACTATATGCAAGTCAGCTGGCCAGAAATCTTTTAAATTATCTTGCATTCCACTTCCGTAACCTAATGCTGATATATAATTAGTTAGAGCATCGAGCCAAACATATATTACGTGGCTCTCATCTCCTGGAACAGGAATTCCCCATTTAAAACTGGTTCTAGATATTGATAAATCCTTTAAGCCCGCTTTAACAAAACTTATAACTTCATTTCTTCTAGTTTGAGGAAAAATAAAATCAGGATTAGATTCATAAAACTCAAGTAACTGATCTTGAAATTTTGATAAAGCAAAAAAATAACTTGGCTCTTCTATCCATTCTACATCAGCGCCAGTAGGTGCTTTTTTATCCTCAGTTAATTCTGATTCATCGTAAAATGTTTCATCCCTGACTGAATACCAGCCGGAATATTTGCCAAGATAGATATAGCCATTTGCTTTTAAATTATTCCAGAAAAGTTTGACCCCATCTTTATGGCGCTGCTCGGTAGTTCTTATAAAATCATCATTTGAGAAATTCATTTTTTCACTAAGGCCACTGAAGGATTTTGATGTTTTATCGGTGAAATCTTGAGCTGGCATTCCTGCTTTATTAGCTGCTTTTTCAACTTTTAAACCATGCTCGTCCGTGCCTGTAAGAAAAATAACTTTTTTACCCATACTGCGCATCGCTCTAGCTATTACATCCGCAAGTAAACTTGTGTATGCATGACCGATATGAGGGATGTCATTTACATAATATATTGGGGTAGTTATGTAGAAAGTATTTTTTTCTGGTTCGTTCATTTGCTTATTCAGTATTTAATTTATTTAGTAACTTATCATTATTTAAAATAATAACTTATTTCTCATCGGTAGTTTTTTTCATTTTAGCTTTAATGGACGGCGATAACTGAATATTCAGCTCGCGTAATTGCTCAATTGACACTTCACTCGGCGCGCTCATGAGTAAGTCCTGAGCTTGCTGATTCATTGGGAAAGCTATCACTTCTCTAATATTCGGAGTTTCGGCAAGCAGCATTACCATACGGTCAACGCCCGGGGCTATGCCACCATGTGGCGGCGCTCCAAATTTGAAAGCTCTAATCATACCACCAAATTCTTTATCAACTTGATCCTTAGAATATCCTGCTACTTCAAAAGCCTTATACATCAGTTCTGGTTTATGATTTCTGATTGCGCCGCTTGAAAGCTCGATGCCATTGCAAACAATATCATATTGAAAGGCTTTGATTTTTAACAATTCTTCTTGGCTTTTTGCATTTTCAATAGCTGACACGCCGCCTTGTGGCATTGAGAAAGGATTATGGCTGAATTCAATTTTGCCAGTATCTTCATTAAGTTCATAAAACGGAAAGTCAACAATCCAACAAAATTCGAATTTATTTTCATCTATTAGTTCTAAATCTACACCAAGCTTTGTTCTAACAAGTCCGGCTAATTTTACAGCTGCGCTTTCCTTATCGCATGAGAAAAATACTGCATCGCCATTTTTTAGCCCTGCTGATTGCTTGAGTTTTGCTATAGCTGCTTCATTTAAGAATTTTGCTATTGGCCCTTTAGCAGCACCTTGCTCATCAATAATGATATATGCAAGGCCGCCAGCACCATGGCTTTGAGCAAATTTTATCATATCATCAAAAAATTTCCTTGATTTTGAAGCTGATCCTGGCGCTGGTATCGCTCTAACAATATGACCCTTAGCGATATTGTTTTTGAATATGGTAAAATCTGAATCTACAAATATATCATTTGCATCGCTAATCATGATAGGGTTCCGCAAATCTGGCTTATCTGAGCCGTAATGTAACATTGCAAAATCATATTCAACTCTTTTGAATGGATATGAAGATACTTCCTTTTTACCAAATTTTGTAAAAATTTCATATATAATCGGTTCTAGGGCTGTGAATATATCTTCTTGAGTAACAAATGACATTTCAATATCAAGTTGATAAAATTCACCGGGCGATCTGTCAGCTCTAGCATCTTCATCTCTAAAGCAAGGCGCAATTTGGAAATATTTATCGAATCCTGACATCATCAGCATTTGCTTGAATTGCTGAGGCGCTTGTGGTAATGCGTAAAATTTTCCTGGATGTAATCTACTTGGCACTAAAAAGTCTCTTGCTCCTTCAGGTGAGCTTGAAGTTAGGATTGGAGTTTGAAACTCTACAAAACCCCTTTCAGTCATTTTTTTTCTAATTTCAGAAATGATATTAGATCTTAGGAGAATATTATTATGTAAATGCTCTCTCCTTAGGTCTAAAAATCTGTAACTAAGTCTAGTTTCTTCTGGTGCATCATGTTCAGTATTAACTTGAAAAGGTAAAGTTTCGGAATCAGATTCAAGTATATATGAAGTAGCAATAACCTCAATTTCTCCTGTTTTCATATCTGGATTAATAGCTTCAGGGGCTCTAGCTACGACTTCGCCTTCAATAGTTATGACGCTTTCATAATGCAAGTAACTTGCTTTATTAACCATCTCAGGGTCAGAATCAGTGAAAACTATTTGCGATATTCCGCTATTATCTCTAAGGTCGATGAACAACAAACCGCCGTGATCTCGGCGTCTGTGTACCCAGCCAGAAAGCTTAATCTTGCTGCCTATATCTTTTTTATTTATCTCTCCGCAGAGGTGCGTTCTGTATGTATGCATAATTAATTATAAGTAATTGTTTAATATTTATTGATTTTAATCGCTTTTCTTTATATAAAAAAACGAAACTTTTATCAATAAAAACCTAAAAATGAATTTAATTAATACTCAATACGACTTAGATAAACTTTTTGAAAGTCTTAATAATGAGCAAATTATATTCATGGATACTGAGTTTGATAGGCGTAATACCTATCATGCTAAATTATGCTTAGTGCAGGTAGCTACAAAGCAACATCAATATGTTATAGACACCTTAAGCGGTGTAGATTATTCCTACTTAAAAGAAATTCTTAATAATAAAAAAATCTTAAAAGTTTTTCATAGCGGTGACCAGGATATAAAAATCTTTCATCAAATTTTTGGTATGGTGCCGCGTAACTTATTTGACACGCAGGCAGCAGCAAGTGCAGTTGGTTTTGGCAAAAGCGCAGGTTATCAAGCATTATGCTTTAAGTTGCTTGATATAAATATCGATAAAACTTTGCAAAAAGCTAATTGGTCTCTGCGCCCTTTAAAGGAGGCGCTTGTGCAATATGCGCTCGATGATGTGCTTTATTTACCTCCGCTTTACGAAAAGCTTACAATAGCTATGAGAGAAAAGGATGCTTGGCAGAAATATAAGAATAATATGCAAAATATATATGATGAGCAAAATTTTATATTTAACCCTGAAAAAATATTATCTCGCTTGCAAGTGCCATTTTATACTCGCCATCAGCGTCAAAATATGTTAGAGATAATAAGATTCAGGGAGCAATCTGCCGAGAAATTAAATATTCCTCGCGGACATTTTTTAAGCGATACAGACATATTTCATTTAGCCACAAAGTTGCCTACTTCGGCTAAAGCTTTGGACTCAATTAAATTTGAGTCGAAAATTTTTCTAAAAAGTAAGTTTGTAACTAGCTTGCTAGAATTATGTCAAGGTATAAGGGAAACAAGTTTAAATAATAATCAATTATGAGTTTTAAATTAATATTCATTTTCGTAATATCTCTCATTGCTTGCAGTATTGAGACGGATATATCTGCGCCGAGCCTACCTGATGTAGCCGCGTATTTCAATATATCTGAAGGCTTAACACAAATGACTATTGCAATTAATTTTGTAGGATTATGTGTTTCATGCGCAGTTTATGGGCCGCTTTCTGATGCTTTTGGCAGAAGAACAGTGATGATTTATGGTAATGCAATAATGATGCTTGGAGCCGCCTTATGTATGGTGGCTTGGTCAATTGAATCATTAATATTTGCAAGATTCATTCAAGGTATTGGGGCTGGTGCCTCGGTTGTTATTGTCTTTGCCATGATA
This sequence comes from uncultured Alphaproteobacteria bacterium, assembly GCA_963762045.1. GTDB lineage: Bacteria > Pseudomonadota > Alphaproteobacteria > Rickettsiales > Rickettsiaceae > CAVXJA01. Next base: position 43,215 of record CAVXJA010000001.1, on the reverse strand, counting down.
GCAGATCTTTGCTCTGGTCCCGAGGCGAGTAAAATGATTGCTCGATTAAATTCACTTTTAACTATAATGATGTCAGTAGCTCCGTTGCTGGGTAGTTTTGTTAATCAAGCCTTTGAATGGCGTGGCGGTTATGGATTTGTATTCATAATTTCTTTTTTTGCTTGGCTACTTTTATATTTATATTTACCTGAAACTAAGCAAGATAAAGAGCCTTTAAGGCTTATTAAGGTTGCAAGCGATTATAAGCGCTTACTTACCAGCTATAATATATTCATTACAGCAGCTCCGCCAAGCCTTATGTCGGCAACTTATATTACCTTTGTTTCAGCTGCTCCCTTTATATATATGGAAACTTACAAAGTCTCTATTAATGAATATGGCATCTTGCAAGGTATAATAATTATTGCTTATTCAGTAGTAAGTATTTTCACAGATAAATTAACGGCATTATTTGGAGAGAGAAGGTCGTTTTTAATAGGTATTTTCCTACTATTAACTGGTGGAGGAATTTTCACATTATTATCTTATTTGGACCTTGATGGGCCTTACGTTGTTACTATTGTGATTATTTATGCTTCAGCTGGAGCTGCTATTGCATATCCAATTCTATTTGTAAAATCTTTCGACTTTTTCCCAGATATTAAAGGAAGCACTTCATCAATATTAATGAGCTCTCGGACTTTAGTAATGGCTGGATTCATTGCTTTTAGTGGTTATATTTATGATGGAAGTGCGCTGAAAGTCGCAGCAGTTATATTTTTTGGTAATATATTTACTGCGCTTCTTAGCTTTTTTGCGCTAAAGAGGGTAGATTTAAGTTAACACCTGATAAAAAGATGGCTTATGAAAAAACAAATTATTTATCCTAAAATATTTCAGCGAGTTTTTGCTAATACCTTAGACTTTCTAATGATTGTTATGATTACTAATCCCATCATGTATGTTGTTTCAAAGCTTATTTTTATGATGACATTCAGTGATTTTATCTATAAATACAATATTGATTTGTCTGAATATACTAATATGCTTCAATTCATAAATCATCCTGAATATCATACATTTTTTACCATTGGAGCTTTTTTAAAATATCTTAGTTTAGTGAGCCTAGTTAATATTCTATTGCTAGCTCTGTATTTTTGCCTTAGCTGGTATTTTTATGGAACGAGTGTTGGCAAAGCTTTTATGCGTATTAAAATTGTCAATTATGAAGATCATGGCAGAATTAGTTTTATGAATTGCTTAAAAAGATTTATTTATTCTATATTTTTCTTCTTTACCATATGGTTCATATATTTAGATCATGATAGAAGAGCTTTTCATGACAAAATGGCTGGGACATTAGTCGTAAAAATGTAAAATCATAAGCTTAATGAGTTATTAATACTTTAATAATATCATTAAAGAAATTTGATTCTAAATGTTGCTAATTTTTAGCTTAGCATGTATAATTGTTATGCAAAATAAATAATTAAATAAAAAAACTTATACCTATGAGATGCTCATCATATTGCAGCGCAAATGCATTTAACCTTAAATATAATAATTTCAAAGCCTTAGCAAAACATGGATATGCCCATGAATTTATTGATAAGGTGCTTTATGCTAAATATGTTGATGAAAAAGAGGGAATAGTTGACATCTTTGTTTTTCACTTTGGATGTGTGATTATTTGGGGGGCTTCAGAAGCGCTAGAAGCTAAAATAGTAAAGGATATAAATAGACTCAGCGCTAATTCAAGCCACGAGATATATTCAGAATTCATCAATTTTAATTATAACAAAAAATCTGATAGAACTTATATTGATGAGGAAAAAAATATTGTATATTTAGCTAGCGATGACCCTTACATAAAATTATCAATATCGCATGCGCTTGCTCAATCAGTAAAGTTAAATGAGCTTGAAGAAAGAGTTATGGACCTACTTACCAAATCAGAGCCTATTCAGCAAGAACTTGCATCAAAGGGTATGGTTGCAATGTCTAAGTCTGAAATATCGAAGCAAATTGGCACACTCTTTAGTACTAGATATTCTGTCAATATGCATAGAGATATTCTAGATACTCCTGAGTTTTTTTGGAGACGCCCGAGCTTTGAGCCAATATATGATATGACAGTTGAGTTCCAAGATATTCAAATTCGTCAAGGCATATTAAATAATCATCTTAATCTCATACATGAATTATATAGTCTTCTTGCATCGGATTTAAACCATAAAAGCTCAACTCGCCTTGAAATCATTATAGTTCTGCTTATTGCTATTGAAGTATTTGTGGCGTTAAGTAATGAGAATCTTTTTAGTAAGATATTAAATCTATTTGGCATAAATAATTGAGTTAGCATAGGCGCGCAAAATCAGCATGAATTCACTTAATTGCTTTAAAGCATATGACATAAGAGGGAAATTTCCTTCAGAGTTTAATTTGGAATTAGCGCATTATATTGCCATTTCATATCATGACCTCTTTAGCCCGAAAAATATTGTCATTGGTTATGATGCAAGAAAAGAAAGCCATTCTATAGCAATCAAGCTTACTGAAACTTTTCACTTACTTGGGGCAGATATTGTTAACATTGGTCTTTGTGGTACTGAAGAAGTATATTTTGCATGCATTAATGATAAAACAATTGATGCTGGGATCATGGTTACAGCCAGTCATAATCCGCTTGGATATAATGGCCTAAAAATTGTTAAGCAAAAGGCTATTGCGGTGAGTTATGATTCAGGTCTAAAATTAATACAAGATATGATCACTTCGGGTAGAGCTAAAGAAATTGAGCAAGAAAAGCTTTATAATGCTAAGATAAATCGTGCAAGCAGTACCGAGAAATTTGATAAAAGTGCTTATATAGATCACCTAATTTCTTATGCTGGAAGTGCTATTAAGCCACTGAAAATCGTTTGCAATCACGGGGGCAGCCCTTCATCTAATATTTTAAAAAATTTAGATGGAAAGTTACCTTTTGAATTTATAAATTTTAATGCAGATGCAAATGGTGAGTTTCCAAGTGGCGTGCCCAATCCTATGCTTGCTGAAAACAGAGTTGAAACAGCGGATTATGTCAAATATTGTAAAGCTGATATAGGCCTTGCCTGGGATGGTGATTTTGATAGATGCTTTTTCTTTGATGAAAATGGCGATTATATTAATGGCTATTATATGGTGAGTTTACTTGCCGATATAATGCTAGAAGGTGGAGCGGAGAAAAGTTTTGTCCATGACGGTAGATTAAAATTCAATTATGCAGAAATTGCAGCAAAGCATAATGCAAAGGCAATAATTTCTAAAGCTGGACATTCTTTTGTGAAGGAAAAAATGCGTAATACTAATTCTATATATGGCGGTGAGATTAGTGCTCATCATTATTTTAAAGAATTTGGTTATTGTGATAGCGGCATGATACCATGGCTTATTATTGCTGGGTTTATGTCGCGTAATAATGTAAAATTATCGGATTTAATTGCTAAATATAAGACCAAATATATTTGTTCTGATGAAATAAATTTCAAAATTGAAGATAATGAGGCTATGTTTAATAAAATTGAAACTCATTACAAAGGTCAATATATAGCTAAAGATAGTTTTGATGGCCTGAGCCTTGAATTCCAAACTTGGCGCCTTAATGTGCGCGCTTCTAATACCGAGGCCTTAATAAGAGTAAATATTGAAGTTAAAAATGATGCTACGCAATTACAGAGTAAAATTGAAGAACTTACAAAATTAATTAATGATTAAAATGTCAAAACTATGCTAATTCATGTAAGGTATTTCATAATTAAATATATCAAAGCATTCGCGCTAATAGGGTTCACCATCACATGCCTTATGTGGGTAAGCCAGGCAATGAAACTACTTTATGTAATTACTAAAGGCGTTAGTTTATTTGAGTTTGTAGAGCTAGTGCTGCTTATTTTGCCTTCATTATTATTTTCAATATTGCCTATAATAACCCTGATTACAACATTATTTGTATATAATAATTTTAAAGAAAATAAACAAATATTAGCATTGCAAACTTCTGGATTGAGCGATGTTCAATTAGTGAAGCCGGCAATAATTGCATCGCTATGCATAACTATATTATCTCTGATAATTTCTTCCTATATTTTGCCTTTATCATATAAAAAACTTCGCTTTAGATTAAATGATCTAAAAAGCAATTATATTAGCAATATAATTGAAAGTAGAAAATTTAATCAAATATCCTATTACGCGACAATATATACCGATTACCATGATGGCAATGGTAACTTAAATGGGATAATTATTTTTGATAAAAAAAGTCCAGAAGGTCAAACCATTCTTTATGCTAAAAGCGGAAATTTTAGTCATAGGGATAAGAAAATATATTTCGAGCTTGATGAGGGTTTGCGGCAATCATATGATAAGAATTTAAATCCACAAAATATGAATTTTGATAAATTGTTTGTTGAGATTGATGCTGGCAGTCAAGATACTGAAAGTGGCAAGAAAAAGCTACTTGAGATGTTTTTATCAGATATGTTATGGCCAAGTGAGGATTTAGATGTGCAGCGCCAGCGCCGTCTCAGGGCAGAGGGGCATATGAGGATAATATGGCCTATCTATAGCTTAGCTTTTACAATAATTACGCTTAGTTATTTCATTAAGATTAAATATAGCCGTAAAACTCAATGGTCAGCCATCATAATGTCTATAATTCCAGCCATCATTTTATCTTTACTTCACTTGGCATTGCAAAAATTTGCCATAACTAATAATTACATAATTATCATAAGTTATTTTAATCTATTGAGCGCAATTTCCTATGGTATTTATAGGTTAAAATATACATTTAAATAATTAACTATATAGCAAATTACTATTTGCGGTCCCGAGGCGAGCGCTGCTTCGCGGAAGCTTTAGCGCATAGGCTTCGCTCATGTCCGCGCGTGCGAGGGGCTCTAATACTAATTAACTATACAATCTAAATAGCCTAAAAATAGAATCTGTGCGCCAGCATAAAAAACAAAAGAAGAGACGAAAGAAAGGTATTATACTAGCTCTCTTCTTCTAGCTCTCTTCTTCTAGCTCTCTTCTTCTAGCTCTCTTCTTCTAGCTCTCTTCTTCTAGCTCTCTTCTTCTAGCTCTCTTCTTCTAGCTCTCTTCTTCTAGCTCTCTTCTTCTAGCTCTCTTCTTCTTTCTTCTGCTAAAACCAAGTGCTTACTAGCTTAAACTTTTTTCATTTGACAAAAATACCTCAAACATTACAAGTTGAAAAACTTCTTATAAAAAATAACTTTTTTCACTTCACAAACTACTTCAAACATTATAAGTTGAAAAAATATCTTATAAAAAAAATCTAAGATATTTAAAAAGTAATTTAATAAATGAGGATTTGATGATTGATATAACAGGACTAGATAAGGCTGAAGTTTTAGCTGCATTATATAATAAGGCGAAGCCACTTGGTTTAGGGTTTCTTCAAGCTACTTCTCAAAATATGACAAAAGAAGAAGCTCAAACTCTGATTAGCAATCAAGGAGGCAATTTATACTTCGATTATGTAAAAGGTAGACCACTAAAGGTAGATTTATCAAGTGATAAAATAAGTCCTAATCTTTATGATAGAGACCAAGGTCAAGGGGCAGCAGAGACTGCTATTAATAGCTTAAAAAGTGGTCATATAATTCCATCTGAGCAAATTAAACCGCAAACAGCACTTGATAAATTTGCTATAGCTTTTAAGCAAGGGGAATTTGGTGATAAAGACCTTGATGAAGCAATGAGTGGGCAAGGATTTGGTTTCGAAATAACACCACTAGGTAAAAATAATGATAATGACACTGATAGCGAATAATACTTCCTTGAAATAGATGATTCAAGTTTAAAGCAACATTATTATTATTATGCTTATAGTCACCTTAGAGGTAAAAACTTCGCCTTTAGGCCACTCGGCCTGATCATGAATATCTAACCAAATTCATTAATGAATTTGGTTAGATATTCTGAGTACCAACCTATTGCTTTCATTAGCTGAAGTATGGAGATTTATTTATTTTTCATTAAATGCAAAGATAGGCGATCGTTTAAATCCACTATAGTCAATAAAATTGAGCTTTCTAGGCGCGCGGCGCTAGCTTCGCTTGCTCTTTTAGTGCATAGGTTTCGCGCATGTCCGCGCGTGTGAGGGGCTCTAATACTAATTAACTATAGTACTAAATTATAGGTATCAGCTTCAATTACCCTGAGTTTTTGAATTCGTCTATACGAGCATGCATGTTTTCTATAGCAACATTTATTGCCTGCTCGAAATATTTACTAGATGACTCAAGTCCTCGCTGAGTTACTCCTTTTTTACTTGCAACTGTTTGAATCATCTCAGTAAAGCTAGTCATATTGCTCATTTCCATATAATTTACCGTTGCAAGCAGGGTTTGTTTTATCATATCAAAAGCTTGATTTTCACTAATGCCTTCTGATTTTACTAAATTCACTAAATTATTAGCCATAAGATAAAATAAAGCGGGGCTGCTGCCAGTGTGCGGTGTTAGGCGATCTAAAAGATTCTCATTTTCTAATAAATATAATTTACCGCTATTTTCAAAAGCAACTTTTACGCGCTCATAAACGTGGTCAAAGTTTTTAATTTTATCACTTACGCAGGCTAAATTTACGCTACTTTGAGTGCTGAGACCAATATTAGGCATAATTCTTACAATATTATTGCTACCGCAAAAACTTGACAAATGTTCTATTGGAACGCCAGCTGCGATAGATATAATTGTAGTTTTATCGATAATAATATTGTCATTATCGATCATTTCTTTAATCACGCTTTTAAGAATCTGAGGCTTAATAGCTAATATAATAACGTCTGGTGAGAGTGGCTCTTTAATGTCTTTTATACTTCTCAAAAAGCTTATATGTGCTATATGCGAGTAATTAGCGCAAGCCTTAAGCGATGGTTGAATTGCAGTAATGCTTTTTATATTTTCACTAATCTTCATAGAATGTAGTAAGTTACTTCCCATATTTCCAACGCCAATTAATAATATATTCATGTCAATTTTTTATTTGTATTTTTATCAAGTAGTAATATAATAGTTAAAATCGTTTCAACATCAATATTTAAATATAGATAACTTATGTCCGAAGTTTATTTTAATGGCCCTGCTGGGCGTATTGAGGGTAAATATGTTCAATCAACTAATCCAAAAGGCCCTATAGCTTTGGTTTTGCACCCTCATCCACAGCATGGTGGCACAATGAATAATAAAGTGGTTTATAACACTTTTAAAACATTAGTCGAAAATGATTTTACTGTCCTTAGAATAAATTTTCGCGGGGTTGGTAAGTCAATGGGAACTTATGATGAAGGAATTGGCGAAATGATGGATGCAGCGACTGCTCTTGACTGGTTGCAATCTCAAAATCCAATGTCTAGCAGGCAATTAATAGCGGGTTTTTCTTTTGGTTCTTGGGTTGCTATGCAGCTTATTATGAGGCGTCCGGAAATTACAGATTATATTGCAATAGCGCCACCTGTTGAAAAATATGATTTCAGCTTCCTAGCACCATGCCCAATTTCTGGTCTAATTCTCCAAGGAAATATGGATAGTGTTGTTAGCGAAGAATCAGTAAGCGATCTTGCTCAGAAACTTGATACTCCTAAATATTCTAAAGCGGAATATAAAGTTATAAGCGGCGCAGATCATTTCTTTAGAGATAAAATTGATGAGCTTAATAGCGAAATTAATGACTTTTTACTTCAAAAATTTGCTCATAATAGAACTCACGAACATGCTTACAGGCGTAGCTCGACTATCAAACCTAGTCAAGATAAAAAGCTATTCTTAGATTAAAAATTACCCTTAATGGTTAATTTCTTAAGATGAATTAAGTTCAGGCATCAATTAATTTACAAGCTATAATTTGTTATTATATTGATCATGCTATTTTTGCATGTTAAAATATCAATACTAATTAACTTATAATAGAAGCATGAGTAAAGATAAAGAAGATGAGGCTAACATCGCTAAGCATTATAATGCAGATATTAATGTATCTCAAGGTTATATAGGTTCAGCAGGTATAGATGAGGAAGCTATCCAAGCTCAAGCAATATATAAAAGAGCTTTATATTTAACTGGTTCTTCTAATTTAGAAATTACCAATGATACTGGTCAAAAGGCTCACGCTAAGGATAATAAGTTACCCACAGCTACATATCTAAGCCATGGCTCGCGAGTTGTAGTTGAGATACCGCCTGGAAGTGGAGATCAATTAATTAATTGGTTCACTAGCGGGGATAAAAATAAAAGCGGCCTTTCAAAAAAACAAACTAAGGAAGCAGCTATTCAAACTGACAAAACTTATATTTATAATAGATCAGCCGCCACTCATGACATAAATATTCATAAAAATAAAGCTGGAGATTATGAACTAACCGAAAAAAAGGGCTTTTTTATAGGTGCGGGTGATTATGTTAAGGATAAACTATTTAGGCAAAAAGGTAAGCATTATGGCATTGATCTTGGATTAAAAAAGCCTAGTGAAAATATTGAGCCAGGTCAGAATTTGCATGATGGGGAGCATGGCCATTTATATATGCATTATACCCCTCCAACTCAAGATAAGCCTGGGAGTTTGATGTATGGTATTGAAAATGCCTCGCCGCAATCATCAAAACATTCAAAAGTAGGCAAAGCAGCAGCAGCTTCTGCTAGTGGCGGAGAAAAATTTCCTAAATTACAGAAATTAATACAAAAAAATGAAGCAGCTAATGATAAAAATCCTATTATACCCAAAAAATATAATGGTATGTATGCAAAACTTGATACTAGTAATCTTGAGAAGATTACTTCAACTGATATAAATAAATATCATAAAAATTTAGCGGATGCAATTCCTGCTGAGAATTCTACTCATTTTAATCTAAGTGTCGCCAATGCAGCATCTCGTGATATTATGCAACCCAAAAAGGGACCTCAGGATGCTACAAATAAGCTAAATAAGGCATCTGAGAAAGCTGCTGGACTAATTATTAATTTAAATAAGCAAGAGACTATGCATAAGACAAATGTAAACAAAAATTTTCCGAAATTAAAAGATAAAACGAAGAATTTATTTAGAGGATAAAACTTTAATTTTTGATATTAGCTTGGGCCAATACGCCAATAAATGCTAGTTAATTTTTGGAGTAAAATATCTTTAGTTGGGATAATTGCATCAGTTAGACTGTAGAAATACATATCTTCATAATTAAAATTAAGCTTAGTTAAGCCTCCAGCTTCTGCAAAATCAATATCTAAAGAGCGCATATAAAAGTTTTCACTATCAAAATATGCAATAATTTTATCATTTTTGAAAATCATTTTTTTATTTTCAAAATCTTCTATCCTTATCCCGCCTATTATATTTAAGACTTCATTGATACAGTTTTTGGAAAGCATATAATTTTATTTTTTAAATATAGTAAAATATAGTTAATTAGATTGAAGTTAGCCGTAAGGGCTATGAGCTAAGCCAAAAGCGCGCTTGTAAATCTCTATAATTATTGACTATAATATAAATTTTGCTCTTATTTATCATGGTAATCGTGCCTGAGTCAAGTAAAAAGAATTTTATATTTTAGGGAGATATCATAAAAAATATATTTATAATTTGCAATTTAGACTAAAGCGCCCACTTGACATAGTTTAAATTTTCGGATACGCTTAATTTTCATGTACTACTAAGATAATATTTAAGCAACGCGATAAAACGCATGCTATATTAGCTAAAGTAGTTCATAATAATTTGTTTAATTAAAAATAGGGAGTCAAATGCATAATAAAACGGCATATATATCGCGACTTCAAGCGATAATGCTAATGTTGACAATGGTGTTAACATTGGCTTTTACAACAAATTCACAAGCAACTAACCACGAGGACGAAATGACAACTATTTTAGAAGAACTTAAAACTTTAAAAGATAATATTAAAGATTTAGCAATCATTAAAAAAGATGAGCTTTCAGTTAAATTCCAAACAGCAATGGATAGACAAAAAAGAAGAATCAGTGAGCTTAATGATAGTGCTAAAGAAGAATTAAGCAATAGATATGACCAGCTTCATGCTCAATATGAGCAAGCTAAAGCTGCTACTGCTGAAAAGCAAGAAGAAATGTATAATAAAGTTGTTGAAAAATTAGAGCAATTAAATCAAGATATTGAAGATCGTAAGTAATTTGCAATAAGTTTTTATACTTATAATTGGGAGATATCTAATGCTAGATATCTCCCTTTTTTTATGTTATATTTCAATCAAATTGACTATATATAGTCACTAATATTAAACTCACAATTAACTATGAATAAAACTGCTGCTATATTAATTATCGGTGACGAAATACTTTCCGGGCGCACTATTGATGCTAACACACAAAATATTGCACTCGAACTAGGAGAAAAAGGTATAGAAGTTAAAGAATGCAGAATAATTGGGGATGATCAGGATACAATTATAGAGCATGTAAATGCGTTAAGAGCTAAATATGATTATCTATTCACTTCAGGGGGCATTGGACCGACGCATGATGATATCACTGCTTGTTCTATTTCAAAAGCAATGGGCTCTGAGTATGAATTAAATGAGAAAGCATATGATATTTTACAAAAAATATACGAGCTTAAAGGCGAAAAAGTTACCTTAGCTCGAAAAAAAATGGCAATGATGCCAAGAGGTGCTGAAATTATTGAATATGAACCCTCAGGCCCTCCAGGTTTTAAAATAAACAATGTTTATGTGCTTGCAGGAGTGCCGGAAGTACTTAAAGCAATGATGAAAACTATTATAAAGTCATTACCTGACGCAGGTAGATATTATAGTTTAAATAAAAATATTTCGGTTGGAGAAAGTTTTATAGCCCAAGCGCTTGAAAATATACAATCTCAATTCCCTGCAGTTTCCATCGGCAGCTATCCATATTTAAGAGAAGGTATGCATGGCACTAATATTGTACTACGTTCAAAAAGTGAGCAGCAATTAAATGCAGCGTTTGAATTAATTAAAGAAATTAAGATATAATGATTGAAAACCCCCTAGGCAAAGAAGTAATTTATAAAACTAAATATGATGCTAGCTTGCTTTTTCCAGTTCCAAGAAATATAGGAAGAGAAAAAATTGGCTTGAAAGATGAAGTCCCTTTTACTGGTTATGATATATGGAATTGCTATGAGCTATCATGGCTGAATCAAAAGGGTAAGCCTCATGTAGCAATCCTAGTTGTATATATTCCGCATTCATCCGAAAATATAGTTGAATCAAAATCATTAAAACTATATTTAAACTCATTTAATAATACTAAATTTAGCAATAAAGAAGAAGTTGCAAGGATTATTGAAAAAGATTTATCCAATTTAGTTAATTCAAGCGAAAAAATTCTATTAGAAATTAAAGATTTAAATAATGCAAACCACACTTTGCTCAGAGGTTTTAATGCCTTTAATATAGACCATATTGACGTTGAAATATCAAATAATAAACAAAGTAACGATTTGCTTAAAATTGAATCAGATGATATAGTTGAAGAAAGTTTATGCTCAGATTTACTAAGATCAAATTGTTTAATTACTAAGCAGCCTGATTGGGGGAGCTTACTAATTATATATAAGGGTAAAAAAATCAATCATGAGTCGCTGCTTAAATATATAATTTCTTTTAGAGATCATATTGAATTTCATGAGCAATGCGTCGAGCGCATTTTTAATGATTTATATAATTTATTAAAACCCATAAAGCTATATGTCGAAGCGCGCTATACTAGGCGAGGTGGTATTGATATTAACCCCGTTAGGGCGAGCTGGAATCTGCAAGCACATGATATAAATAATGAGCGTTTGATCAGGCAATAGAAAAGAGGTAATATGGTTTTTAAGAAAAATAAGATTAATGATGATCAAAAAAATCTGATGATACAAACCGCTGTTTGGCAAGAGGAATGTCCAGTGTCTATAATGGAATTAACTAATATTACTATTAAACATTATGATTTTAATGGTAATGAGCAAATCGGAGAAATTATTGCACATAATAGCGTTGCAGATGATATTATCTTTATATTTAAAGAGCTATATGCAATGAAGTTTCCTATAAATAAAGCTCAAGGGATGGAGCATTATAAGGGCAGCGATGAGCTTGCTATGCAAGATAATAATTCGTCTTGTTTTAATTATCGTAAAATTGCTGGCACTGATCGTTTTTCTATGCATGCTTATGGGCTTGCGCTTGATATAAACCCTTTGCAGAACCCTATGATTGCAAATCCAGGGTTAGATGATGAAGAAGTGCATCCTTTAATCGGTAAAAAATATTGTAATAGAGACCAGGCCGTTGCCGGCTTTTTAGAGCCAGTGGTAGAGTTAATCACTAGTAGCACGCAATTTAAAATTTGGGGCGGAAATTGGTCAAATCCTATAGATTATCATCATTTTCAAACTGCTAAAAAGTTATAGATAGACTGGTGTAGGGTTAATTATATTGTGTATTTAAAATAAGAATATAATATAAGTTGCTATAAATTATAGAAATAATTAATCATGCATATTATAAAAGTCCTAATTCCTAAATTAAACCTTAAGCCTTTTGATTATATAATCAATTCTGAGGATGAGATTAATCTAGGCGCCTTAGTCGTTGTGCCATACAGGAAAACTACCTCAATTGGAATAGTTTGGCAAATTGGCGTAAAGCATTCACCTTATGAACTTAAAACTGTAATTTCATATCATGCAGAATATAAGTTAAGCGAGCAGGTTTTAAAGCTTATTAATTCTTTAAGCCAGTATTATATGGCAAGCCTTGGAAGCGTTTGCAAGTTAGCTTTGCCAGTAAACCCACTAGAAGGAAAAGCTCCTAAAAATATTAATGAAGATAATTATAATCAAGGACTTTTACCTAAAGTTGATAATATAAAACTATCAAATGAACAGCTCAGCGCGCGCGATGCTTTCTTTGCATCGAAAAAAGTTTTTCTACTTAAGGGTGTGACCGGTTCAGGCAAGACAGAAATTTACTTTGAGATTATTAAGCGTTTAATCAGTGAAAATAAGCAAATATTACTATTGCTGCCTGAAATTGGCCTGCTAGATCAAATAGCTAATAGATTTGAGCGTAATTTTGGCTTTAAAGCTAATTTATGGCATTCGCAAATCACCAAGGCAAAAAAGCGGGATATTTATAAATTAATTTTAGATGATAAGTTAAATATTATTATAGGTACGCGTAGCAGCTTATTCTTGCCTTTTAAGAGGCTTGGGGCAATCATTATTGATGAAGAGCATGATAATTCATATAAACAATATGATGGAGTGATTTATCATGCAAGGGATATGGCAGTGCTGAGAGCGAAATTTGAGGATTGTAGAGTTTTGCTTGGCTCAGCTACGCCTTCTTTTGAATCTTTAAATAATGTAAATAACAATAAGTATGATTATCATTTTTTAAGTTCAAGATTTAAGGGAGCAGCTTTTCCAGATGTGAAACTAATTGATATGCGTCAGGAAGACCTTACCTTTGGCGAGGGAATTTCATCAGCTTTAAAAGAAAATATTATAAGTAGGCTTGAAAATAATGAGCAAGTAATGCTTTTTTTAAACAAAATTGGCTATGCTCCTTTAATGATTTGTAAAAAATGCAGCTATAGATTTTGCTGCACTAGTTGTTCGACCAGTATGGTTCTGCATAAAAAATTAAAAAGAATGCAGTGCCATCATTGCGGATTAGTGATGAAAATTCATAATTCTTGCCCTGAATGTAAAGAAGGAGAGATTATTCCAATTGGACCTGGTATAGAGCGTTTAGAAGAAGAGGTGAAAGCGAAATTTCCAAATAGCAAAATCGCTGTTATTAGCTCTGAAGTAGGGGCTAAAAATATGGCTGATAATATAAAACTTATTACTAAGGGAGAGATTGATATCATAATAGGTACCCAGCTTATTACTAAAGGCTATCATTTTCCACATCTGACTTTGGTCGGTATTATTGACGCTGATAATGCACTTTTCGGGGGTGATTTTCGAGGCAAGGAGCGGACTATGCAAATTATGCATCAAGTATCTGGCAGGGCCGGGCGTGACTTAAAAAATAGTGCAGTATTAGTGCAAACCTATAGTCCTGAAAATAAGCTCAACCAAGCGCTTAAAAATAAAAAATTTGATGAATATATTGATAGTGAGATGATTAGCCGCGAGGAAAGCTCCCTTCCGCCATTTGGTAAGATGGCGATGATAATTTTGAGTGGCTATAGAGAGAAAATATTATTTGATTTTGCAAAAGCATTAGCTAGCAATGCCCCAAAAAGCTCAGCTGCAATACTTGGCCCTGCGGAAGCCCCAATCTTCAAACTCGCTAATAAATTTCGTTACCGAATTATAGTTTCTGCGCATAAAAGCTTTGCTTTACAAGAATATATTCAATCCTGGCTTGACCAAATCAAATGTCCTTCCTCTGTCCATATTAAAATAGACATAGATCCGCAGACGATATAATTACAAATTCTTACATAGAATTACTAAATTGAATTTCAATTAAAAATTGACACAGCATTTATTATCATATTAACTTTAATTTATAATGTAAATTATTGGAAGAAAATATGTCAAAAAATTCAATTTACGATAAAGATTTTATTAAGCAAAATTTTTTAAGTGTTAAGGGTAATCCAAAGCAGATGAGAGCAAAATTTGAGTATCTTGAAGATGCTGAAAGTTTCTTAGTATTCATAAATAAAGATACAAAAATTAAGTTTTGAAGAAAAAAAATTATTAGTACGTGAGCTTTATCAAAATGAACCGGGTTATGATTTATATATAGATCACAGAGAAAGTGAAAAATCAGTAGATTTAAGTTTAAGACATTATGCCTCACAATTAACCGATCGATATATAAATAATAAATCTGCTTTTTTTAAGGAATTACCCTTATCAATTACTAAACATTTTGGATTAGCTTTATATAAGTTTGCCTCAAGATTATGCGATAAATATAAAGATCCTTATTTTTATAGGATTGGTGACCATGAAAAAAGTAAAGCTGTAGCTTTTATGGCTGCACTTAAATATGATGATGTTAGTTTGCAAGATAATATATTTACAGGGGCAATATTTATTCCTTACAATAATCATAATCTCGATGGAGCTCATCTATGCATGAATAGCGAAAGTACTAGCGAGTCGTTTACTATAAATTTTGCAAAGCATAATACAAATATAAGCTTAAATAATAAAAAAGATTATGATGATTTTGCAGAAATGTTAAGTGAGATATTTCCTAAATTAGTAGATATGCAAGAGGAAGAAAATAATTATAGCGATGATGATTTCAGTTGGTTGGTTAGTGAATTACATTTAGAGTAATAGAATCTTGAAAAAATTAGTAGGAAATTATGGCGAAAGAAGAAAGAAGCGCTTTAAGTAGATTTGCAGAAGCAGGTTTCAAATTAATTAAATTTGGTTTTTATGGATTTATAGCTAATGAATTCGCGCTTGGCATATTGTATCTAGGAAAAAGTATCTCTAAAGGCATAGATGCGAAATATTGTGATTTTCCAATAGATTTAATGTTGCAAGATGATTATGGAAAAGAAGATTTTAATTTCACTGAAGAAAGTTTAAATAGTAAATATATTGACTCAATTCCCCCAGAAACGAATTTCATGGGGGCCGAGCAATGAGATTTATTAAAAGTTTATAATCAATAATTATAGCCAATAACTATTCGAGGTCCCGAGGGTGCGAGCGCCGCTTCGCGTGCCTTTTAGAATATAAGCCTTCGCTCATGTTCGCGCTTGCGAGGGACCTCGGGTTTAATTAACTAATATTACTTAAGTCCAACTTATTCATCTTCAAAAGTAAAGCCTTGAGCTTTCTCAGCCGTAAGTGGATTATTATTAGGATCAAAATCATTAGGAATCAAGCCTTTAATCACTTCGCTAATATTTGAATATGTATTTGATTTATTTTGCTGCAACTCAAAATTAGAGGTAATAATATCTTCATAATTATTTGGATTAGATATCTTTTTTAATTCATTACAAATTTTGGGTTTTGCTTCTTCGTCCATGTATGAAAGAGCGCAGGCATAATATTTTTTAGCTTTTTCAATAAGATTATTGCTTTTATATAATTCGGCTAGCTCTAAGTACCATTCTGGATTTTCATCATCTTTTGTAATGATGTTTTTCAATATTTGCTCAGATTTGACAAAGTTACCTATGCTTTTATATATGCGCAAACTATTAACGAGATCTTCTTTAAATTCATATAATTTTGCAATTTTTGATAATATTTTCTTAGCTTGATCTAATTGCTTATTGTCCAAGCTTGCGCTACTGAAATTATTGATTAAATCTAACTCATTAGAACTTAATTGATTTTTAATTAGTGATGTAAAATTTGTTTCAACTAATTTTTTAAAATCATAAACTATTTTTGGAGGTAAATTATCATTCAATATTTTATAATTAAAGTTAGTGATATCAATTTGTGAGGATAAAATTTTGTAGTCGATTATCTTTATTACAGTTTCAGTAAGGTCATCAGAAATTTCTTCTTTAAATTTGAAAACTTTTTTACCTTCGAAAATATTATAAATAAGCGATGTTAAATTAACTAATTGACTTAATGTTTTCATAGTTTGAGTGGTGGGGTCAACTTCTCTTGGATCCGCACCTTTAAGTAATAAAGATGTAACAAATTCAAACTTACTGCTAGCATAAGCAGCCATTAATGGCGAGTCTCCGCCTTTATTCTTATGGAAAATATCAACTTTGATTTCATCCATTAAAAAATGAAACAAATGAGGTAATTTATTTTGACAGGCTTTTATTAATAAATTATCTCCCTTGTCGTTTGCATGCTCAAAATTAACTCCTTTTTCTTTAAATAAACCCAAAGTTTCTGGATCTATATCTTTTGGGAAATAAAATAAAGCATTATTGCCATTTGCATCAGTTGCATTAACGTTTGCTCCGGCCTTAATCAATCCATTAATAAAATACTTAGCATCCATCCTAGAGGCGATCATTAGCAAAGAAGACTTGCTTTTTTCAAATACATCATTTACATTTG
Source organism: uncultured Alphaproteobacteria bacterium (assembly GCA_963762045.1). GTDB lineage: Bacteria > Pseudomonadota > Alphaproteobacteria > Rickettsiales > Rickettsiaceae > CAVXJA01. The sequence goes on along the minus strand of CAVXJA010000001.1, from coordinate 26,144 downwards.
CTTTTAAAGATAAAATTGCATCAAATAAATATTCGCTTTTATTATTAGAAATTGCATAATATAAATATTCGCTTTTATTATCAGAAATTGCATAATATAAAGCAGTATTACCATTTTTATCTTTCAAGTTGACATCAGGCATTCCCCACATTAAATTATCAACTAATTCATCCTTGCAGCCCCAGCGAAGTTTAGTTAAATATATTAAAGGCGTATTTTCAATCTCATCAGCTTTATTTACATCAGCACCTTTTTCAAGTAATAAGCTCACCATTTTAGCCCCCTCTTTGTCAACAGCATGTATTAATGGTGTATTTCCCTTCTCATCAGCTTTATTTACATCAGCGCCTTTTTCAAGTAATAAACTAACCATTTTAGGCCCCCTTTCGTCAACAGCATGTATTAATGGTGTCTCTCCATTCTTACCAGCTTTATTTGGATCAGCGTCTTTTTCAAGTAATAAACTAACCATTTCAGGCTCCCTTTCATCAACAGCATGTATTAATGGTGTCTCTCCATTCTTACCAGCTTTATTTGGATCAGCGCCTTTTTCAAGTAATAAACTAACGATTTCAGGCTTTTTCCATTTAACAGCGTATATTAAAGGTGTCTCTCCATCCTCATCAGCTTTATTTGGATCAGCGCCTTTTTCAAGTAATAATCTTGCTATTTCAGGCGTGATGTATTCAACGCTGTGTATTAAAGGTGTCTTTTTATTATCATCAGTTTTATTTGGATCAGCGCCTTTCTCTAGGAAAAGTTCTATAAGTTTACTATCAATATCTTTATATATTGAATAACTCAGCGTAGTGTAACCATTATTTATGTTCGAATTAAAAAAAGGATGATTATTATCGGCTAAATTAAAAATTTTTAAAAGAAAATCACTATACTCTTTCTCTCCAATTTTTGATGAGTTTAGTAAGCTCGCAGCTGCTATTTCTTTTAAATAAGTATTAACTATTTTTTTAGCATGCGTGCTATCAAGTATTTGGTTAAATTTATTTATATTTTCAGTATAATTACAATTCCAATAGATGTTTTCTATTATCGAAAAAAATTCTTTATAAGTTTCTTCAAAACTTTGCTTATTGTAATCAGTTCCAAAAAACCATGCTTTAGCCATAATATTCTCTCTATTTAAGTTTGTAGTTTAAAAAATAATTTTATTTTAGCAGTTCAACATCGCCGCCAATTGCGGTTAAATTCACGGAAACTGCTCTCTCGCTTATTAATTTTAGCAAATAATTTGGTCCACCGGCTTTATATCCAGTGCCTGATGCGCGCTCCCCGCCAAATGGCTGAGATTCAACCTTCGCTCCGGTCATAGTTTTATTTGCATAAAAATTCCCCACTTTAATTCGTGATTTAACATATTGAATTCTTTCATCAATGCGTGAATGCATACCGAAAGTAAGTCCATAGCCATAATTATTGATATCATCTATAACATTATCAATTTTCTTAGCGCTAAATTTAGCAATATGTAATATCGGGCCAAATTGCTCTTGCTCAATATCATTAATGCTATTAACTTCAATAATATGTGGATAGAAGAAATTACCCGTTTTAATTGAGTCATTCAAAGGATGTTTATGGATGGTAAAACCTTTTTCCTCCATATTTTTTATATGACTTTTAAGCGATTTATATGAAGTTTGATCAATCACAGGACCAATGTCACTTGCAAAATCAGCAGGATCGCCAATTTTTAAAATATCAACTGCATCTTTCAGCATTGTTATTAAATCATCATAGATTTCTTCTTGAACGTAAAGCATACGGCAAGCTGAGCAGCGCTGACCCGCTGAGAAAAAAGCAGATTCAATAACATCATCGCAAACCTGCTCGAGCAGAGATGAGCTGTCAACTAGCATTGCATTTTGCCCTCCCGTTTCTGCAACAAGCGTGGCGATATATGTATCTCTTGCAGCTAAAGTCTGATTAATGGCTTTAGCGCTTTTATCAGATCCAGTAAAAAGCACGCCGCTGATGCGCCCGTCGCTTAGCGCATAATCACTCATGGATTGTCCCGTAGTTAATATTAAATGTAAAGCATTAGTGCTGATTCCTGCTTTATGCATCAGCGTTATTACAAAATGTGCAATAGCGGATGTTTGAGATGCGGGCTTGGCGAGAACGCAGTTTCCTGTAACTAAAGCCGCAGCTATTTGACCCGTGAATATAGCAAGAGGGAAATTCCATGGACTAATGCAGGCAATAATTCCCTTGCCACTATGAGATAGAGTATTAAGCTCGCCAGTAGGGCCAGGCAGCTTAATTTCTTGCATTAATTCCTGGGCCTTAATTGCATAATAGCGACAAAAGTCAATTGCTTCAATCACCTCATCAATAGCATCTTTAATAGTTTTGCCACCTTCTTGAATTAATAGCGCATAAAGTTTAAATTTATTTTTATCTAATAAAGTTGCAATTTTGTTAAGTATGTTAGCTCTATCTTCTACCTTTTTCTGGTTCCAGGATTCATACTCATTTTCAGCTAAACTTAAAGCCTCTTTAATGGCCTTGTCTTGAACCATTGAATAAGAAGAAACCCTTTCTGCATTCCTAGCTGGTGAAAATTGATCAATGGCATGTTTTGGGATAAAGTAATCTCTACCGCCAATAATTGAAGCCGCATTATAATTGCTTTCAAAGCAACTTAAAACTTTCTCATTAATATAATCATAATTGGCTTTTACGCCGAGGTCATAACCCATAGCATTCTCTCTTTTTGGATATAAATATTTCGGTAAAACAATTGGATCTTTTGTGTCTATAAGATTTATCACTCTATCGTGCAAATCGTAAGCTAATTCTGCATATCGAATCTTTTTATTAACTACCTTATTAACAAAACTACTGCTCGAGCCATTTTCAAGCATACGGCGAAGTAAGTATGCTAGCAAATCTGTTGAACTTCCAACTGGTGCATAAATACGCACTTTATTTTCTTGAACAATTTGTTTAGCCAAAGAATTACCCATGCCATGTAGTTTTTGTATTTCATAGTTTTTGCCGCTGCCAAGTAGCTTGATATATGCTACACTTAAAGCATTATGAGTTGCAAATTGTGAGTAGATATATTTATCATTACTGAGCATTGTTTTAGCTAAGCTAATGTAATTTGCATCAGTATATTCTTTTTTGGTGAATACGGGATAAGATTCAAGGCCAAGCTTTTGTGCATTTTTAATTTCACTATCCCAATATGCCCCCTTAACTAATCTTAGGGGTATTATCTTATTTGTTTTTTTAGCAATTGCAATAATTTCTTCTAAAACTGATTTACTCCTAACTTGATAGGCTTGCAATACAAGACCTATACCATTATATTTGCTGAATTTTTTATCTTCGATAAGTAATTTTAAAATTTGCATATAACAATCTAAACGCGAAGATTCTTCAGCATCGAAGGTAATAGTAAGATTATTTTCCATGGCTTTTTCAGTTAACGTGATTAGCTTTGGAAGTAGCCTTTGCTTTAATATTTCAAAATTTTTCCACTGAAAATGTGGGTCTAGCGCCGTAAGCTTCACAGACAAATTATGATTATCGAATAATTTGCCTGAATTAGATTTTACTTTTTGTTCAGATTTACTATTATTAGCTTTATTTATAGTATGTTGAGCATCTTGAGCTTTAGCAATGATATCTATAGCTTCTAAATAGTTATCAAAATAAGTTTGAGCTTGCGGCAGAGTTCTTGAGGATTCCCCTAGTAAATCAAATGCAAAATGAAAATTATCCATTTTCGAAGATTTTTCAATTGCGCTTCTTATATCGCTTGCTAAAATAAACTCACGGCTAAGCTCGTATATTGCTAGTTTCATAAGTTTTATAACTAATGGCGTGCAGGCTTGATCAATTGAGGTGGAAATGAAATTTTTATTATTTATGATTTGCGTATAGACATTACATAAAACTAAGCCAAGTGACATTATAAAAGTCTTAAAGCTTGGCTGTGAGCTTATCAGCTTACTTAGCCATTCTTTATTTTTCAACTTATCTATAATTAAATTTTTAGAAGTGTAATTATCGCGAGTGCGCAGTAAGCTTTCTGCAAGAGCCATAACGCTAACACCTTCAGCATTTGAAAGACTGAATTTATGCACTAATTTCTCAATTGAATGAGATCGATCAGACCTAATTTTAGTGATAAAATCCTTTGAGTAAAGCTTTACTAACTGAATTTCAGTCTCAGTAAGCTTAATAGAGGGTAATATCTCTTTAATCAGATGTTGCTGAAGCATATTGTCTTTCATAGTTCTTTTACTCTCAATATATAAGAATTTCATATAATTATAGTTGTCTTTTATAATATAATAATCCTAAGAAACTGCAAAAAGATAATGCAATTAAGTAATATATAGTTGAAACTATGCTGCCAGTATTTTGTACTAAATACTCAATTATATAAGGCGCGGTGCCTCCAAATAGGCTTGTTGATATATTATATGAAAGGGAAAGGGCAGTGTTGCGAATATTATCAGGATATAATTCTGCTTGCAGAGCAGGTTCAGGGCCAATGTAAAAAGCAGCAAGTATTGCAATGATTATTGTAGCTATCATGACCGATAAAAAACTACCTTCATGAATTATTGAAAGCATGAATGGAGTTAATATGATTATCGCCAATAAATTAATATAGAATATTTTTTTACGGCCAATTTTGTCTGATAATTTTCCAGCAAATATAGTTAAAATAGCCATCAGCATATATGAAAATGTAATAATTATACTAATGTCATCAGCTTTAAAACCTCTCACCAGTTTTAAATAGGTAGTAAGATATATAGCTTGAAGATAAAAAAGCACGGAGCCCGTTGAATTAATCATTATTGAAGCTAATATCTCTCTCCAATAATTTTGCAGAGCTATCTTGAGGGGCTTATCCAGAAGATTTCCTTTTTTTTCAATGTTTTTGAAGTTCGGAGTTTCTTTTGTGTGTTTCTTAATATAATATCCTACAAAAAATATAAATACACCCAGTAAAAAAGGAATCCTCCAGCCAAAACTTAAAAATTCTTGCTCAGTTAAAATGCTTTGAACTATATATGCAACGAAAGATCCAAGTAATATTCCTATGCAAATTCCCGACATAGCTATGCTGCCAATAAAACCACGATCATTTTTTTTACTATGCTCAATTGCAAATGAAATTGAGCCGGTAAGAGCGCCTCCCATAGATAAGCCTTGGAGCATTCTAGTAAGCACCATTAATATTGTTGCGCTAATTCCCCAAGATTCATAAGTAGGCAAAAATCCTATAGCGGCTGTCGGTGCTGCCATGCAAAACATTGATAAACTTAAGGAATATCTCCTGCCAAATTTATCACCTAAAATACCAAAAATTAATCCACCAATCGGACGCATTAAATATCCAAGTGCAAATACTAAAAATGCTTGCAATATATTAGTGTTTTGATCTTGCTCTGGAAAAAATTTCACACCAATGATATGTGCAAAATGCCCAAATAATGCGTAATCATACCACTCAAAAACATTTGCAATTCCGCTAGTGAAAATTAATTTACCCCTATTCATTTATTTATTACTTAACCTTTAATATTATGTACTGATTAGAAACACTAAACTTAATTAATATCTTTCTTCTTTTTAAATTCTTTATTTTCTGAGTAAATTATAAATAAAGTGGATGGGATTATAATAAGTGAACCAAATATTGTATTTTCAGTTGGGATTTCACCAAAAACCATATATGCAACTATTGCCGACACTATGAGCTCGATATATCTATATGGAGCAAGGGCCGTTGCATCTGCAAGAGCGAAAGCTTTAAGCAAGAAAAATAAAATTAGGTTTGCGCTAGCGCCAAGAGCAAATGTAAGAATATATTCTTCAAAATTAGGCTCAATCCAAACTTTGTTTGCAAAAGGATAAGCAAAAATCGTGGTTATAATGGCTGAGTAAAATAACATGCTTATCATAGTTTCCTGTATTACAAACTTTTTATTTGTAATGTCTAATATTGCAAAGGCGATTGCTGAAAACACAAAGACCAATACTTCTGGCTTAAAATCACTAGCAGTAGGGTTTAAAGTGCATGCAAGCCCTGCAAAAGCGACTAAGGTAACAACCCATCTTTGCCAAATAATTTTTTCTTGTAGGAAAAATATACCGAGTATAAGCACAAAAATAGGTATCATGAAGCTGACTATAGTTGCTGTAGTTACTGGAGCAAATTGCAGGCCATATGTCCAGCCAGTCATGCCAAGGAAAAGTAAAAACCCTCGTATGAAATGAATAAATGGTCTTGATGTTTTTAATGTCGAAAAACCATAATATAGTATGAAAGGGATAAGAGTAAAGGTGCCGAAGAAAAATCTTAAAAAAGTTATCTCGTAGCTATGAAGTCTATGACCAGAATATTTTGCAATAATGTCATTAGCGCTGCTGCTAAGTAAGCTTAATATAAACCATCCTACAGCTGAGAAATATAATTTTAATCTATTATCCATCTTATCTTAACTTACCCCTAATTATAATAATAATTTTGGATTAGTTATAAACTGTTTTACAAATTATTCAAAGTTTTTTTTAAAATTTTCATACCATTAATTTTTATTAAAAATTTGTAATATTGCTGAATATCAAAGCTCAAAGAATGGTTCATTTACTATTAACCCTAATATATATTCAGGATTTAAATTATCTTCTTCGTAATCATCAGTTTTTTCGCTTTCAATATGATTGCTTTTTGGGCTATCGATCGGGAAGCTTCGATTTAATTCAATTAATTTGGCTGCTAATTCACTTATTGAATGAGCCAAGGCTTTAATTTTACTATTATGTATGAGCAAATCTTCAGCTGATATTTCTTCCTCATTATGATCAGTAGATAAGATATCATTTATTTTTCCTTTGATATAAATGCTTTTTAAAATATCATTGGCATACTTAATATTATTGCTATGTTTACCAATATTACTTGGAGTAATATTATCATTATCTATATAGCTTGCTACTATCTTTAAATGCAAAAATGCTTTGGTAATTGGATCATCGGTGCTATTTAAAGCTTTGTTGTAATTGTGGCTAAGTTGTAAGCCCTTTCCTAAGTTATTATAATGATCGCCTAAGATTTCTGAAAAGAGCGTAATACCTTCTTTTAATTTATTATCAACTTTATAAATTTTTAGATAAAGTTCTTTATCAGTAGGGTCTACCCTTTGAATAAATTTTAAATCATCGTTCAATTTGCTATGTAATAGTTCTAAATATTTATAAGCTTCACTAAATGTAGATACTACAGTTCTATGGTCATTCTCACTTTGCATATAATAATTTCCAACCGAAGTAATAATAAATATGAAATCTTTAATAATTTCATATTTTATAATAATATCTTTTGTGCTAGTATCGTTGGTAAAGAAGATAAAGTTATAAATATTGTTTAATAAATCTTCGTAACCACCTAAAATATATTTAAACTCATCTTTAGAATATTTAAAATCTTTTTGTAAAATATATTTTTGCATTATTTTCAGCTCTGCTAATGTAATCTTAGCAAACAAATTAAGCAAATTAGTATCTTTATCATCAAAAGTCATATCTTCAGGAATAGAATTATAGGCTAAGTCAATATATTGAGCTGCTAGTTTTTGAGATGTTTCAGTTGCAAGTTTAATTTTAGATAAATTAATGTAAGCTAAAGCTTTATAATAAATATGCAAATTTTGGTTTGCAGAAACATCATCAGGCATATTTTCAAATCTGGTTAGGAGCAGGTATGATATTTGTGCGGCTGCATCATATTTCTTATTATTTATCAGTAAATTTTGTAAAGATTCTAAATGTTTGAGATTGCTTACCGTGGGCTCTAACTTACTATAACTTTTAATATGCAAAAGTGATTTAGTAATATATTCTTCATGTTTATTATCCAGCGAATCATTTAAAAAACTCGTACTTGCATAGCTTTTCATAAATTGTAATAATTTACTTTTACCTGTTGGCAAATCATTAAAATATTTATTTTTATGAATCTTCTCTTCAGCCTCGCTGAATGATTTAGTGGGCCTCAGGCTTCTGTCGGTCATGGGGCTTAAGTTTTTTGATGTAACGCTATCATCAAGTGAATCATTAAAAGATTTTGCTTTAGTAGTTTGAATTAAAGGAGAATTTTGTTTAGACATATTGAAAATTTAAAATAGTTAAATTAAATTTAGGAGATTAGTTATCATCCTATAATAAATAGTATCATTAATTAATATAAATGTTAATTATTAATTAACATTTAATTAATAATTTTGTAAATAATTTATGCTAGCTAATTAATAAATAATATAACTTATATTAGTTTTTACTAGACATCAACAGATATATAAATTATGCTAATTAAAATTAATAATTTAAAATAGTAGTTTAACTCAGGTTTGCTTATCAATATCTAGGTATAATCCTTAATTCTTAAAGCTAATCTAATGGGACTATATTGCTTATTGAACAAACCTGATTAAACTTTTATTAATAAAATTAATATAAAACTTGTTAAAAACTTAATAACTATGATTAATTCAAATAAAAATCCAAGCATATTATTCGTGGATGATGCGCAAGTAAGTCATAATGCTCTTGAACTTATAATATCTGAATATACAAAATATAATTTAATATCAGCTTATAATTCAGCTGAAGCATTAGATTATTTTAAGGCTAATAAAAGCAATGTTGCCGCTGTTATAGTTGACATAACCTTACCAGACTTGAATGGCTTTGAATTAATAAGTGAGATAGGTAAAATTAGCCCTTTAGATAAATTAAATATTATTTTTCACAGCGGCTACGATCACGAGGCTTTCACAGCAATGAAATCAGAATATCCAGATCTTGTGGAATATAATTTTACTTATCTCTCTAAGCCCTATAAATATGATCAATTAGTAAGCGCCATAAAGCAGGGCTAATCTATATATAGTTAATTTATAAGCCAGTTGAGCCAAAGCCGCCTGAACCGCGCGCAGTAGTTTCAAGTAATTCCACTTCTTTAATCAAGGCTTGCTCATGACGCGCTATAACCATTTGCGCTATACGCATGCCCCTGGTAATGACAAAATCTTCATCCCCATGATTAATTAGCAAAGCTTTGATCTCTCCTCTATAATCACTATCAATTGTGCCTGGTGCGTTTAAAATTGTTATACCATGTTTATATGCAAGGCCAGATCTAGGGCGAATTTGCGCCTCATACCCCTTTGGGATTGATATCGAAATGCCAGTTGGAATTAGTGCGCGCATGCCAGGTTTTATCGATATTGCATCATCAATTGCTGCCATAAGATCAAAACCAGCACTTTCTTCAGTTTGATATTTAGGCAAATCTAGGTTTTCACCATGCTCTAATTTGTTAATTAATATTTCCATAATTTAGTTCTCCTAGTTTATTTATATTATTTTGCCTCATGATATGCTTAAGTTCTGCTTCTTCTTCATTATTTGCATATATAATGTCATATAAATCAAAATTGTTATTTGCAAATTTATGTTCAAGAATATCACTTGCAAAAATATAGAAAAAAATAAAATTAGCAATATTAAAAATTATATTTGGAATATTTGAATTTTGGATTAAAAAATAGGCAGTAAATTTCAAGCATAAAAATATTAGGGTATATTTCCATAACCTATTATATATAAGCCATAGAACATCAAAAAAACCTGCATAAAAGCTAGTGCTTTTCCTGATATATTTTAAATCTTCTGAATCAGACTTATTTTTATAAACACAATAAATATACATATTTTTTAACGCTAGCCTTGAATTTTTAAATTTATATAATATATTCATTAATACATTTTACTGTAATTGTATAGTAAAATAATAAATTTTAAATAATAGTATAGTTTTTATGGATGAAAACTTCAAAATACATGCAACAACGATTCTTTGCGTTAAAAAGGGCAATGAAGTGGTTATTGCTTCTGATGGGCAAGTGTCAATTGGTAACACAGTTATGAAAGCTACCGCTAGGAAACTTAGAACTCTGATGGATGGTAAGATTGTTGCCGGATTCGCAGGATCTACGGCGGACGCATTCACATTATTTGAGCGTTTAGAGGAAAAATTAGATAAGCATTCGGGCCAATTAGTTAGAAGCGCTGTTGAGCTTGCTAAAGATTGGCGTAGTGATAAATATCTGCGTAAATTGCAAGCTATGATGATTGTGGCGGATAAAGATAATATGTTAGTTATTTCTGGCATGGGTGATGTGATTGAGCCTGAACATAACGTTGCTGCGATTGGATCAGGTGGTAATTTTGCGCTTTCAGCTGCAAGGGGCATTTTATCATTTGAAAATAATCTGAGCGCTGAGGAAATTGTAAAAAAAGCAATGAATATTGCGGGCGATATATGTGTATTTTCAAATCATAATATTATAACTGAAAAAGTTAAAAAATAAATAATAAGGCTAGTATTACATGCAAGATAAAAATAAAATGGGTTTAAGCCCAGCTGAAATAGTTGTTGAACTTGATAGATTCATTGTAGGGCAAAGTCAGGCAAAAAAATCTGTAGCTATAGCGCTTAGAAATAGATATCGTAGAATGCAAATAGAAGAGCCAATGCGCTCTGAAATATCACCAAAAAATATCCTTATGATCGGCTCAACAGGAGTTGGTAAAACTGAAATTGCAAGAAGGCTTGCAAAACTTGTTGGAGCTCCATTTATAAAAATTGAAGCTACAAAATTTACTGAAGTAGGTTATGTTGGTAGAGATGTTGAATCAATAATTAGGGACTTAGTGGAGATTTCCATTCAGCAGCATAAGAATAAAGCTAAACTTGCTGTTGAAGAGCAAGCAAAGCTTAAAGCAATTGAAAGAATATTAGATTCTGTTGTTGGTAAAACCGCTAGCGATGAAACTAGAAGTAAATTTAGAGAGAAAATCAATAAAGGGATTTTAAATTCTAGTGAGATTGAAATTGCTGTTGCGCATAATCCTCAAAGTAATAATAGTTTTGAAATACCTGGCATGCCTGGCGCTTCAATGGGAATACTTAATGTAAGTGATATGCTTGGAAAAGCTCTTGGAGGTGATAAAACAAAAGTTAAAAAACTCAATATTGAAGAAGCTCTTAATATTATTACATCTGAAGAATCAGAAAAAATGATCGATATGGACAAAATAACTCTTCAAGCTTTAAGCGCTGTAGAAAATGATGGTATCGTTTTCTTGGATGAGATAGATAAAATTGCAACTAGGAACGATGCAAGGGGCGGTGAGGTTAGCCGTGAAGGAGTGCAGCGTGACTTATTACCTTTAATTGAAGGAACCACGGTTTCAACAAAACATGGACCAGTTAATACGGATCACATACTTTATATAGCTTCTGGTGCTTTCCATATTGCAAAACCTTCAGATTTATTACCAGAGCTTCAAGGGCGTTTACCAATAAGGGTAGAGCTAAAGTCCTTAACAAAAGATGATTTAATTAAGATATTAACTGAGCCAGAATCGAGTTTAATTAAGCAATATATTGCCCTAATTGGAACTGAAAAAGTAACTTTAGAATTCACGAAAGATGCTATAGAAGTAATAGCGGATAATGCAATTAAATTTAATAATGAAATTGAAGATATTGGTGCTAGAAGATTGCATACAATTCTTGAAAAACTACTTGAAGACATAAGCTTCAAAGCTGGTGAAGATGGTCAGAAAAAGATAGTTATTAATGCAAAATTTGTTCAGGAGCAACTAGAGCCATTAGTTGAAAATCAAAATTTAGCTAAATTCATCTTATAAAATTATAATATATATAAGATATTAAGCCATACTTATATTAAATTTTAAGCAAAAAAGTTTAATATCTTTGCAAGCTTAATTAAAATCTGCAAAAATAATTATGTAATATTTGATACTTATAATATCCTAGGGAGGAAGCTAAAGTGAAAAAAATTATAATATCCGGCATGATTGGAAATGCTCTTGAATGGTATGATTATGCCCTTTATGCTCAGTTTGCAAGTATTATTGGGATGAAATTTTTCCCCCCATCCCCTTTAACGGATATATTAACTTTCGCCGTTTTTGCAGCCGGATTTATTATAAGACCACTTGGTGGGATATTATTCGGACATATTGGCGATAAATTTGGCAGGCGTATTGCGCTTGTGCTTGGTATTCTCCTTATGGCGGTTCCAACAGCAGGGATTGGGCTTTTACCATCTTACGAGGATATAGGTATAGTAGCTCCAATTATTTTAGTAATAATAAGGCTTTTGCAAGGCTTCTCTCTTGGCGGAGAATTCACAGGATGTATCTCTTATATTGTTGAACATTCTCCAAAAGAATCACGTGGGCTTGCAGGTAGTGCTTCATTTGTGAGTATGTGCTTAGGAATGTTGCTAGGGCTAGTTGTCGCTAATTTATTCCGCTATGCTTTAACTGAAGAAGAGTTATATAGCTGGGGATGGAGAGTGCCATTCGTTCTAGGGCTTGGCATAGGATTGGTTGGATTATATATAAGAACGCATTTATCTGAAAGCCCTCTATATAAAGCTGCAAAAGCGGCTGGTGCATTATCGAGAACTCCACTAAGGGAAACTTGCACGAAACATTGGTCATCAGTTTTAATGGGTATATTGATCTATATTAACGTTACGGCACCATTTTATACGTGCACTGTATATATAAAAAGCTATATGTCCACACTTGGATATAATGAAAGTCAAGGTTGCCTGACGCTGGCGGCAACATTAATTAGCATGTCAATAATATTCCCTATATCGGCTTATATATCAGATTTATACGGCCGTAAGAACGTGATTGTAGCTTCAAGTTTGGTATTAATAATTTCGATCTATCCAGCCTTTATAGCTTTGCATAGCATGAATTTTGAAATAGCTCTCTTGTCACAAATATTATTTTCTGCTATAGTAGGCGCTTATATGGGGCCAGTTCCAACATTGCTTGTGGAATTATTTCCAACGAGAGTTAGATTTACAGGAGTTGCTATATCATATAATTTAAGCGCGGCTATTTTTGGTGGCACAGCTCCTATGATTGGTGCTGTTTTATATCAATATACAGGAGAGCAAATATCTTTTGCTTATTATTTAACTGCGCTGTCACTTGTATGTCTAATAGCTTTATTCTTTTACAAAGAAACTTACAAAATCGATTTAACTCAAGTTGATTATGGCAAAGAGAAAGTAAAAGAAGATGAGAAATTAGCGCATGCAACCTGAATTTAATTTAGAAGAAATTAACTTTATATTACCAAGCTCAAGCAATAAGTTATTGCTGCATTGCTGCTGCGCTCCTTGTGCTGGTCCTCCTATCGAAAAAATGCATAAGAGTGGGATAGATTTAACTTTATTTTTTTATAATCCTAATATTCACCCTAAAAAAGAATATGAAATTCGCAAAAATGAAAATAAAAGATTTGCTGACAAATTAGGCATTGAATTCATTGATGCCGATTACGATGTTCAGGAATGGTTTGCTAAGGCCAAAGGTATGGAAAATGATCCAGAAAGGGGAAATAGATGCAGCATGTGTTTTGATATGCGTTTCTTAAGAACAGCAGATTATGCAAGCAAAAATGGCTTTGATATCTTTAGTTCATCACTTGGAATTTCGCGTTGGAAGGATATGAATCAAATTAATAGATCAGGAATATTAGCTGCATCATTTTATGAAAATATGAAATATTGGACTTACAATTGGCGCAAAAAAGATGAAGGAGATGAAGTTAGCGGATCTAAACGTATGTATGACCTTGCTAAAGAAGAGCAATTTTATAAACAGGAATATTGCGGTTGCATATTTTCACTGCGTGATACCAATAAATGGCGTGTGAAAAATGGTCGTGAAGAAATTGCAATTGGCGAAGAATTTTATCGTCAAAAAATTTCTGATCAGTAATTCATATTTTACACAAATCTCCTTTAGATCATTTTTTTTATTATCCTTATAAATTCACTTAAGTATGTTTGACTATCTTTCTATATCCAATTGGTGCGTATTATTACCCTCAATAGTTACGTTCATAGTAGTTTTAATTAATCAACGAGCGGTCCCTGCATTGCTTGCTGGAATATTAACCTCAATTATTTTACAGTCCTTTCTATTTGACAAAAATATTATTCAGATAATTATTGACCATATGCTTTCGGGCTTTATGAGAGAGGGCGGAGTTAACTGGGATAATATATTGATTTTATTATTTTTATGGATGCTAGGAACATTAATTGTAGTTCTAAATCATTCTGGAGCCATTGAAATTATTGCAAATATATTAAATAACAACATTAAATCAAACAAGCACGCTAAGCTCAGCACTTTCTTTCTTGGATTAATATGTTTTATTGATGATTATTTTAATAGCTTAGCCATAGGAGCTGCGGCTCAAGGGTTATTTGACAAAAGAGGTATATCCCGGCAAAAGCTTGCATATTATCTAGACACTACAGCTGCTCCAGTATGTATATTAGTGCCTTTTTCAAGCTGGGGAGCGGTAATTATTAATGTTTTAGATAATACTATAACAAATCTCAAAATTCCTGGTTATAGTAATGGTTTTGAATTATTCATTAGTTCGGCTTACTATAATTTCTACTCGATAATAAGCTTAGGGATATTACTATTTGTAAGCCTTACTAATTTTGATTTTCCGCTAATGGCCCGTTATGAAAAAAAATCTAAAGAAGCGCTTATTGATAATAAAGATAGTGATGTTTCTCGGAATACTAGTATCTCTTTTAGCAAAGACAAATTATATTCAGCTTTTGGGGGGTTACTTGGCTTATTCGGTTTTGCGCTAATATTCATGATGCTTAGTGGTTATTATGGCAGCGAGAGATCAGCTGAATTTTCTATGCTTGATATAATTAGCAATATTAAACTCGGAATTTCCTTATTCATGGGTAGCATTGTTGGGATTGCCATAGCTTGCTATTTTCATCCAATTAAAATAAGTGCCTTTGTAAAGCTCAATGTTGAGGGTTATGGCACTATGTCATCTGCTATAAAAATTTTAGTACTTGCTTGGGTCTTTTCATATTCTATGTCTGAGCTTAATGTAGGTAGTTATATTTCATCATTAATGCATTCAAGTGTTATAACTTCAAGTAATTTACCGGCAGTAGCCTTTATTGCAGCTGGATGTATGTCTATCCTTACTGGAACAAGCTGGGTAACTTTTTCAGTATTGCTACCTATTGTAAGTGAATTATGCCTGCAATATGATTTGGAAGTTTTACCTGTTACAATAGCTGGAGTTTTAGCCGGAGCGGTGTTTGGCGATCATTGCTCACCAATTTCGGATACTACTATATTATCTTCAACTGGAGCCGGGTGTAATCATATGGAGCATTTTAACAGCCAATTGCCATATTGCGTAGTTGCGGCCTTGCTTTCTCTTTTAATTTTTATGCAAATTTAATGTCTAAAAAACTTAAGCAAGATTCTGGTTGGCTTAACATTTACAAAATGCGCGGGATCAGTTCAGCTAAGGCTGTTGCATTAGTGAAAAAATCTTTTAAAGGTTTAAAGGTGGGGCATAGCGGCACTTTGGATGTGGAGGCGGAAGGGGTCTTGCCAATTGCTATTGGTAAAGCAACTAAATTGATTGACTTTCTTATTAATGCTCGCAAAGAATATATTTTCAAGGTGCAGCTAGGTGCGAAGACTGATACGGGAGATAGTGCTGGTATTATTATAGATAAAGTTGATAAAAAATTTCCTAATATTGATGAAATAAAAAATGCTTGTCAGAATTTTATTGGTGAAATATCTCAAATACCTCCTAAATATTCGGCTCTTAAGATAGATGGACAAAGGGCTTATAGCTTAGCGCGCGCTGGGCAAGATTTTGAAATGAAGGCGCGCAAGGTTCATGTTTACGCGCTTGATTTAGTGAATTATGATGAAATCTTAGGCCAATATACATTAAAAGTCGAATGCTCTAAAGGTACTTATGTAAGGACGCTGGCCGAAGATGTATCTTTTAGCTTGCAAAATTTAGGATATGTGCTAGAATTGCGCAGAACTAGGGTAGGGAATTTTTCAAACATAGATTCAATTGCAATCGATAATTTTATTGATGGCGACTGGTCTGAGGCTAGGGAAGTTTTTTATGATAATATCATGAATCTTGAATGCGTGCTGGGCGACATCCCGGTGATTAAGATTAACGCTGAGCAGGCTCTTGAAATTGTGCAAGGTAAGAAGATATTTTTAAAATCAACATGCTTAGAAAATATTGATCTAAGCGGTTCATTAGAAAATGTTATATTTCAAATGAAATGTAGATTTGCGCAAGATGATTTATTAGTTGCGATCGGGACTATCAAACATGATTATCAAAGAGACGCAGGCGTAAGTGGTATAAACTTAGTTGAAAATGAGGATATGATATTTGAATTCGTTTCTAAAAGAGTGTTTTTAAATATGGAATCTTTTTTATAAAAAATTTATTAGGAGTAATTTTACGATGTCGATTACAGTAGAAAAAAAACAAGAACTTATCAAATCTTTCGCTGCAAGCGCAAATGATACAGGTTCACCAGAAGTTCAGATTGCTATATTAACAGAGCGTATCAAGAATCTTACAGAACATATGAAGATTAATATTCATGATTTCTCTACAAGAAGAGGCTTGCTGGTTCTTGTGGGTAGAAGAAGAAGGTTAACTAATTATCTTAAAGCTGTTGATTTTAATAGATATCAAGAGATAATAAGTAAGCTTGGAATTAGAAAATAATAAATAATTTTCTATTTTTTTAGGCCAGGTAGCAAAATGGTAATGCCGTGGACTGCAAATCCTCTATCGCCGGTTCGATTCCGGCTCTGGCCTCCAATTTATTTATAAATTCTTCTCATAGCCAATAATTATTTGAGTATAGTTTCAAAAAAATCTTATAAATTAATTTATAACGCCCTAAATTAATTTATAGAGTGTTATTTTTAAATTGCCTTTTAATTTTATAAATATATAATTTGCTATATTATAGTTAATAACTTTTTTGTCCAGCGAAGAGCTACTATCTTCAGGGCCGGGCATAATAGGCAGCGCTCTATTAGTTCCAACTAGGTACTTAAATACTAAATTAACTATGTATATCATATTAGTGAAATTAAAAAATTATATAATTTATCAAGGTCAAAATGAATCAATTACTGAAATATAAGAGTGAAATATTAGTTATCTTTTTAAGCTTAATTTTAAGTGGTTGCTATCCAGCTATTTTTACAGGCACAGCAGCTTCAGCAACAGCCTTTGCAAAAGATAGATCAGCTAAAGATACAGTCAATGACCTAACTTTATCTGCTAATATCAAAGCAAAAATAGCAAAAAAAGGCATGAGAAAATATTATAGTAAAATTAATATTGAAGTTATTAATGCGGCGGTAATGTTAACGGGGCAAGTTGAAACTCAAGCTGATATTGTATTTATTGTAGATTTGGTATGGCAGGTTGAGGGTGTTAAAGAAGTTATTAACGAACTAAGAGTTAATAAGAATGCTGATTATTTTGACCTTATGCAATATACTCGTGATGCCTTAATCACTAGTCAGATAAAAACCAAAATGATGATTACTAAAGGTATTAAGTCAGTTAATTTCAGTATTTTAACTGAAAAAGATAGAGTTTATATTTTTGGTTTAGCAAGATCTATGGAAGAATTAAGGTTAGTGAGTGAAATTGCAGCTAATGTTAATAAGGTTAAAGAAGTCATCAATTACGCTAAAGTATTACCTCCTAAGCCTGAGCTAGCTGATGATAGCGTTTACAGCGCCGATGCTCCTGCTTATGCAGATAAACCTAAGGTGAGACAAATTCAAAAAGAAGTCAGGAGAGATCATAATCCGTATCATGAGGATGTAAATGAGCTTGAACGTGATTTAGTCGATGAGAGATAGGTGCTACCTAAAAAATCATTTTGGTAATTTATTTTAATATTGCCAATAACATTTGCTTTTGGCTTAATCTATGAAACATTATAAAATCCTATATCTTTTATTTTTGAGCTTTTTTGTTCTAGCATGTAGCTCAGGCCCAATTAAGCATAGAAAAGTTAAATATGCTAAGGTGCCGGATAATTATAATACTCAATATATGGGGCATTATAAAATTGGCAAAAAATATAAAATTAAGGGTAGAACCTACTATCCAAAAAATTATCGGTTTTATAGCGCGACTGGATATGCTTCTTGGTATGGTAGAGAATGCGGTTTTCATGGCAATAAGACTGCTAATGGAGATATATATAATAAAAACCTTCTGACAGCAGCGCATAAAACTTTGCCACTTCCTTCACTTGTGAGGGTGACTAATCTTGAAAACCGAAAATCAATTATCTTGCTGGTTAATGATCGTGGTCCTTTTGTGAAAAATAGAGAGATCGATGTTTCTGAGAAATCAGCTAAGCTATTAGGCTTTAGAAAAAATGGAGTTGCCAAAGTTAAAGTTACCTACTTACCAAGCCATACTAAGAGTTTTTTAAACAAAATTGGTATGGAGCCAAAGGAAGGCGCTAAGGCAACACATGACTTAGCCAAGTATAATCTAACGATTAATAAGCTATTATATGATGTTAATTTAAGGAATAAGAAAAAGTAAGATATTTGCACTAACTATGACTTTGGTAACAGTGCCATAGTCAATAATAATATTGATGCCCCTCATACGTGCGGACAAAGCGCCGCTTTGCGCGGAGCGCGCTTACGTAGGCTTCGCTCTATTTTTGCTCTTACAGGAAGCCTTGGTTTAATTAACTACAGCCAATAAAATTGAGGCCCTCCGTTGAAGTAATGAGTGAATATTATATACCCAGCGCCCTACCGCGCAAGGCACTCGCTTACTCGGGACCCCTAATAGTCATTGACTATATAGCCCCCGCGTCAAAACTATTGGAGTGCTAGTGTATAAAAAGGATTGAAGGAAAAAAGTATTGAATAATCCATAATAAAATGCTATGAATAGCTCATAAATCTTATGGATTAGTAAAAAAATGCCAATAGAAAAATAGAAGGAAAATAAGTACAAAAAGGGCAAGTATGCAAAATGAGGAAAATCAAGGAAAACCTGAATCAGACTCAGCAATATCGGAGCAAAAATCTAGTAAGACTAGTAAAAATATAAAACCAAAGGCTAAATTAAAGCATGATGCATTGGTCAAGAAGGTTTTATGTGACGAACTTGCGTGCAGAGAGTTTTTAGAAGAGTATTTACCTGATGAATTTAAAGCAAGAGTGGATTTAACGCAGCCAATCATTACCGCCAAAGAAAGCTATGTTGAAGAGGCGCTAAAGCACAGATATAGCGATTTAGTATTTAAGGTAAAGCTTAGAGAGAGTAATGACAAAGATAATAGAGCCATAGATAAGAGCAGTAAAGAAGACCATGCCTTTGTGTATTGTTTGCTTGAGAGTCAGTCTGAGCCAGATCCTTTGATCGCTTTTAGACTCCTTAAATATAGCGTGTTGCTGCTTGAAAAACATGTGAATTTGCACCAAAAGAAAAAGGAAGATATAAATAAAGAAGCAATAAAGAAATATTTACCGGAAGTAATTCAGTTGGTAATCTATAATGGAAAAGTAAAATATAATGTACCATTATCGATGCATGACATGTTTAAAAGAGCAGAAGCTGCAGATAATTTGCTTAAATATAATTTAATTGATCTGCAAGCTATGGATAATGAGAAACTTGGCCAAGATAAGCATTTAAATTTATTTTTATATATGCTCAAGAATGCCCATAAGCCAAATATATTAGAAACATTAAAGCTAATGCTAGAGACCATGAAAGAAGCGCTGAGGCAAGATGCGGGGATGAATTATATTTACTTAAAAAGCATAATATGGTATGCTAGTGTAAAGATAGCAGATAGTAAAAGAGATGAATTTGTAAGTATAATAAAGCATAATATAACAAATAACAAAGAAGGTAAAGTTATGAGAAGTATAGCAGATGCATATCTAGAAGAAGGTTATGATAAAGGCATTATAATTGGTGAGCAAAGAGGTGAGCAGAGAGGCCAGCAGAAAGGTATTGAAATTGGTGAGCAAAGAGGTCAGCAGAAAGGCATTGAAATTGGCCAGCAGCAAATGCTAAAACTGATGCTAAAAAATGGTAGTTCTATAGCGGAGTTATCGAAACTTACAAAGCTATCACCAGAATATTTAGCTAACTTAAAAAAAAGCTAACTAAACCATATAAATTCTATAAAAAGAGAAGTTACTACATTATGTAATTCACTATAAATCATGCGCTCAAATTAACAACAAAAAAGCAAAATTTATTGAGAAAGCTAAAGAAGTTGTATTCGCAATCATTCTTTAAACAACAAAGCTAAAGCGGCATAGAAGGCAGCAAGCAAGTTAGCAGCGTCGACCCAATTAAAAAAATCTGAGTTTTAATAGCTATAGTCATTTAGATTGAACATGAGATGAGTATAGTGGTTTGATAAATTGTATGATGTTATAGTATCCTACTTCCAAATCCCAACTTCAAGTTAATTGACTATAGAAACAAACGATGCTTATTCTTTAACAAAATCTATCACCCAAACGCTATAAACATAGGCAAAATTAGCCAAAAACCGACAAATAATCACAAAATTTCTCGATTAAAAAAAATTATGCTATAATAAAATATTTAAAATTAGCCATTTTGCTGTATTTTATCAATTATCAATTTTGGCGGAGGGGCTATATATATCAGTTGGCTATAGGTATTTCAGCCCAGTTAGTGGTATATTCGAAAGATTTTTTATCGCATTTAGAAGCCCAATTTTTTTTCGTATTTTTTACTCCTTGCGCTAAAAGCGAGATTAGCTCTTTATTATATTTATTATTAATATTGTCTATAACCTCAAAAAGTTTAGAATGCGCATCATTAGTATTCGCGCCTAGCAAGCTTTGATTTTGATAATTTATAGATGAAGTGGTAAGGAGCATGATACCAGCTTTTTTATAAGCATAAATTGGATTATAAATTTCCTTAAGAATCTTTTTAGCAAGCTTAACTAATTGGATATTATCATTTGTTGGAAAGTCTAAATTCACTATTTTACTATTACAGTAATACTGCCCCCTATTGTTGCTGCGTTTAAATCTATTTGATTTAAGAAAAACTCCTACATTGCTACAGACTAGATTTTGCCGGCGCAATTTCCTAGCAGCTTTAGCTATGAAAGAAGCCACAGCTTCTCCAATTATTTCTATATCTGCTATGTCACTCGGGAAAGACCTTGATGCCGTTATATTTTTGGAAGATTCAATATCTTCAATATCAAGACAAGAAACGCCACGAAGCTCATAAATTAAACGCTCTCCAATAACGCTGAAGACTTTTCGGGCAAGCTTAGGATCCATATCTCTGACTTGCATGGCGTTATTTATACCAAGCAATTTAAACTTATTTTCATTTTTTCTCCCTATCCCCCAAATCTCACCGGCTGGAAAGCGAGCGAGAATATTACTTCGCAGGCAAACTTCATTAAAGTGAAATATTCGGCTTCTCTGCTGATTTTTTGCTATTTCGCTTGCAAGCTTAGCTAATGTCTTAGTTTTAGCGATCCCGATAGATATTGGTATGCCAATCCATTTTTCAATTTTGTCATAAATATCTTGAAAATAGCTATATAAGAATTGATCACTCAAATTACTTGTATCTATATAGATAAAAGCTTCATCTATAGAATATATTTCAACTTGACTACAAAGCATACTAAGGCAATGATTAAAGCGGCTGGACATATCAGCATATAATTTGTAATTTGAGGAAAATAATTGAACCTGGTTGTCAGTTATAAGCTTTTGATATTTAAATACAGGAGCGCCCATAGGAATTCCAAGTTTTTTCACTCTGTCGCAGCGAGCAATAATGCAGCCATCATTATTAGATAACACGGCGACAGGCTTCGCACTTACCGCCGGGTTAAATAATTTTTCACAAGATGCAAAAAAATTATTGCAATCTACCAGAGCAAAAACTCCCTTTTTTTGATCAATTAGCATTCATGTAATTAGATTCAACATTATTTGAGGCTAGATCATTAAGCACCCAGCTTACTACTCCCCAAATTTTAAAAGAACTATTCTCATCTAATTTAATATCAGGAAAATTTGGACTACCAGAGCATAAGTAATAATCATTTAATTTTTGGCTATTTATATATTCTTTATGCAGCGTAAAGCGAGATTTAATTTGCCTAGCAATAAATTGGCCTTCATGCTCTGCAATAATAATATCCCCATTTTTGGGCTGCAAGCTACGATCAACGACTAATAAATTTCCCGGTGAAATTAGCTTGCCTACCATGGATTCTCCTTGCATACGGAAAAAGAAAGTTGCACTTTTATGCTTTATAACATGCTCATTTAGATCCAAATAGCTAGTGATGTGATCGTCAGCAGGGGAAGGGAAGCCAGCAGCAACATTGCAAGAATAAAAAGGAATTTGCGTCATAGAAGTTCTCTGTAGTTAGTTGATTATGATTTTTGTACAGACTTCAGTGTACATTATTCATTTATTATGTGTCAACAATAAAAATATATTTTTTATAATTTATATTTTGAAAAGTTAATGGCAAATTATAGATTTATTATCAGTATGAAAAATTTATATTTAATCACTTAGCAAAATAAGATTAGCATTGTGGCTAAAATATGCAATAATGAATTAGCTAAAAATTCAGCTTAATAACTAAAGGAGGATTAAAGGGAATGAGTAAATTAGAAGAAGAAATAAAGAAAGAAATTTTATCAGCAGCAACAGCCTGTAAGAAATATGAGAATGATGCTAATTTTAAAGAAGCTATTAGGTGTAAAATATTACAAAAGGCTTTACTAGAAAAGTTATATAATAATCAAAATAAGAATATGGAAATATTTAAAGTAGATTATGAACTAGGAAATTTATATTATAAAAATTCTCAATATGCAGAAGCTAAAAATACATTCGTTAAATTGAAAGCTAATCTACGAGAAGTTCCCCAAGTGCAAATACAAGAGGATATACTGAATTATGCTAAAGTTGAAACTCAGGCAACAGCTAGAATCATTAAGTTGCTTAAGTATCAGAAAAAAATTTTTTTTTATTGAAGATTTTTAGTGGAAAAAATTTTTTAAAACTAATAATAATAAGAAAGGATATTAAAATGATTAAAGTTTGTATATTTTTTCAAATATACAAATTTTTTTGTGTAAATTTTCTAATTTATTAAATAGTAAAAAAAAATCAAATAAATGATTTTCTTCTTTAGTTAAATAAAACCACAATTCGCACAAAAGCACAAATTATCTCAAATTATCAAAAGCTCTATCTGTCCTTCTCCCATGCCCAGTTTCATCCCAAATTTTGTAATTATTTCTAACTCTCGTTCTAGAAGTGCTTCTAGATTTTTCTTTTCTTTTGTTTGAATTTTCATACTTGCTATACTTATCTTGAGGAGTTTCTCTTTTTCTTCTGCTACTTTTTGTATTTTTATAGCTCCCTTCTCCACATTTTGGATCATTTACTAAAAGCTTCTCATAATATCGAGCACTAATTCTTTCCGAGGCGGTGAGATTTCTCTGCATCTCTTCTTTAGCTCTTTTGCTTTCAGTAGATTTTTTTTCATAGGATTGTTGATAATTTTCTGAAGTTTGTTTTGAACCGATTCTATCTTTTTCCTTTTAGATAAGAATCTGCTTTTAATAACTTTTTTTAAAAGAAAAATTACTTGGAAAGATGTTGGACGATCTTCTGACTTCTTGCTCATCATTTTTTCTATCGTGTTCTTCACTTTGGTGCTGAATTGATACTTGTACCTAATCTCAGAGGTTGAGATCCGATTGAACAGTTTTTTATCGGTAGAACCTAGGAAAAAGAAAAAAATTACCTCGGAAAGGGAATCTGCCTGAAAAGCAACACGTAAAGCAGTACTCCTACCGCCCATATATCAACAGGAGGTCCGCAGTAAGCCTGTTTTTGCACGATCTCAGGAGCCATGTAGCTCGGGGTACCACAAAACATCTTCACCTTTTTTTCATTTGAAATACAGGTAGAAAAACCAAAATCAATTATTTTTACAACTCCGGATTTTGAAACTATTATATTCTCGAGTTTTATATCTCTATGAGTAACAGATCGGGAATGACAGTAGGCTAGGGCTTTAAGTACCTGTCTTATTATTTTTTTTGCATTCTCTTCATCTAATCTTCTTTCTTCCTGCTTTTTTAGTAGTTCATATAAACTCATCCCGTCTACCAGTTCCATCACTAGATAAATATGATTAGAAGTAGAGAAGCAGTCTATAAATTTGACAATATTATTGTGGTCAAGTTTTGATAAAATTTTAATTTCTCTTTTTATGCTCTTCTGGCGATATTTACACTTCAATTTGTCTTTTTCATACAATTTTATAGCAACATTTGTGTTAGAGGGCAAATGAACCGCCTTATAAACTTTTGCATAAGCTCCCTCTCCTTTTTAAGCTTAAAAGTTACCTATAGATTTTTTAAGCTGGTATTCACTAGCTTTTTTGATTTTTTGATCTCTTGAGGTGAACTGAGAGCCTTGGGTGAAGAGAGAATCCAAATTTTGAGATTTATTGATTTCTTTTACTTCCATTCTGATTGGAGTAGTCTTTGCAGTCTGTCGGGAAGAAATCTGACTCATATCTCTACCTGCTCCTTTATATTCTTGTAAGAAAATAATTACTGAAGGTTGAGATATCCTCTCTTGAGTCAAGAAGTCCGCTCTTGACCCATGTCCTACTCAAATCGTTGAAATGAGATCCAATTTTGCCCATTACCTGGCTAACCCGCGAATTTTCTCCTCTTCGGGTGTAGAAAGAGTTTCTATTACTCATTTTTGAAGTCTTGCTGTTGTTAGACTGGTTTAATAAAGAAATCCCTGATTTTCCCGCAAGATTGTTCAAAAGAACAGGACTTTTCGAGTTTGGAGTATCAAGTCTGCCTCTTTGGCTATTTTTAAACATATAGCTTTCATGAGGACTATTTTCAGGCAAGAACTGGCCATATGCAGTTCCTCTTTCGTAATTAGCAGGACTTCTCCCAAATCTTTTTCTGCTAGAACTTCTTTGACCTTTTTCTATAACTCCATTTCTTTTTTTAATTTTTGAAGTTTGTGATCTTATTTTTGACCCTGAGGGAGATTTTCTAGCAGGTGATGGAGAAACTCCAAACACTTTATTACCAATTTTTTCATTCTCTGCTGTGAGATCGATACTTCTTGAAGAGATCATCGAACTTCTATCTTCTTTATCATTTTTGTTTCTTTTATAAAAGGGTTTTAAATAATTGTTGTATTCATATCCTGCGAGATTTTTAATTCTCATTGGGCTCTCATCGAGTCTCTTGTAGTCATTTGTGAGATTTTGTTTCTTTTTGGTTTGCGCTGCTTGGTTTTGGGGGGATTTATTGAGGTTGTAATCGAAGAATTTATCTTCATAACCATAATTTTTATTTTCTTTGTTATTTGTAAATTTATTTTTGTATGATCTTTTGGACTTGGATCTTGATGATTTGACATAGCTTGGATCATTTTTGTAGCTTGATGCCATTTCTGTGTTTCTATTATAATTTCTAGAAGAAAAATTTGAATTTTTAGATTTTTTTTTATTTTTTGATTTTTCTTTTGAATATTTGTTTCTTTCTCCTTCCTTTCTTTTCTTTTTGTAGGATCTGCTTCTTTCTTTAGATTTGCGTCTAGAGGCATCAACAATCTCTTTAGACATAGCATCAGTCTGTTTTTGAAAAGCTTTTGGTAAATTTTTATCTTCTGAATGACTATCTTTAAAATATTTAAAGTTATTGTAGTATCCTTGGTTGTAGAACCCGTTACGGTTTTCCTTGTCTAAGACCTTGGAGTATACTTCTCCTAGATGGGTGTCTCTTGTGTACTTTTGGCTGGAGTCCATTTTAATTTCTCCTGTTAGGTTGAAATCGATCTCTTGATTGTAAAAATTGCCGGGGGCGAACTTCGGAGCTGTTTGTCGGATTTGGAAGTACTTGGTAAAGGTTGAGTTACGTTTTTTGGTTTGGAGTTCGAATCTTTGTTTTTGCTCTGATAGGCGGATTGTAGCGGATGGGATTTTTGTCTCTTGTCCATCTCAAATTGAAATTCTTAAATTTTGGTAGTTAAAAATCAAAATTAACTA